>NZ_JAGXJM010000076.1:0-18885 GCF_019091445.1 Streptomyces sp. GbtcB7
TTCCGACCTTCTGTACGGCATCGGCGGCCAGGACGCGGGCGGTGTCGACGGCCCGCTGGTCCAACTCGGTCCACTCGGCGAATCCGGTCTCCGTGGAAGGGGTGGTCATCGCGCTCATCGCTCCGTTCCGCCAGATGGCGAGCCGAGATACTCACGGCAAGGTTGGACTTGTTTATTGGTTGACCAATTGTGGGCCAACCAATATGTTACTGGATACCCGCAGGTGACAACCCAGGCTTAGACACATCCGGGTGCAAGTACAGTCCCATCTCCCGCTTTACCGCGGACTCAGACACGGCGAACCCGCCCGCAGGCTTTAACCTCTCCAGAAGAAATAGATCATTGCCCGGCCAAATTAAGACAGGTCGGGAGGCGGCAAGTACCAGAACTTTTGCCTAAGACTCCCCTCGGCTCTCCTCACCCAGCCCGAATCGGGATGTCCGTCTGTCAACTCGGGCCAGTCGGTGGCAGGAGGACGCCGCCAGGCGCTCGAAGGTCTCCTTCGAGACGCTCCCCCGGGCCACACCGACGTCAGCTCAATGCGCGCCGCAGGAGGGCTTCCGACGCCGACATGTAGCGGTCGACATAGCCCTTGTCGAGACCTTCGGTCGGCCGGATCACCTGGGCCTTGTTGTTGAACATGAGCCCTGTCCGACCCTCGAGGGCGTCAGCGAACAGGAGCGGCACGATCCGCTCCGCATAGGTCTCCGGCGACGGCCCCAGCAGACCGACCAAACCCTCGGCCATGCGGTGGGCGACACTGCCCTCACCCAGATAGTTCGACCGGATACCGGTTTTAATGAAGCCGGGGTTCAGGCCGAAGTACGCCGGGCCGGGCAGCCTGTCGGGTCCGGCAAGCACGAGCATCTCGTTGCCCGCGACGGTGTTCGAATGCGACACGAAGGACTTGTAGCCCTTCTCCGCGTTCAGGTCGTCGGGGTCGCCGATGTTCCCGGTACCGGGAGCACCCATGACGAAGACGCGCGACTGCGGCGTCCCGTCGGGGCGCCCGGTTCCCAGCCTGGAACTCAGCCCCTGGAGTACGGCCAGACGGCTCAGGTAGCTGATGGCCATGTCCCGCTCGACACCTTCGACGGTCTCCTCCCGGGCCTTGGCCGCCATGATCCCGAGGGAGAAGTAGGCGACGTCATAGGACTCCGCCGGCAGCTCGTCACCCAGCAGGACCGCCTCGCGCATCGACGACAAGTCAGCCCGCTCGAAGGTCAGTCGGGTCGACGGACTGTCCCGGAAGGTACGGCCGACCACGGTCACCTTGGCACCCCGCTCCAGTGCCTGCTGCGCGACGGCCCGGCCGAGGCCGTTCGTCCCGCCGACGACGAGGAGTCGTTTGGATGACAGATCGAGCCGCTGGATCGGCGTCGTCGCAACGACGAGGCTCCGGTCCACGACTCCGTTCAGCCGCTGCTTGGGCTTCTTGGGGGCTGCCGAACCACTGGAGGCAGCGTTCGCTGATGCGTTCACAAGGGGGATCCGTTCTGTGCATGAGTCTGGACTGCTGCCGGCCACAACCGGGGCCGCGACCCGTACGGCCCGTCAGGGCACGCCGGGGACCCGTCGATTTCGACGATAGCAGAACCGGACTTCACCCCGCTTAGACCTTTGTGCCGTAGGCTGTACCGCGTGGACAGAGTCATGGTTCCCCTGGGCAAGCCGCGCACGGAGCGGGCAGACGCTGCACGCAATCGCCTGCGTCTACTGAGCACGGCGCGGGAGATGATCGCCGAGTCCGGAGTCGACAAGGTGACCATGGACGGGCTGGCCGAGCGGTCGGGCCTGGGCAAAGGAACCGTGTTCCGTCGGTTCGGCACCCGCGCGGGGATCTTCCACGCGGTCCTGGACGACGATGAGCGCGCCTTCCAGGAGAGCGTGCTGTCCGGGCCGCCCCCGCTGGGCCCCGGAGCAGAACCCGTCGAGCGACTGATCGCCTACGGTCGTGCCCGGATCACTTTCCTGATGGCCCACCTCGCGATCGCCCGGGCCGCGCTCGACCGCAACCAACCGGTCCCGGCCGGGGAAGCAAGCATCTCCCAGACCCACATCTGCATGCTCCTGCGACACACACAACCCGGCATCAGGGACCTCGGCACGCTGGCGGTCCAGCTCGCCGCCGCCCTCGAAGCTCCGATCCTGCTCTACCTGTCCATGCCCGACGAGGCCGACTCCGGACACCACGTCGAGCGACTGGCCGGCAGCTGGGAGGCGCTCGTCGAACGCGTCTGCCGGACCGGGGTCGACTGTCAGCCGAGTGGATCCCATAGGCGCATTATTGGTTGACCAACGATTGTCAGGCAAATACTTTGCTTGTCGGGAGGTCACATGAGCTTCGATACACCTTCGGGCACCCGTGGTACCCGTCAGCCCGGCCGCGCGCTCAAGTGGTTCAACAAAATCACCATGTGGCGTATCCGCCGCAAGGGGAACGCCAAGCTGATGGGTATGGACGCGCTGGTGCTGACGACCGTCGGCCGCAAGAGCGGGGAACCCCGTTCGACACCGGTGGCGTGGTTTCCGAGCGAGGACGGCGGCTGGCTGATCGTGGCCTCGGCAGCCGGGGCGGCGAAGAACCCAGCGTGGTACTACAACCTCGGGACTCATCCCGACAAGGTGCGGGTGGAGATCGGCAGCGTCACCACGGATGTCATCCCCGAGCAGCTCCAGGGGGAGGAACGCGAAAAGGCATGGCGGCAGATCACTACCGCCATGCCCCGTTTCGCGCAGTACCAGGTGAAGACCGACAGGGAACTGCCGATCATCCGCCTGACGCCGCGCTCCCCCAACTGAGGGGAACCGCAGCGTCGTTGACGCCTGCCCCGCTCGGCGCGGGGCAGGCTACTGTGTTCAACGACCGTCTGCGGCCGGGTCGATCTGCATCACCACCGCCTTGGGCTCGGTGAAGAACTCCCGGCTGAAATTGCCCCCCTCCCGGCCGATTCCCGAGTCGCCGGCACCGCCGAACGGCGCTCTCAGGTCTCGTACGAAGAAACAGTTGACCCAGACCGTCCCCGCCCGCAGTGCCGCCGCGACCCGGTGCGCGCGGTGCAGGTTCTCCGTGAACAACATCGCGTTGAGGCCGTACGGCGTATCGTTGGCCAGCTCGACCGCCTCGGCCTCAGTGGTGAACGGGATCACCACGACGACAGGACCGAAGATCTCCTCACGCGCGTGACGAGCCTTCTGGTCCATGCCAGTGATCACCGTGGGACGGATCGTCCAACCCTCCCCACGACCACCGGCACGCAGGGCACCGCCATTCTCGGCGATCGTGTCGACGTAGCCTGCGACCTTGGCGTGGTGCTCGGCGGAGGCAAGGGGTCCGATCTGCGTGGCCTCGTTCTTGGGGTCCCCGACGACCATCGCGTCCGCCGCCGCGACGAAGCGGGTCAGGAACTCGTCGTAGATCTCCCTCTGGACGTAGAGCCGGGAGCCTGCCAGGCACACCTGGCCCGAGTTGGTGAAAACAGCCCTGATGGACCAGTCGACGGCATTGTCCAGATCGGCGTCGGCGAAGATCACGTTGGCGCCCTTGCCGCCTAGTTCGAGGCTGACCGGCGTGAGGTTGCGGGCGCCGGCCGCGGCGATGATGCGGCCGGTGCCCGATTCACCGGTAAAGGTAATGCGGTCCACGGCGGGGTTCTCGGTCAGGGCCTGGCCCGCCGAGTCGGGGCCATAGCCGTGGACGACGTTGAACACGCCCGGCGGCATGCCCGCTTCGAGGGCCAGCCGGGCGAGAAGGGTGGCCGAGACGGGAGTGTCCTCGGCCGGCTTCAACACCACGGTGTTGCCCCAAGCGAGAGCCGGTGCGACCTTCCAACTCTCCAGCATCATCGGGAAGTTCCACGGGGCGATCGCCGCGACAACGCCGGCCGGGTCGAAGCGGGTGTAGGCGTGGTGGCCGGTGTCCATCGGGTACGCCTCGGACGTGGACAGCCTTGCATGGTCGGCAAAGAAACGGAAGTTCGCCGCCGTACGGGGGACGTCGTTGCCGCGGGACTGGGTGATCGGCTTGCCCATGTCCTGAGTGTCCGCCATGCCGAGGTCGTCGGCATGAGCCTCGATCAGGTCCGCGAAACGGTGCAGGATGCGACCCCGCTCGGCCGCGCCCATCCGGGGCCAGGGCCCGGTGTCGAACGCGCGACGAGCCGCTGTCACCGCGCGGTCGGCATCGGACCCGTCGCCGAGGGCCACCTCCGCCCAGGCCTGGCGGGTGTACGGATCGAAGGAAGAGAAGGTGGCGCCCGAGACGGAGGCCGTCTCCTCGCCGTCGATCACATGGCCGTAGGACTCCATCAGCTGCTTCCTCCTGCGGCCTGGGCCGCCTCGCGTTCGGCGATGGTGACGTCGCCGGCCGCCCAGTGCGTCTTCGGCAGTTCCCGCACCGCAACACGCACGCTCTGCTTCGGCACGTCCAGCGCCTCGACCACAGCCTCGGTCACTTCGTGGATCAGCAGACGGATCTCCTCCGGCGTGCGGCCGTTGACCAGCGTGACTTCGATGAGCGGCATGTCAGCCTCCTGTGAGGTGGAGCGAACCGAGGTGGGTGAAGTGCACCGCGACGGTAGTGCCGGGCGGCACAGGTACGGCGTCGGTCATGCCGCCGGTGAGCACGAGCCAGCCGGGCTCGATCGCCATGCCCCGGCGACCCAGTTCGTTGGCGGCCAGAGCCAGCGCCTCAGCGGGATGGCCCTGGACGGCCGCGCCGGTCGCGCTGTCGGCGACCTGGCCGTCGACCTCGACCAGACATGCCTCCATCGCCAAGTCGAGCGTCTCGGGCGGTACGCCAACAGGGCCAGTGACGAAGCGGCCGGAGGAGGCGTTGTCCGCGATGGTGTCGGGCAGCTTGAACCGAAAGTCGAGGTAACGGCTGTCGATCACCTCGATACCGCCGTGCACGGAGCTGACCGCGGCCAGCGCGGTGGCGGCGGTGACGCCGGGGCCGGCCAGCCGGTCCTTCATGACGAACACAATCTCCGGTTCGGCGCGCGGGTGGATCAGCTTGTCCTGCGGGACCGGCACGCCGGCTGGCAGCAGCATCGCGTCGGTCAGCCAGGCGGTGAGCGGGACGTCGATGCCCATCCGTTGCTGCTTGGCCCGCGAGGTCAGGCCGAGTTTGATGCCGACTATGTGCTCGCCCCGGTTGAGCCTGCGCTGCAGAGTCTCGTCCTGCAGCGCGTAGGCGGTGTCCAGGTCGAGTTCGGGCCAGTTGTCGGTGATCGGGCCACGGCCGGTGCGGGTGTCCTCCGCCTCCAGCAGGGCCGTCGCGGCGCGGTCGAGATCCCAGGTCATCCGACTGCCCCCGCCTTCTCGCGCTGCTCTGCGAGGCGCAGCGCGATGTCGATGATCATGTCCTCCTGGCCGCCGACATAACCTGCCTCGCCGACCTCCTGGAGGATTTCGTGGGCGGGGACGCCGTAGCGTTCCGCCGCGCGTTCGGCGTGCAGCAGGAAGCTGGAGTACACGCCTGCGTAGCCCTGCACGATCGAGGAACGGTCCATCCACGGCAGCCGGGGGATGAACGGCTTGACCACGTCCTGTGCGGCGGCCAGGGCGAGGTCGACGTCGACTCCGGTAGGGATGCCCATGCGCTCGAAGGTGGCCGCGAGCACCTCGGTCGGCGAGTTCCCGGCGCCGGCGCCGAGCGCGCACAGGGCGCCGTCGATCTGCTGGGCGCCGCCCTGGTAGGCCAGGACGGAGTTGGCGACGCCGAGGGAAAGGTTCTGGTGGCCGTGGAAGCCGACCTGGGCCTCGTGCCCGATCTCGTTCACCAGCGCCTGGACCCGGGCCTGGGCGTCCGTGAGGACCAGGGCGCCGGCCGAGTCGACGACGTACACGCACTGGGCACCAGCGTCGACCATGAGCCGCGCCTGCTGGGCCAGCTCGTCCGGGCCGATGCGGTGCGAGAGCATCAGGAAGCCGACCGTCTCCATGCCCAACTCCCGCGCGGCGGTAAAGTGCTGGACCGACGTGTCCGCCTCGGTGCAGTGAGTGGCGATGCGCGCCACGCTCGCACCGACCGCATGGGCGCGCTTCAGCTCGGTGACCGTGCCGACACCCGGCAGCATCAGAACCGCGATCTTCGCGCGGGTCGCCTCGTCCACGGCGGCCCCGATCAGCTGGATCTCGTCCACCTTGGAGAAGCCGTAGTTGAAGCTGGAGCCGCCCAGACCGTCGCCGTGAGCCACCTCGATGACCTCGACACCCGCCTTGTCCAGGGCATGGACGACGCCGCGCACCTGTTCCTCGGTGAACTGGTGCCGCATCGCGTGCGAGCCATCCCGCAGCGTGGAGTCGGTGATGCGCAACTTGCGCGGCTGCTGAGTGTTTTCGGGGGTCATGAGGTCACCGCCGTGGTCTTCGCGGCCGCCAGCTGCTCGCCGACGCGAGCGGCCGCAGCCGTCATGATGTCCAGGTTTCCTGCCCAGGGCGGCAGGTAGTCGCCCCGGCCGCGCACCTCGAGGAAGACGGCCACCCGGGCCTGGTCCCTCCACTCGGGGCGCGGGTCGTCGAACTGCGGGTCGGCACGCAGCGTGTAGCCGGGCACGTACTCGGCCACCTCGCCGACCATCCGGACGATCGACTCGCTGATCACGTCGTGGTCGGCGTCCTCGGGGATCGCGCAGAACACCGTGTCCCGCATGATCATCGGGGGTTCGACCGGGTTCATGATGATCACGGCCTTACCCTTGCGGGCGCCGCCGACCTGCTCGATCGCATGCGAAGTGGTCTCGGTGAACTCGTCGATGTTCGCCCGGGTGCCGGGCCCCGCCGAGCGGGAGGCGATCGACGCCACAATCTCCGCGTACTCAACTGGCACCACGCGCGAGACAGCGTGCACGATCGGAATAGTGGCCTGCCCACCGCAGGTGATCATGTTGATGTTGGGGGCGTCCAGATGTTCACGCAGGTTCACCGCCGGACAGACGAGCGGCCCCAGAGCCGCGGGCGTCAGGTCGATCGCCTGAATGCCCGCCTCGGCATACCGCTTCGCGTTGGCGATGTGCGCCTTCGCCGAGGTGGCTTCGAACACCAGCTCCGGCAGCTCGTCCCTGGAGAGCAGCCAGTCGACTCCCTCCGCGGACGTCTCCACACCCAGCTTGGCCGCCCGGGCGAGCCCGTCCGAGGCCGGGTCCACACCGACCATGTACCGTACGTCGACCGTTTCGCTGTGCAGCAGTTTGGCGAGCAGGTCGGTGCCGATGTTGCCGGGGCCGACGATGGCCGCGGTCGCCTTGCTCATGAGGTCTCCTCGGTGAAACGTGCCGTGACGCTGCCGAGTCCGGCGTAGGCCGCGGTGACGGTGTCGCCCGCGGCGACCGGCACGGAAGCGGTGATGGAGCCAGGCAGTACGACGTGCCCGGCCTCCAGGACCACACCTCGTGCGCCGACGGTGTTGGCCAGCCACACCAGCGAGGTCAGCGGCGAGCCGAGCACGGCGCCGCTCGCGCCGGTGCCGACGAGTTCGCCGTTGTGGTGCAGCGTGCATCCGGCGAGGCGGAGGTCGACGTCGGTGAGCCGGGCCGGGGTGCTGCCCAGGACGACTCCGCCGGAGGAGGCGTTGTCCGCGATGGTGTCGATGATGCCGATGCGCCAGTCGCGGATGCGCGAGTCGATGAGTTCCAGGGCCGGCAAGACGAAGTCCACGGCCGCAGCGGCCTCCGCGACCGTGACCCCCGGTCCGGCCAGCGGCCGCTTGAGTACGAAGGCGATCTCCGGTTCCACCCGGGGCTGCAGGAACCGGGAGGCCGGCACGGGCGCGTTCTCCAGCCAGAACATGTCGTCCAGCAGATGACCGTAGTCCGGCTGGTCCACGCCCATCTGCCGCTGCATGGCGGGTGACGACAGGCCGACCTTGTGACCCTTGATCCGCGCGCCGTCGGCCACCCGGCGGCGGATCTGCAGCAGCTGGATCTCGTAGGCGTCGGCGAGCGTCAGGTCCTGGTACTTGTCCACCAACGGTTCGATCGGAACCCGGGTGTCGTACGCGCCGAGGAGGGCATCCGCCGCCTCGTCCAGTGTCACGGCGGTCATGATGGCACCCCCTCGTCCTGCTCCGCCGGGCGCGCGATCAAGTCCGTCATGGTGATCTCCGATCGGGTCGGTCGAGTGCTCGCCGTGCCTCGTCCAGGCCGGCGCTTCACCTCCAAACTGTGTGCACTTTCAGGTATCGAAGTCAACCCTTGGTCGACCTATTGACTGCGGCTGAAACTGTATGCAGTGTTGACCCAGAGCCGCCCGCCAAAGCACTGCTGCTAGCTCTGCCGAATAGTAGGACGGCCAATAATCGAGCTCGGGAGTTCGAATGTCCGTATGGAGCCTGGTGACCTGCCGCCCCGAAAGCCCGGGAGCCGCAACATTCGTCGCCGTCGCCGACGCCGAGGGACGTGTACGACACCACCCGGCCCTGGCACGCTATATCGACGTAGGTGCGGCGCTGCGGGACTGGGCCGACCTGGAGCCGGTCCTGCGTGGCTGGCAACCCTCCGAGGGTGAGCACCTGGAAGACGTACGCCTGCTGGCGCCCGTACCTGCCCCTGGCAAATTGGTCTTCGCCGGCGCCAACTACCACGATCACCTGCGGGAAATGGGCGTCGGAGACGTGCCGGAGGGCATGGAGCCGTACTTCTTCCTGCTGCCGCCGACCGCGATCGTCGGCCCGGACGACACCATCGCCATCCCGGACGACCCGGGTGCCCGGGTCGACTGGGAGGCCGAACTCGGTGTGGTGATCGGGCGACGCGTCCACGACGTGCCGGTGGAACAGGCGCTGGACGCGGTCGCGGGCTACACGATCGTCAACGACATCTCCGCACGCGGTCTGCACGCCCGCCCCAACCCGCTGGCCCCGCCGTTCGCCTACGACTGGCTCGCGTCCAAGGGGCGCGACACCTTCGCCCCCATCGGCCCAGGTGTGACGCCGTCCTGGTTCATCCCCGACCCGCAGACGCTACCGGTCCGGCTGTGGCGCAACGGCGTGCTGGAACAGGACGGAAACACCAAGGACATGATCTTCAGCGTGGCGCAACTCGTGTCCGCCGCCAGCGCGCTGATGACCCTGGAGCCGGGCGACGTTCTCGCCACGGGCACCCCGGCCGGCGTCGGCGCCGCCAAGGGCCTCGCACTCGAGGACGGCGACCGGCTGCGCATCGAAATCGAACCGCTGGGCGCACTGGCCAACGACGTGCGGCGAGCCGACCAGCCCGCCGCGGTCTCGACCGCACAGGCGGCCCTGAACACCCTGGAGCAGGGATGACCTCCACCCACAGCGCGAGCCGCGCCACCGCCTCGGCGGATCTCGCCCCACTGTTCACACCGTTGAACTTCGGCACGCGCAGCGCCCGCAACCGGATCGTGCAGGCCCCCATGTCGGTCGGCTACGCCAACCCCGACGGCACCGTGACCGACCGGGAGATCGAGCACTACGCCCGGCGCGCCCAGGGCGGCGCCGGTGTCGTGATCACGGAGAACTTCGCGATCTGCGTCGCGGGGCGGCAGATGCCACTGCAGACGCTGGTGAGCGACGAGGAGCAGCTGCCGGGGCTGCGCCGGCTGGCCTCCGAGATCCGCCGGCACGGCGCTCTGGCGATCGTCCAGATCGTGCACTCCGGCCGATACGCCGGCCCCTGGGAGGAGTATGAGAGCCGCCCCCGGCTGGCCCCCTCCGCGACTCCCTTCGAACTGACCCCGGGCCGCATGGTCACTCCGCAGGAGATCACTCCTGAGGAGATCGAGGAGGTCATCGAGGAGTTCGTCCGCGCCGCGCAGCTGTGCGAGCGCGCCGGCTTCGACGGGGTCGACGTGCACGTCGCGCAGGGCTTCCTACTCTCCGGTTTCCTCTCGCCGCGCACCAACCGGCGCACTGACGAATGGGGCGGCGACTTCGAGGGACGGACCCGGCTGCCCCTTGAGGTGGTGCGACGTGTCGTCGCAAACACCGGTCCGGACTTCGTGGTCGGCGTCCACCTGCTGAGCGACGAGCGCGTGGAGGGCGGCTGGAGCCTCGACGACGCCGTCCGGCTGGCCCGGCTGCTGGAGGACGCGGGAGCCGCGTTCCTGTTTGCCATCCCGGCCACGTTCGAGACCATGCGCCTGCCGCACAACGCGGGCATGCTCAACAAGCCGGGCTACTCGCTCGAGGACACGGCAGCCCTGCAACGTGCGGTGCAGATCCCCGTAGTGGCCAACGGCGGCCTGGGCGAACCCCAGGACGCGGTGCGGGTCCTTGAGTCGCACCAGGCGCAGGCGGTGGGCCTGGCCCGGCCGCTCTTCGTCGATCCCGACTGGCCGCGCAAGGTGCAGGCCGGAACCGCCGACACCCGCCGCACCTGCACCTGCGCCACATCCCTCTGCCTGCGAACCCAACTGACCGGCTCCCTCTGCGAGTCCTGGCCCGAAAGTGCCCGGGTGCGCGGCTACCTCGGTTACGACGAAGGGACCGCCCAGTGATCACCCTGACCGACATCGCCTACGTGCGCTCGGGTGTCGAGGACCTCGAAGGCGCCGTCCGATTCGCCAGTGAGATCGTCGGCCTCGAGGTGGTCGACTCCGACGAACCCGGTGTGGCACATCTGCGTGCCGACGCCCGGGGCCACTGCCTCACTTTCGTCCAGGGACGCTCCGGGGTGCTCTCCTCCGGCTTCACGGTCGCGGGCCCCGAGGCCCTGGCCGCGGCGGAGACCGAACTGGAGAAGCAGGGCCTGCGCGTCGAACGCGGCGACCGGGCCGGGGCGCGTTCCCGCGGTGTGTCGGAGTACATCGCCTTCGACGATCCGTTCGGCAACCGTGTCGAACTGGCCGCGGCGCAGTTCCGTTCCGCAGATCCCCTGCGGCTGACCCGGGGGTCGGGTATCACCGAGTTCGGGCACCTGTGCCTGGACGCACCCGACGTACACGAAGCGCACCGCTTCTGGTCCACGACCTTCAACGCTCGCGTGTCGGACTGGGTCGGCGACGGCGCCTGCCTGATGCGCATCGACCCGGTCCACCACAAGTTGGCCGTGTTCCGCGGCGACGAAGCAGCGCTCTGCCACGTCAACTTCCAGGTGGACTCCCTGGACGACCTGATGCGCAACTGGCACTTCCTGGTCGACCAGGGCGTGGAGATCGTGATGGGACCCGGACGCCACCCCACCTCCGGATCGGTGTTCCTCTACTTCCGCGGTCCGGAGAACCTCACCTACGAGTACGCCGTCGGCGGCGAGCTCATCAAGGACGACGCGGCGTGGACGCCGCGCGTGTTCGACCTCGACCAGCCCTCGTCCATCGACATGTGGCGCGGCCCGGTGGCGCCCACGACCCGACAGCGTCAGCTGCCCCAGCCGGTGCCCGCCGCGACGTCGTAGCCGGTACGGCCCGGTAGCGCATACAACCAACACGAGGTCGGCAGTGCCGCCGGCCGAAGGAGGATCGATGATCTTCGTGAGCCACGTGATCCCCGTCAACGAACCCGGGGAACCCCGGCTCGACCGCACCGCCGTCTGGGAGGGTCTGGTCCTCAAGGCCAACAACGCCCTGCCATTCGTGCCCGCGATGAGCGAATGTGAAGTCGTCGAACGTTACAGCGACGCGAGTTTCGACCGTGACATCCGCATCCAGGGCGACGACTACCGCGAGCGGATCACCCTCGAAGCGCCCCACCGCGTGGTGTTCACCCGCCTGTCGGGCCCGATCCTCGGCACGATCGCCAACGAGATCGAGGGCGAGGGGGACGACATGCAACTGCGCTTCAGCTTCGCTCTGGTCCTCGCCGGTACCCCAGGCAACTCCGGAGCCGAGGAAGACTACGCCAAGAACATGACTGGCCTCTACGTCCAGGCCCTCACCGCCACCCGCGACGCCATGCGCCGCATAGCTGTCACCGAAGCCGCGTGACGTGACCGGTCGCACACCCCACTGAGGCGGCACCTACTACCAAATACGGACGAAAGGGACAAAGATGTCTGACGTGTCCGACTGGATCGACTCCTTCTACGCCGACATCGACGCACAGCTGACGGAGCGCGTCCTCGATCGCTTCGCCCCTGACGGGGAGCTGGTGTTCGGCAACAATCCGCCCGCGATCGGGCACGCTGCGATGCGCGAGGTGCTGGACAACCTGCGCCACGCGCTCGCCGGCATGCAGCACGAGTGGTGCAACCGCTGGACGGTCGACGAAGGGACCCTGGTTCTCGAAGCCCGCGTGCACTACACCACACGCGGTGGCACCGAGGTGGTTCTCCCCTGCGTCACGATCGTCGAACGCGCCCCATCGGGCCTGGTCACCTCGTTGCGCGTGCACATCGACGCCGCACCACTGTTCGCAGCCCTCGACGCCGATGCCGTGTCGGCGCCGGCCGAGACGACACATGGGGTGGCCGGATGAGCGGTCGCCTCGTCGGCCGCACAGCCGTCGTCACCGGCGGCGCCCGCGGCATCCGGCGGGCCCTCCCGCGGCGGCTGGGCCCGCGGGGGGGGGGGGGTGGCGGTCTCCGCCCGGGCCGCCCGACCGATGTGGTTCACGAAATCGAAGAGGCCGGGGGGAAGGCGATCGCCGTGACCTGCGACCTCACCAATCCGGAAGCCGTCGGGGCGGCGCGGCACGAGGTGACGGCGCGCATAGGGTCGGCCCACATCCTGGACAACAACGCGGGCATCTACCCCCATCAGCCGTTCGACAGTCTCACCTTCGAGGACTGGCGGAGGGTGTTCTCACTCAACACCGACGCGCTGTTCCACACCTGCCAGGAGTTCCTGCCCGACATGCGCGCCGGCGGCTGGGGGCGCATCGTCAACGTCACGTCGAACTCGGTCGGCCTCGTCGTCTCCGGGGTCACCCATTACGTGGCCAGCAAGATGGCGGCCATCGGCTTCACCCGCGCACTGGCCACCGAGGTGGCCGGTGACGGTGTCACCGTCAACGCACTCGCTCCCAGTCTGGTGCGCACCCCGACGACCGAGGCTGCCGGGTCGGCGGAGTCCTTCGAGACGGTGGCGCGGATGCAGGCCATCAAGCGAAGTCAGGTTCCCGAGGACCTCGCCGGGGTGCTCGCGTTCCTCGTCTCCGACGACGCGGCCTTCGTCACGGCCCAGACCCTCATGGCCGACGGTGGATTGGTGCGCTCATGACAGTACAATCGACGGCCCGAGCAGCTGAGGGCAGCGCGGCCGACGCGGCTGAAGTGGTCGCAGCGGCGCGTACCCTCGCGGCACTCGGCCTGGTGGCGGCATTCGGGCACGTGTCGGCTCGACGTGGCGACCGGATGCTGATCACACCCGCGATCGACCTTGCCGAGGCAACCGAGGAAACGCTCCTCGAGATCCCTCTGAACTCGACGGTGCTACCGGCGAACACACCGGGCGAGGCATGGATCCACCTGGCGGTCTACCAGGCACGGCCGGACGTCCATGCCGTCGCCCGCGCCATACCGGAATCCGCCTTCGCGGCCGGCGCGGTCGCCCACCGCAGCATCCCGCCCCTCCACGGACAGGCCGCCATGCTCGGCGAGACCGTGCCCGTACACGACGACGCACGCCTGATGCGCTCGGCCGACATCGCCGAACCGGCCGCTCGCACCCTCGGCCACGCCGACGCGCTCGTGCTGCGGGGCAACGGTGCCGTCACCACCGGCAGCACACCCGGCCATGCCGTCGCCCGCATGTGGCTCCTCGACACCACCTGCCGCCTGCACCTCGCGGCACGGCAGGCCGGGGCGATCCAGGCCCTCACCTCCGCCGAGATCGACGGCTGGCGGGCAGCAGCCCCACCCCTTCTCGACCGGCTGTGGGCACACCTGCGAAGACCCGACACCGCGTGAACTCTGCCCACCGCCACCGTGACCGACGAGTGACGTAACCGTCCGCCCCGCATCCCGGGAAGGACCGATCGATGAAGGAATGCACCATGCGCGTCAGCGGCCTTCTGCACTACGGCCTCCAACTGCCCGACCTGGCCCAGGGCAAGGACTTCTACACCGACTTCGGCCTGACCGTCGACGAACACGACAACCGGCTCGTCGTACGCTGCGACGGCCGGGACCAGGACCAGACGCTGCTTGTCGAGGGACACGACAAGCGCCTGCACCACGTCGCCTTCGCCGCCCCGGACGGCTCACTGCCCGAGCTGCAGCGGCACCTCGAATCGCTCGGCATCGCCCTCCAAGACGCGCCGACGGGCGGTCCCGAGGGCGGCCTGTGGTTCCACGATCCCGACGGCAACGCGGTCAACGTGCGCGAGCAGGAACTCGCCTCGCCGCGCCCCGCACAGCCGTTCAAGCAGAACGTGGCCGGCGACTACCAGCGGGTGGACAAGGCCCGCTGGTTGACCGCGAACACCGCGCCGCGCCCGCGTCGGCTCGGACACATGCTGATCTTCTCCTCGAACGTGAACCGCTCGCAGGACTTCTACGAGCGCACCCTCGGTCTGAGACTGTCCGACCGGATCACCGGCAAGGCCGTGTTCATGAACTCCGGACCCGGCGACCACCACGTGTTCGGGTTCATCCAGAGCAGTCACCCCGGTCTGCACCACTCGAGCTGGGAGGTCAACAACCTCGACGAGCTGGCGATGGGAGCCCAGGTCATGGCCGACAAGGGACACACCGTCGGCTGGGGACTCGGCCGGCACACCCTGGGCTCGAACCTGTTCCACTACATGCGAGACCCGTGGGGCAGCTGGATCGAGTACTTCTCCGACATCGACCAGATCAGCGAGGACTGGAAGGGGCAGGACTGGGACGTCCCGCCTGCGGTGTGGTGTCCGCTGATGCCTGACGAGTTCCTGCAGAACTTCGAGCCGAAGCCAGAGTGACGCGCACCCGCCGGAAGGAGTCTGCCGCCCGCGCAACCTGCGGCCGGCTCAGTACAACAACCGGGAACGTGCGACGGACACGTCCCGGCCGTCTCACCCTCCTGACGCTCGATGACGGGCGACAGGTGCTCTCTGCCGCTGCACCTGTGCGATCGACCTCAGGGGGTCCTCGCACGCCTCCTCCTGCCGAAAAGGGGACGACATGACAACATCCGAGCAGTTCGCCGGGCGCGTAGCGATGGTGACCGGAGCCGGATCGGGCATCGGCAGGGCTTCGGCCCTGGCGTTCGCGGCCCGCGGGTCGGCGGTCGGAGTGTGCGATGTCAACGCCGAGGGCGGCAAGGAAACCGTGTCCCTCATCGAGGGTGCTGGCGGAAAGGCCATCTTCCTGCACACCGACGTGGCGTCGGGCGACGCGGTCCGGGAGGCCGTGGACACCATCGTGGCGACGTACGGCGGGCTGCATTTCGCCCACAACAACGCCGGCACGTTCGCCATGGCGCTCACCGGTGAGCTGTCGGAGGCGGAGTTCACGCGGGTGTTGAACGTCAACCTCCTCGGGGTGTTCCTGTGCATGCGCCACCAGATCCCCCGGATGCTCGAGGCCGGCGGTGGCGCGATCGTCAACACCGCCTCGATCTGGGCCCACACCGGTATGCCGACCCAGGCGGCATACGTGGCAAGCAAGCACGGCGTCGTGGGTCTGACCAAGACCGCGGCCATCGAGTACGCCGCCCAGGGCGTCCGCGTCAACGCGGTGTCCCCCGGCTACATCGAGACGCCGATGACAGCGGCCAATCCGCCCGACGCCGTAGCTGCCATCCTGGCCCGTCAGCCCATCGGCCGAGCCGGGCAGCCCGAAGAAGTCGCGGCCGCGGCGGCCTGGCTGTGCAGCGACGAGGCATCGCTGATCACCGGCGCCGTCCTCAATGTCGACGGCGGCTATCTGGCCCACTGACCGGTCCGCCGTCCCCGGCGGACCACGACAACCATCACCGAGAAAGGCAGATCCAATGGCGGACTCTGCGAACGTCACGACGATCAAACGCTTCTACGACATAGCCGACGGACGAATCACCGGCAACCCCACTGAGTTGTTCACCGAGGACGTCCAGATCTACACCCCCAAGTTCGGCGTCGCCGCCGGACTCGACGCGATGGTCGCGGCAGGCAAGGGCCGCGCGATGTTCCGACACATGGCGCACCACCTCGACGAGTTCCAGATCGTCGAACAGGGTGACCGGGTCGTCGTCGAGGGCACCACGGAGGGCGAGACTGTCACGGGCCGGACCTGGGACGGACGCAAGGACATCCCCGGCCACTTCTGCGCAGTCTTCGACTTCCGTCACGGACGTATCCGCCGGATGCACGTCTACTTCGATCCCGACCTCGGCCACGAGGACGCGGACCGCTATCCGTGGTGGCAGCAGCCCTCCGCCACGTCGGCGGACGCCTGACCACTCCGGCACCTATCCACTGCACATCACAAAGCGAAAGACAGGACAACCATGACGGACAACGTGGACGGCACCATCCGGCACACCCTCGAAGCGAACGAGGTGGAGTTCCAGCGGCACTTCGACGCGCCCCTGGAGGACCTGTGGCGCTTCGTCTCCGAGCCGGAGCTGCTCACGAAGTGGATGGGCGGTCCGGTCGACAAGCTGGAGCCGCAGGTGGGCGGTGACGTCCTCATCCAGATCGCGCCGAAGATGGGCGCGACGGTCTTCGGCAAAGTCCTCGAGTACGTGCCGCAGCAGGTCCTGGCACTGACCTGGGAGGTACCCGCCTGGGGCCACACCCCTGACCTCATGGGCACGACGATGCGGTGGGCCGTCGAGGCGGACGGCGACGGCTCGAAGCTCACCCTGACCCACACCCTGCCTCACGACGTCTTCCGCGAGCACCTCCTGGCCGCCGCCTGGCACCTGCACATGGGCCAGCTCGGCCAGCTGCTCGCGGGCAACGACGAGCACTACACCATCCAGCAGCCCGAGATCTACGCCCTGGTCCTGGCCTACCTGGAGAAGGACCAGGCCGAGAAGCGGGCGTACTACGAGCACCTGCTCGGCATCCAGAAGGCCGAGGCCTGACCCAGCCGTATGGGGGCGCCTGCCGCACGGGAAGCGCCCCCTCCCGCCCCCCACACAACAAGGTCGATCGAGAGTGCCCTTCTTACCAACGCCCGCCAGATCACAGCACGAAGGAGAGCCAGCATGGCATCCGACACCACCGAGCCGGAGAGAACCAAGAGGGTCGCCGTCGTCACGGGCGGCGCCGCTGGCATAGGCCAGGGCTACGCCCTACGGCTCGCGCGCGACGGCCACACCGTCGCCGTGGCCGACCTCGGCCCAGCCGACGAGACCGAGAAGCTGATCCACGAGGCAGGCGGCGAGGTGTTCTCCGCCCGCTGCGACGTGTCCGACCCCGACAGCGTGGCACGGTTCGCCACGGCGGTCACCGACCGCTTCGGAGACGTCGACATTCTCGTCCACAACGCCGGCATCTACCCCATCGTCCCCTTCGAGGAGACGGACTGGGCAACCTGGCGCCGCATCATGGACGTCAACCTCGACTCCCTCTTCCACCTGACCAAGGCGTTCCTGCCCGGCATGAAACAACATGGCTGGGGACGGATCGTGGTCATGGCCTCCGCGACCTTCCACTCCGGGCCACCCGGCATGGTCGCCTACACGGCGAGCAAGGGCGGAGTGATCGGCTTCGTCCGCACGCTCGCCGCCGAGGTCGGCGAGCACGGGGTGACCGTCAACGCGATCGCACCGGGCCTGGTCCGCACACCGGGCACCCTCTCCGGGCCGCAACAGGAGCTGGGGATCTTCGACGCGCTTCTCACCACCCAGGCGATCAAGCGCACCGGTGTGCCGGAGGATCTGATGGGCACGGTGTCATTCCTGACCTCCGACGAGGCCGCCTTCATGACCGGCCAGACGCTGGTCGTGGACGGGGGATTTGCCCGGGCGTGAGCCCGACACTGCTCGGGCGTGAGCCGGGTGGCATCGAGCCTGAGCCCGATGCCACCGGGGCGGCCGGTCCGAGTCCGACCATCACCGCATGTCGCATGGCCACGGGGATCAACAGCGCACCACCAAGGGACGACCAGGCCTCAAGGGAGAGACCATGAACCAGACCGAGCTGCACACCGCACAGATCGCCGACGAGACACCCGCCTGGGTGGCCGAGCTGTACTCGTGCTTCGACACTCTGAACGTTGAGGCGGTGCTCGCCCACTTCAGTGACGACTGCCGTATCCGTTTCGGCAACGGCGAACCGACGGTCGGCCACGAGGAGTTCCTCGCCGGGGCCGGGGCCTTCCTGCAGTCGGTGCGAGGCATGTGCCACCGGTTCCGCCAGGTCTGGCAGAGCGGGGACCAGACCGTGCTGGTCGCCGACGTCGAGTACGTCCGCCACAACGGCAGCATGCTGTCACTGCCGGCCGTGACACTGCTGCACCGTCGACCGGACGGCCTGATCGACGACATGCAGGTCGTCCTCGACGTCACACCGCTCTTCACGGTGTGAGCCTGCTCAGTGAAGCCGGTCAGACGTCGACGCCGAAGCTGAAGACCTTCTCCGGGTGGATGCGGATCGTCTCCGAGCTGAACCCCGCGCTCAAGGCGCTGGCTCCGTCCAGGAGTTCGGCTGTACCGCGGATCTCCACGAACCGGGCCCGCCAGGGGCTGAAGCTGACGACGTCGTCAACGACGAAGGCGAGTTTGGGGTTCGCTTTCAGGTTGCGCCACTTCTTCGAACCGCCCATGTTGTGGCCACCGATGAGGATGGTGCCGTCCGGCTGGAAGGCGTACATGACAGGGTTGTTCTGCGGCTGCCCCTTCGGGTCCACGGTGGCCAACCGGCCAATGCGCTGACTGGACAGGTATGCGCGCTGAGCATCGGTGAATTCGGTCATGAGTACACCTTCCTATCGGGTGGGCTGCGGATGCCTGGTGTGCTCCTCCGGCCGGGCGATCGTCCGGAGGAGCAGGGCTCTGCGGCTGGTGGTTAGTTGAGGGTGGGGTAGTCGGTGTAGCCGGTGTGGTCGCCGCCGAAGCTGGTGGCGCGGTCGGGGG
>NZ_JAGXJM010000754.1:0-230 GCF_019091445.1 Streptomyces sp. GbtcB7
GTAGGCTCCGTAGGCTCCGTAGGCTCCGACCAACTGCTTGAAGTCCGAGGGGAGTTCCATGCCGGGTGCTGCCTCCACCTCGTTCCAGTCTCCGTTCGCCCACAGTGGTTGCGGCGGCGGAGGGGCGAGGCGAGTGAGGTCGTCGAACGCGGCCATGGGATTGGGCTGGCGTGCAAGCGGTCTTCGGCAACCCGGGATCCAAAGGACTGTCCTTCCTGACCGGGCTTCCG
>NZ_JAGXJM010000755.1:0-230 GCF_019091445.1 Streptomyces sp. GbtcB7
CTGGGCGCGCGGGATGGGGTCGAGCCCCGGCGGCGTCGCCAACATGGCGACCGCGCCCGCCCGCCTCGGCCTCAAGCCCTCCCTGGCGGCGGCCTTCGGGGACGACCACTACGGGGAGTACTGCTGGGACGCCCTGGACCAGGGCGAGGGCATCGACCTCGCCCCCTCGCGCCCCGTGCCCGACTGGCACTCGCCGGTCACCGTGTCGATGGCGTACGAGGGCGAGCGGA
>NZ_JAGXJM010000756.1:0-230 GCF_019091445.1 Streptomyces sp. GbtcB7
CGAGGGGGTTCGTCATGTCGGAGCACGGTAGTGAGGTGGCCGGGATGGTTCAGGGGGACGGGGATGTCGGTATGGAGACCGGGATCAGGACAGGGGTGGGGACCGGGATCGAGTTCGGGATCGAGCTCGGCGTGGTGCGTCGGCTGTGGCATCTGCTGGGGCCTCTGCACGCGGTGCGCTACTACGCGCCGGTGGGCCTCGAGGGGTCGGCCGCGCTCGGGCACGCCGGG
>NZ_JAGXJM010000757.1:0-230 GCF_019091445.1 Streptomyces sp. GbtcB7
GGAGCGGGGGGCCGCCGGAGTGCTCGTATCGGCCGCGACGCATCGCACCCCCAGGGGTGAGGGGGTGAGGGGGGCGAGCCCTCGGGTCGTGGGGATCCCCAACGGTATCCCAGATTCATTGGGTGGACCAACGGTAATTCGATAAGCTGGCCCCATGTCCGCCTCCGCCCCCCTGTCCGCCATCGGCTCCCTCCCCAGCTGGCTCCTCGGCCGCACCGCCGCCCGCGGCC
>NZ_JAGXJM010000758.1:0-230 GCF_019091445.1 Streptomyces sp. GbtcB7
CCTGTAGCCCCCGGGGCTGGTCAAGGCCCTCGCGGCGGCCCCGGGGGGCCCCACCGCGGGGGGGGGCCAGCGCAGGCCGACCGCCTGGTGCGCCGTGAGCGCCCAGCCGTGCCGCCCGGACTGCTCCACCCGCTCCTTCGGTACGACGACGGGCAGACCCGAGCCCACCAGGAGCAGCCCGACGGCATCGGCCTACACCACGTGCCCCACCGTCGTACGATCCGGAGCGG
>NZ_JAGXJM010000759.1:0-230 GCF_019091445.1 Streptomyces sp. GbtcB7
CGCGGGGCCGTCGGACGTGATCGCCGCCTGGCCGTGGCCCTCGACGGTGGTCTTGACCAGCCCGTTGCCCTGGGAGGCGCGTCTGAGGCCCGTGAAGGACGTGCCCGTCCGCAGGCCCGCGTCGGACGCGAGCAGGTTGCTCGACTCGACGTACAGCTTGTCCCCCTGGAGGATCCCCAGGTTGATCTCGGAGGCCCGGTCCGCGAACCAGCAGGTCCCTTGCCCCTACA
>NZ_JAGXJM010000760.1:0-230 GCF_019091445.1 Streptomyces sp. GbtcB7
GGAGCTCGTAGGGTAGCGTCCCGAGCCCGACAAGCTCCGGGACCGCGTCGGAGGAGGGCAGCAGCTTGTCGGGACGCAGCGACTCCAGCAGGGCCGGAGCGGCGGCGAGCACGCCGTGGTGCGGGGCGAGGAACTTGTACGGCGAGCAGACGAAGAAGTCGGCGCCGAGCCGGGCGAGGGCCACGAACGTGTGCGCCGTGTAGAGCACGCCGTCGGCGTAGAGCAGTGGG
>NZ_JAGXJM010000761.1:0-230 GCF_019091445.1 Streptomyces sp. GbtcB7
CCCACGCTGAACGGGCCGCAGACCATCAAACGGACGGCGCCGCCGACGAGTTCCCCCGGCCGCGCACAGGCGTCGTACACCCGATTGTTCTCGCGCACCCGCAGCAGTCGGGACCCCTCACCGGGCGGGGACGTCTTGATCATCGTCTCGGCGGACGTGATCCGCGGGTTGGGGCCGCGCAGGTAGTCCTTGGTCAGCTTTAGCCGCGGGCCCATGGCGGGCAGCCCGGC
>NZ_JAGXJM010000762.1:0-230 GCF_019091445.1 Streptomyces sp. GbtcB7
CCCCTGCACACGGGCCACACCCCCCGCCTGTTGGAGCACCCCCTGCCCGCCCCCGCGCCGGCCCCGGCCGGTGGCCAAGCCGCAGCCGAGGAACTCGCCGCGCACGAGTACTACGGGACAACGCCGCCAGCCCCCGCGTGGCTTTGCTCCGCCCCCGGCCCCAGCCCCATTGCAACTGGCTCCGTGCGGACATTGCGCGCGCCGGGCTCCGGGGGACCTGGCAGCGGGTA
>NZ_JAGXJM010000763.1:0-230 GCF_019091445.1 Streptomyces sp. GbtcB7
CACAGCAGCAGGGTGGCCAGCGCGGGGCCCGCGTTTCGGTCATCTACCAGCAGGGCTTTCGTGAGAACCGCTCCCGCCATGACGCGCAGGAGAACGAGGGCTGCGAGGGCGGCGAGGGCCGGGACGAGGAGGGCGATTCCGCCCGCGGCCTCCACGAGACCGGACGCATAGAGAAGCCACTGGCCGACTCCGATCTCCTCAAAGGTATTGCGCATCTCCTCGACGCCCAT
>NZ_JAGXJM010000077.1:0-18193 GCF_019091445.1 Streptomyces sp. GbtcB7
AGCGTGCGACGCAGGGAGTTGCCGAGGGTGTAGCCGAAGCCCGGCTCCAGCGGCTCGATCACGAACCGGGAGCGGAACTCGTCGACGACCTCTTCGGTCAGGGACGGACGCTGAGCAATCAGCACGGGGTATTGCCTCCAGTGGTTTGGCGCCCGCTATGTGACGCCGTAGACACTACGAAGGGTACGGGCGATACGGGCGATACGGTCTCCGCAGAGGCCGAACCGCCTGTCTCTTCAACCCAGCGAGGAGGCTTCGGGCCTCCCTTCCGCCCGCCGCCCCACGGCGGTTTCTGCGCTGCCCGCGTCCAGCTCGCGGGCGCGCAGGACGGCCAGGCAGGCATGCGCGCCGCCCATGGCCAGGTGATGTCGTGATCATGGCGTTGGCCGGGACAGTTGGCAGGGGCGGTGTGCACCGCTCACGGCGCTGTGCTTCGCCGATACGCCCGGCACGGAACCGCCGTTGCCTGAGTCGCTGTGCGCGTCGGCGAAGACGAGTCGTGGGCCGGCTGCCGTACCAATGTCCGCAGTCAGTGCTGTGCCGGGACGCCGAGGTCGTCGAGAAGGCCGCGGACGCGCCGCTCGATGTCGTCGCGGATGGACCGGTGGAGGGCGTCGCTATCCTTGAACCGGCCGTGAAGGGTTCCTGACCTGCTGTTTTGTGTGTGCGCATCATGTGCTGTGCGGGCGTTGCGGACTAACTTGACGCTCGTGTGGCCGACCAGCGAGGAGGTCACGCTGTTCGATCCGGCAAAGGTACGCACGACGCGTTACCGATACCGGGGAACGGTTATCCCCTCGCCTTGGCCGACCACGGGATGAGGAACCCGAGGAAGCACCACGGGATTTGTGGAGAGCCCGGTGCTCGGTAACGGGCACGCCGGGTTCGGGAGGCGGTCCGGGGCAACCCACCAGCAGCAACGCCGGCAGGGCGCCCCGGGCCGACCTCACCGCAGCGAGGGCAAGCGCCACATCCAGGCCGTCCTCGCCCTTGCCCGCCGCCGCGTCAACGTCCTCTGGGCCCTGCTACGCGACGGTCGGCGCTACGAAGCCACGCCGCCCATCCCTCGCGCGGCTTGGCAGACCGCATGAGGAATCACAGTGAGCGGTCTCGCCTCGTACGGGGATGGTGCGCGCCATGCCCCTGCCGCCTGCCCCGCCCCGCCTCCGAGCGATCCTGGCCCACCTCGACCGACAGATCGCGGACAACGAGACGAGCACCGTCTACCTACGGCTGCAGCGGGATGCCATACGGGATGCCCTCGCTCTCGCTGAACGTCAGCCGCCGCGGCGACCGCAGCGCCAGCCGAAGGGTGCTGGTCCCCTGCCCGACTTCACGCCCCCGTCCGTGAAGTCGGGCTACGTCGTCCAACAGAAGCGCACACCGACCGGGCCCGAACCCGTCCTGATCCACATGGCCGACTGCACCATGATCGAGGGCACGTATCATCCGATCCGTGCCGATGAAGCACGTGCCGCACTCGCAGGCCCGAACATCGCGGCATGCCAGTTCTGCCGACCGAACACCGAGCTGGGCATCGACCTTGGATGACCCAGCTACTCGTGCCTGGCCTGCTTGTACGGGACACCAGACGTACATTCGGGCACATGGACGAGATGCCACAGCGCATCGCCCCAGACACGGATCGGGCAGCCGCCGCGATCCTGCTGGGGTGCGCCCCTGGGGAGGTCGGCTACTGCCCGCGATGCCAGGGGCTCACCCGTCGCTACGGGCCGAAGGCCCAGGTTCTGTGCCTCGCCTGGCGGGCGAGCGAGGAACGGACCGCCGGGGACGCACCCGCTTCGGGTACTCGTGCGCCCCGGTCTCCGAGTCCTCGCCGCGAGAAGCCCGCACCTTCACCCACTGAATGTTTGAAAAATTTACCCAAACTCTATTGACTCTTGGCATATTCCGTGCAGGGTGATTAGTAGGCCACAACACCGAAAGAGCCACAAAGTCGGTGAGGACGTCTAGTCGGCGGAGCGACTTGGACAGGATGTGGTTTAGGCCCCCGGCAAGCCGGCGCGATACCGAGGCAACGGTGACGACTGAAGCCTCAGGACACGCGCAGCACTACCGGGGACTGTTTTGCCCTCGGAGCCTTCGCGCGGGCCTGACCGCGGCGCGAAGGCTCCGCCACGCCTGCGCTCCGCGGAACCGAAGAGCGCCAAGCCTGCCCTGCGGCCGGATCGGTCAGTCTGCATCGATGTCGGGCTGGATCTCCACGGTGATGGCCGCGTCCTCGGGGCCGTCGCCTTCCTCGTCCTCCCAGACGATCACACGCACATGCCTCTGCGCGGTGCCGAGCACCTCCCACTCGGTCACCAGGTCGGTGACGACGAGGGCGGCGACGTACTCGGCGTCCTCCTTGGGATCGTCGGTGATGACGGTCCCCCGCCACCGCTCGGGACGGCCGCCGTAGGGGCGCCAGCCCTGCGAGCCGTGCGGCTCGTCGACCCGGTACACCCAGCCCTTCTCGGTGCCCATGGCACCGATCCTTCCACTTGAGGAGCATCACGCGCGGCATTGGATCGACGCCCGCCGGGCACGGGGCGACCGGCTACAACCACTGCCCCAACGGCATCGAGCTGGAGGACATGTGGGGGACTTCCTCGTGACCCGGGCAGCTCGCTAGGGGTGGCTGCGACCGGGATGCGCGCCATGTGCTGTCGGATGACGCTGGATGCATGAAGGCCACGTGGTCCGGGATGATCCGGTTCGAGTCGGTCGCGCTGCCGGTCAGGCTGTACACCGCCACGGAGGAGCATCCCGTGCGCCTTCACGAGATCCACGCCACCGAGGGCAGGCGCCGTCGGGGATGACGGGTATCTCGTGGGACACTGCGACGACGGCGAGACCCCCCACATCGGCTACCTGAGCGCAGCCGAACTGAACAAGTGGACCGGCCACACCATAAAGTTGCTCGCCGCGGACACCAGCGAGCCGGGCCCCGGGACGGACATGGCTATCGCGCTGCCGGCGATGTTCGCGCAGGTGGAACGGATCTACATGCTGCGGCGTGCCGTCGGCGCCCGTGCTGCCAAGGAAGCCCGCGGACTGCCGACCGGACGGCCCGCGAAGCTCAACGCGACCACCCGCGCCGGAGCCGCTCAGCGGATCAAAGACGGCGCGATCCCCGAACAGGTCGCCGCAGAGCTCGGCGTCAGCCGCTCCACGCTGTACCGAGAGCTACGCAAGCACCGCGAGAGCATCAGCCACGAAGGCTGATGAGTGATCCAAGCCGCATCCCTGCTGGTCAGCGACATTCGTTGTTTTCGCAGCGAGTACTACCGGGACCCCAACACCTTGCGACGCTTGCTACCGATGACGGACTCTGGTCGTAGTCGTCCAGGCGCGGGCGGAGTACACAGCTGCCCTACCTTGCTGCTCCTGCGGTCCGCGGGGTGCGATATGAAAGTCGAACTGATCCAACAGGCTGCCAACGTGCTGTTCGGCGTCCCGGACGATGCGCATGAGGAGATCATCACGCTCATCACTGCTGTGGCCCGGGCCCCGAAGCTACAGGCCCCGGAGCTGGCCGCGGTATTCGGTGAATGGTGCTGGCTTGTCTACACCAGCCACGGTGACGTGATCGAAGTGCTGGACGTCGGCTGCGCCCGGTGACGTCAGCGGCGTGCGGGGCTCTTTCGCTGTGGTCTGGCGTGCTGGGCCTGTGCGTGATCTTCCTCGGGGCCGTGTTCAGCGGCATCTGGCTCGTACTCATCGGCTGGTTCGTGATCGCCTCAGCGACTGCGGAGAGCGGGCAGGCCACGCTCCAAGTACTCCCGCGGGGTGTCCCAGTGCTCGAGGCCATGACCGCCAACCCTCTCGTGGCCGCAGCCGACACCACCGTCGTCGGCTTCCTCGCCGACCCCGCTTTCCGCTACCGTCACTCGGCCTTCCCCGTCACCGGCAAAATGCCGTGGGGCGCCGACCGCATTTGGCTGGCCCGGCACGCGCATATGGTCACCGCCATCGACCGGATCGGCGACTTGAAGGGGCTGGGCCACCGATGTCCGCGGCAGCATTGCCCTCACCCTGGAAGCCGTGGTTGCCCTCCACGAAGCGGGCACCCCTGTCTACTCGGCGTCCCGCATCACCCGCCTCGGCGACGTCACCGCAACATCGTGCACACGCTGGAGCTCCTGCAGGTTCTCGGTCGGCTCACCGACGACCGTCCCGACCCGGTAGA
Organism: Streptomyces sp. GbtcB7; assembly: GCF_019091445.1. NCBI lineage: Bacteria > Bacillati > Actinomycetota > Actinomycetes > Kitasatosporales > Streptomycetaceae > Streptomyces > Streptomyces sp. GbtcB7. The sequence goes on from NZ_JAGXJM010000077.1 coordinate 4,193, forward strand.
CCTCTGGCTTGCGCAGCACCTTGCCGAATCTGCCCGACCCGATCCGCATCGACGTCGCCGACTGGACGGGCGTCCTGCGGCGCGGGGACGCCCGCCACCGTCCGAAGTCCGAGCTGACGTGGAAGAACTAGACTCTCCAAGCACTGCCGATCCTGACCGGCTGGGCCCGCGAGTACTCCGCGCTGCGCGAGGTCACCCGCGACGACATCATCGCCGCCCTCCAGTAACCCACACCCCGCGGCGGGGACGGACACACCCGACTGACCGCATTGCGCTCGCTCTTCGCCTTCCTCAAGGCCCGTCGCCGGATCTTCACCAATCCCACCCGGCGACTGAGCCAGGGTCTGACGCGCCGGCCCCAGCCGCGCATCCTTACCCGGCTCCCCGAGGCGGCCTTCGCTGAACTGGCAACCTCGGCGGAGCACACCGCCCCATCGACAACCTCACCCACGCTGCCATCGCCCGCTACCTGGGCTACCGACACCGCAGATGGGCACGGACGGCCAATCCGCACCTGCTGATCACCCAGCAAACCGCCCACAACACCGAGCCCGTGAGTAGGGTCTGGCTCCGGTATGCCGTGCGTGACCGGCAGGCGACCCTCAGCGGACTGCGCCAGGACCGTATTCTCGACGAAGCCGAAGCCATCGGGATCCCGGATCCACTCCATGTCGCCGCCATCTTCGGACTGCATCCCGACACCGCTCAGCGCTACGTCGATGCCTTCTATGGCCGTGCTGATTCCAGCGCCCCCGAGTAGGGGCGCACGAGGGAGAACCGGCAGCGTCAGACGTCATTGCGTCGTGCCGGATCGCCGTTGGCCGGTTCATCGACCCGTAGTCGGGACGAGGACCGGCGCGGTTTGACCGCGTTGTTCTGGTCGAACATCAACCCGTACGGCACCTTCCCGCCTCGACATGGACAAGCGGCTCGAACTTGCGCCGGCCGTCAGGGTGCCCGGTCCGGGCCATGCGGTCGGTGACGCTGCCAGAACAGGCGATTCCTCATCATGACGACATGCGGCGCCCTGCCCGGAAGAGGTATACCGATGCGGCCGCCGGGACCAGCACGCTGGGGGCGACGAGAGTGAGCAGCCCCGGGTCGAGCGGCCCCGTTGTCGCTGCAGTGAAGGCTATGCCGACAAGCGCTATAGGGACCGGGAGCGTGGCCGCAGTGCCGATGATCTTGTCGCGCCGGCTCCAGTGAGGTGCTGCCCACAGCAGCACGACGCCCGCGATCATGGCAATGCCGCCCAGGACGAGGTTGACGCCCCCGAGAAGTCCGGCCACCGGCAGCAAGATCAACGGGGCATGGCTGTGCCACTTGCTGACCGGCGGCGCAATGGTCTCGCCTTCGCGGGCGGTGGCCACGATGGTGCGGGGGTCGCCGAGGCGGTCCAGGACGGCTTTCACCTCTTCCTCGTTGCAGGCTGGCTGCTCGGCGAATGCCACCGCAATGTGCTCCGTCAGATCGGCAAGAAGTTCGTTGCGGCGCTCCGGCGCCAGGGTTGCGGCCTCGCGTGCCACAGCCTCCAGGTAGGCCACCGCAAGCGGGTGCTCGACGGTCTTCATAGTGAATCTCCAGGTAAAGGCGGTGGGGAGTTCGGTCGTTTAATCGGTGATGGAGCGGTCCACGGCGTCGCGGAAGTGCGGCCAGATCTCAGTGAACTCCGTCAGTGCCGCCTCTCCCTGAGGGGTCAGCATGTAGTAGCGGCGCGGCGGCCCACTTGGGGACTCCTGCCAGGTGGTATCCACCAAGCCGTCACGGCGCAACCGGGCCAGCAACGGATAGATCGTCCCCTGGCTGGTGGCCATCACGTTCACCGTGCCCAGCACCTCCAGCAGCTCTACGCCGTAGCGAGCGCCACTGCGCAGAAGTCCCAGGACGCAGTACTCCAGCACTCCCTTGCGGAGCTGACTTTCCGCCTTCCCTGAGCCACCCTTGCTTGCCACATCAGGTACCATGCAATACATGGTAATCGGCATGGCCATGTACGTCCGGCCCTGCCGGGGATCGCCCCAGGCCGCGTATCGATACCCGTGCGGCCACCCCACCGGACAATTCCGTGGTGGATGGGGCGTCGCACGACGTCGTTCGCAATGCCGCGATCCGGACGCCGTACCGCCCCGCGGGGCTCGGACCAGGTGCGGACCGTCGGCGAACGACCGTCTATCGACACTCCGGCCCGTGATCGCGAACCCGCAGGTGAGCACTGTCGACAACTCGCGCACCACGCGAGGATCGACAGGCATCCAACCATTCAGGTCCTGTGAGCCCTTGGGGCTTGCTTGAGCCGGATGCCGGGACGACTGGCAAGTCCGGTTCTGAGGGGGCAGGGACGCGGTAACGCGCTCCGACTACCCGACAGTCCGGGGCCTGATCTGACTGACCACGACAATGTGCGGCTCGTGGGCTGAGCCCGGAAGAGTCAGTTGCGTGGCCAATCAACAGTCCTTCGGAAATGCTGAACTCGTGGCCCTCTGCGCGTACTGCGAGGGTGTCATTGGCATGGGGCGGCCGGGCCGTGCGGGACGGTGGTCGAACTCGAAGGCGATGGGGCCGAGCGCCTCCCTGGCCGGCGGGTAGATGCTGCGGAGGTTGACGAGCAGTTCCTCGCGCCGACCGTCCGGGTCGATGCGGGCGGGGTCCTCCGCGCTGAGCAGGTCCTCGAACGAGGCGTACGTGGTGATCCGCTTCACGATGATGTCGAGTTCCCGGTCGCTGCCCCGGTCGTGGAAGACGATCGCGTCCCCGACTTCATCTTCGACGGCCGCCTTCTCGGGGTGGCGACGCGGACCTCGATCGTCTCGTGTCCCGACTCCACCTGCCGGTAGTAGCGCCTTAAGAGGGGGAAGTGATGCTGGCGCCGGGAGGCACTTTCCCCGTTGTGGACACTCGACGGCGTGCGCTGCGCTGCGACGTGCGGTGCGGCCTCGTCCTGGCGCGGCCCCCGCAGGACGAGGAAGACCAACCTGTCGGCATCGTGCCGCTCCGCAGCCGCCCACCGGTTCTGCAGGCATGCGAGTTCGTCCTCGTCGAGGGCAGCGGCGACTGTCTGGCCGATGTCGGCATGCTGCGCGCCGAGCCCGCCGTGTTCGGCCCGGTGGCCTCCGATCCGACGGTCTCCCGTTTCGTCGACACGGTGGCCGCGTCCGGCCCGAAAGCTCTTGCGGCGATCCGGGGCGCACGTTCCGAAGTGCGTCAGTGGGTCTGAGAGGGCGGTTCGTGAGGTGATGTCCGTTTCCAGGTGAGGTTGGGGCTGGGCTGCTGGTCGCGGGGCTTCGATCGGCTACTGCTTCCGGGTAGTGGGGCCCGGGTGGGTTCGGCTGGTTGCGAGGTGGGCCGTCAAGGTGAGTCAGCTACTGCATTGGATGCCCTAACCGGTGCTGTTCGCGGGTTCGCTATCAGTGCGCTGCCGATGATGTCTGACGAGTCCGCCGGGCCACGGCGCGTCCGACGGCATGTGAGAGCCGCCGCGTATGGCTTGGCCGGGTTCACCTGCGAATTCGACGGCATGAAGGAGCATCATGTGGCCTGCGCGGCGCATCGTGGGATTCCTGCTGGGGGCTCTGCCCTTGGTGGTGAGTCTGGCTTTCGTCCCGTCCGGTGCGCATGCCTGGACACCGGACAGTGGTGAGCGGCGGACACCGGCCGCGGCGCCAGCGGACGGACAGGGCGGCAGGGCGGTGACGTCCCGGCGTGCATGTAGTCCCGCACCAGGCCCAAACAAGGCCACCTGTCTGGCCTTGATCCGAACCGACCTCCCAGCGGTGAGGTCCTTGTCGCCGGGGAGCGCGCCACCCGGCTACGGGCCCGCCGACATCCGGAGCGCCTACCAATTGCCCCGCGGCGTCGGCCGCGGGCAGACGGTGGCCATCGTCAACGCGTTCGACAATCCCAACGCGGAGAGTGATCTGGCGGTCTACCGCCGCACCTTCAAGCTGCCGCCGTGCACCACCGCCAACGGGTGCTTCCGCAAGATCAACCAGAATGGCGGCAGTACACCGCTCCCGCCGACGCAACCGCCAGGTGAGGACTGGGCACTGGAGACCGCCCTCGACACTGATGCAGTCAGTGCGGCCTGCCCTGACTGCAAGATCCTGCTCGTTGAAGCCAACGACGACACCTTCGGCAATCTGCTCACGGCTGTGCAACAGGCCCGCCTCCAGGGCGCCAAGTTCATCTCCATGAGCTGGGTCGACCCAAACGGGGAGAACCCCGTCCAGCCGACCCTCGACCAGATCTACTTCAACTTCCCTGGCATCGCGTTCGTGGCCGCTTCGGGTGACAGCGGTTTCAAGGTCCACTGGCCCGCCGCCTCCCAGTACGTCACCGGTGCCGGCGGAACCCGCCTCGACCGTGTCCGCCGGCCGGTGCCCGGCCCGCAGAGGCTGCGAGGCCACTGGTACGAATCCGCATGGACCGGCGCTGGCTCCGGCTGCTCCCAGTTCCAGCCGAAGCCGCCGTGGCAGACAGACACCCTCTGCCTCAATCGAACCGTCGCTGACGTCTCCGCGGTCGCCGACCCGGGAACTGGCCTCGCCGTATACGACACGTTTCAGGTCGGGGGCTGGGTAGTGGTCGGCGGCACCAGCCTGTCCAGCCCGCTGATCGCTGCCAGTTACGCCCTGGCCGGCACCCCGGGCCCGAACGACCGACCCAACTCGTACCCCTACGCCCACCGCCGGAAGTTCTGGGACATCACCCAGGGCTCAAACGGTTCCTGCGGCGGCACCTACCTGTGCACCGCCGTCCTGGGCTACGACGGCCCCACCGGCGTCGGCACACCCAACGGCGTCCGCGGCCTGCGGCCCTGACCCAAGCTCACCGGGAAATGGACATCAGCTCACGAACCGCCCTCTAAGTGGGCGGTTCGTGAGCATTTGAGAGGTTCTGTCGTCGCCTGGTGGTGTGGTGCGGGCGGAATCTGCTGGTCCGCAGCCGGTGATCTGCTGGTGTGGTGGGGTGAGTGAACGCAAGCCGTACCCGAGCGACCTATCGGACAAGCAGTGGTCATTGATCGAGCCGGTGATCACGGCATGGAAGGACCGGCACCGTTCGGTGAGCGGCCATCAGGGCGCCTACACGATGAGGGAGATCATCAACGCGATCCTCTACCAGGGGCGGACCGGCTGCCAGTGGACCTACCTCCCGCACGACCTGCCGCCGAAGAGCGCGACGTACTACTACTTCGCCGCCTGGCGGGACGACGGGACCGACCAGATCATCCATGAACTCCTGCGCTGCCAGGTCCGTGAGAAGGTCCGCCGATTAGAGGACCCGACCCTGGTGGTGCTCGACACGCAGAGTGTCCGCGTGGCTGCTGGGGTCCCCGCCTCCACGACCGGCCGGGACCCGGCGAAACGGGTACCGGGCCGCAAGCGGGGCCTGGCCGTGGACGTGCTGGGCCTGGTCATCGCCGTCACCGTCCTCGCCGCGAACACCCACGACAACGCTGCGGGCGTTGCTCTGCTGGACCAGGTCACCGAGCACACCGACGGCACCGTCCGCAAGGCGCTGGTCGACCAGGGCTTCAAGAATCAGGTCGCCGCGCACGGCACTCTCCTCGGCATCGATGTTGAGACCGTCGAACGCAACCCGCTGGACAAGCAGTTCGTCCCGCAGCCGAAACGGTGGAGGGTCGAGCAGACCTACGGAATCCTGATACTGCACCGGCGCCTGGTCCGCGACTACGAGCACCGGCCGGCCTCCTCTGCCGCCCGCGTCCTCTGGGCGATGACCCACGTCATGGTCCGCCGCCTCACCGGCGCGAACATTCCCACCTGGCGCGATGCGCAGACGGTGAGTGCGTGAACATCCAGCCCCTACTCGACGCGCTCGACGTCCAGCAGGATGCCGCTCGGGCCCTGGCCGACGACCTCCGCGCGCAGATCGAGGAACTACAAGGCCGGCTACAGGAGGCCGAGACCCATCTCGAACACCTCGCGATCACCCGGAAGACCATCACTGCTCTCGCTGACCGCCTCCCGGCCCGGACCTCTGCACCCGACCTGCCCGAGCACCCGGACTACTCCCGCATCCTCGCCGTCTTCAACGAAGCCACCGGCCCCCTCCGGGCCCGTAATGTCTGCGAAGCCCTCGACCACGAACTGCTGCCGAAGAACATCGAAGGCACCCGCGCCAAGCTGAAACGCCTCGTCAAGCTCGACCTTCTCACCGAGGTCGACGCCGGCAGCTTCGCCAGGAAGCAGTAGTCGCCCGAAGCCACGCGACCAGCAGCCTTGCTCCAACCTCGCCAGGAAACGGAGATCATCTCCGAACCTTTCAGAGCCTTCAGGTCCGAACTGCCCGGCCCGGCCCATTGGCCAGCCGGATGTGGGGAATGTGCGCTGTCGGAGCGGAGAGGTTGGGCCGTCCGTCGGGCGATCACGCGTCGATCGTCCGAAATGAGGCGCGCTTGTGATCACAGTGACGTTCGGAGTGGGGGTTCTACCTTTTTTTCATGAAGGAGCGTCATGCGGGTGCGTGTGCGCAGATCTGTGGTCGCCGCTGTTGTGGTTTTGGCGAGTGTGGTTGCTGGGTCCGCGCCGGCTCAGTCACGGACTTCTCCGGTCGGCGACGTGCACCGGACGGGCACGGCCGGTGCGGGCGGTGGCCGGGGTCCGACGTCAAAGCGGCTCTGCCCGGACACGCACGACCCTGACCGGGCGATGTGCATGGCGATGATCCGGACCGACGTGCCGGCGACCCCGGTCCTCGGACCCGGCCAGCAGCCGGAGGGCCTCTCGCCACGAGACATCCAGAGCGCCTACGAACTGCCCCGGCACGGCGGGAGCGGGCGAAAGGTCGCCATCGTCGTCGCAAACGACTACCCCACCGCCGAGCAAGACCTGGCCGTCTACCGCCGCCAGTTCCACCTCCCGCCGTGCACCACCGCCAACGGGTGCTTCCAGAAGGTCTACTCCACCGGCGTCAAGCCTCCCAACGTCGACCCCATCTGGGCTCTTGAGGCCGCGATCGACGTACAAGCCGTCAGCGCCACCTGCCCGGACTGCAGGATCACCCTGGTCGAGGCTCCCACCGCCTTCATCGTCAGTTCGATGTTGCCGGCCGTCGACGTGGCCAGCGATCTGCCAGGTGTGACGGGCGTGAACGGCAGTTGGGCCATCGCAGAGCAGCCGGCCGAGGGCACGGTCGACTTCCACTTCCGTCCCGGCATCGCCTACACGTTCGCTTCGGGCGACCTCGGAGGCGTACCGGTCTACCCGTCCGTCTCCCCGAATGTCACCTCGGTGGGCGGTACCAAGCTGACCCGCGCGCGCAATCGTCGCGGCTGGACGGAGAGCGGCTGGTCCGGCTCCGGAGGCGGCTGCTCGCTGTACGAGCCCAAGCCGTCTTTCCAGGGCGACCTCAAGTGCCCGAGCAAACGCGCCACGCCCGATGTCTCCGCCGTCGCGGACCCTGACACCGGCACGGCCGTGTACTGCACGACCCCCGGCAACCCCACCACCGGCTGGCAGGTCGCCGGCGGTACCAGTGTGTCCGCCCCGCTGATCGCCGGCATGTATGCCCTGGCCGGTCGGCCAGGCCCGACCGACTGGCCTAACACCTACCCCTACGCCCGGCCCTGGCACTTCCACGACATCGTCACCGGCACCGCCGGCGCCTTCTCCGCTGGGCCGGGATACGACCTGGTCACCGGCATCGGCACACCCAACGGTGTCCGCGGCCTGCGAGCCCCCACATGGGGATACAGCCGCGCGGACCGTGTCGCGTCTGCCGCAGGGCAGAAGTGAGTCAGCAGCCTTACCCCAACCTCACCGGGAAATGGACATCACCTCACGAACCGTCCTCTGAGAGCTGGCCGGAGCGAGAAGTCCGGCGGCCGACGGCCAGGTGATCGTGGACATCGACGGTGTGCTGGTGCTCGCGCACTCCGAGAAACAGGACGCCACCCCGACCTGGAAGAAGACCTTTGGCCACCATCCGCTCGTCGCGTTCGTCGACCACGGCCTGGCCGGGCCTGGCCGGGACCGGGGAGCCGGTGGCCGCCTTGCTGCGGCCCGGCAATGCGGGTTCCTGCGCGGGATCGATCCCGCGCGCCTGCAGAATCTCCCATACGGTGGAGGGTGCGACCTGGATGCCCAGCACGCCGAGTTCGCCGTGGATCCTTCTGTGGCCCTACCCGCAGTTCTCCCGGGCCAGGCGCAGGATCAGAGTCTGGATGGCGCGGCGGGTCGGCGGACGGCCAGGCCGCTTGCGACGGGAGATGCGGGCGTGGCGGCGTCGGGTGGGGTTCCGGTGCAACCGCAGGATCGTGTCCGGGGAGACGATCAGGTGGAGCTGCCGCAGCCGGGCGCGAGGCACCTGGTGAAGGAGCGCAGCCAGGAAGGCGCGGTCCGCCGGGGTGACGCGCCGCCTGTCGATCTGCCGCTGCAGGACCGCCAGTTGGTGGCGCAGCGTCAATATTTCGATGTCCTTGTCGGCGTCGCTCATTGGAAGCAGCCGCATGAGGGCGAAGACGCTCGACACGGCGAGGTAGGGCAGTCGCAACAGCACGATCGACCAGCCTGACATGTCTGTATGCGGCACTATGTTGTCGGTGGCGACTGCCATCCGGCGAGCCTCGTGCGGAAGTGGTCACGATGCCTCTCCGGCCTCCACGAGCCTGAAGTCCACCTTGTCGAACTGGTGACCGTTGACCTGAAGCTGCACGGCGTGGGCCCCCGGGTAGTAGACGCGCGTGCTGATGGGGCGGAACGAATGACTGCGCGTCAGCTCGGCCGACTCGCCGGGGACCAGGCCGCGCTTCGCGAGCTTGAAGACCTTGGGCGCCTGCTTCCCGTTCGCCTTCATGTGGTGAATGACGTAGTCGATGGCCAGGGAGACCGGCTGGTCGGAGACGTTCGTGACGCGTGCCGTGAAGACGAGGGTCCCACCCATGGAGATCTCGGTCTCCTCCGCCAGCGGTCCCACCACTTTGAGATCGTCGCGGCTGCCGTGGAAACCGACCAGCTCCAGCGCCGCCGGCTCTCCCTTCTTGACGAGCGTGCGCATGGCGTGCCGCACCAGGGCCGGCGTGGTGGACACCGGGTTGTGCATCCACCGCCCGGCGACCTCGGCGGCCAGGCCGGCGTCGAGACGGGAGATGTCGTTGAGATGGTTGGCCACCGAGCGGCGCACCACCTGCGAGCTGTCCGTGCGGAGCCTGTCCAGCAGGGGGACGGTGGCCTTGGGCTTGCGGTTGAGCTCGGGGACCTGCCGCGCCCAGGGGAGTCTGGGGCGGGTGCCCTCGCTCGCCAGCCGCCGCACGGCCGGATCCGGGGAGTCGGTCCACGTTCGTGCGGTTGCCAGGGTGCGGTCCAGGTCCGCGTTGAGGAAGGTCCTCAGCGCGAACTCGCCCGTCAGGCGAGGCGTGAGCTGCGCGAGCAGGTGGAGGCCGTCGTCGAAGTGCCCGTCGGCGCCGGACTCGGTGGCCGCAGTGGCGACGGCTTCGGTAACGGGCCAGATCATCCAACCGGTCAGGTCCGGGCGGATCAGGGCCTCGCGTACCGCGTGTGCCAGCTTCTCGTAGTCGCCGTCGCAGTCGGCCAGGACGGCGTCGCCCACGGTTCGGGCCCGCTCGCTGAGGCTGAGGGTGCCGAGTACTGACTGGTTGCCGGCAACGCGTTGCCAGGTGGAGTTTCCGGAAGAGGTCTCCTGGAAGATGGCGGCCAGGCGGCGGACGCTGTCGGGGCTGATCAGCTCATCTGCGGTAGGCACGTTTCCTCCAAGGGCGCCGGCCGTGTGCTGGGGAAGGCCGGCCGCGGTGCGATGGTAGACGGCTCGCGGTCCTACGGGTTCGATCCGCGCGAACACCGACGGAGGCCACTGGGGATTTGACGGCCCCCGAGCACCGGGCCCGTCAGTAGCCCGGCTTGTTGCCGACGATGATCAGGCGGGGTGGCGATGCCCCGTTCCATGGTCTCGTGGCCAGCTCCGGGCACGACCAGCGGGACAGGGGTACTCCGGTCTCGGCGGGCAGCTGGCAGGCCATTGCCTTGACCTGGGCCGCCTGTCACGCAGTGAATCCGGGCCGGCGCCCGGAGCGCTTGCGGTCGCACAGCCCGGCAAGGCCGCCCTCGGCGAACCGGCCCCGCCAGGTGCGCACGGTGTCCAGGTGCAGGCCCGTCTCGCAGGCGTGCGCGCGTTGGAGCGTCCGCGCGCCGCGTGCAGCACGATCTGCGCGCGCATCCGCAGCTGGTGCTCGGTCTTGTGGCCGTAGGCCATCTTCTCAAGCCGGTGGCGCTCAGCGGCGGTCCCGTCCTGACCTGGGCTCTCAGCGCGCTGCGATGCCCTGGCCCTGGTAGATCTCGTCGTAGTAGTGGATCACCATGGGGCGGGTGAGCATGGCCTCGAAGGTGGAGGTGAAGCCGTGTGCGGTGCGCCAGGCGAGATAGTCGGTGTAGTTGTGCGCCTCCGTCCACTGGGTCAGACCCGTGACGTGGTCGGCGTCGCTCTGGTCGCGCAGGATGCGGATCTCTTCGCAGCCCTCGTGCTTGAGGCTCTCACCCAGGATGTCCAGCAGCAGTTTCGCGACGTCATCGCCGCGGCCGGGCTGAGCGAAGAACTCGGCGGTGACCAGTGTGCTCATGGGGATGTTCCTTATCGCGAACGGTGTCGACACCGGCCCGCCGCCGGGAGCGGCCGACGGGGCTTTGAGGGCGGGGCAGCGCAGTCGGCCGGCCCGAGGGCCTGCCTTCACTAGGGAGCCGGCTCGTTGCGCACGATGATCAGTGAGGTGATCTTGCCGTCGGCGACTGTGAGGTAGTTGGTGAGCACCAGCTCGTCGGGCAGGTTCGTCTTGTCGTACTCGCCGTCGTAGCGCGCCCGCACGATCGTTACAGTGCCGTGGCGCGCGACCTCGGTCACGTCCATGGTGACCTTGTCGTCGACCAGTTCGCGGCGCGCCCAGGCGCGGATCGAGGCGGCACCGACGAATTCGCGGCGCGCGTCGTTGACCAGGGCATCGTCGGAGAAGGTCGCCATGATGGCATCCGTGTCGAAGGCGTTGATCGCCGCGATGTGGGCGGCGACGATGTCGGGCAGTACAGCGGGCTGGTCGATGGTGTTCATGGGGGCTCCTTCGATGGCCTCGGCACTGTGCGGTGCACGCTGCGAACGTTGGGCCCTACCTCCACGGGAGAGTCAACCGGGGGTCTTCTGCTGGACCCTCCGGCAGGGGGAGGGTTGATACTGGCGCCATGCACGCAGGCCTGACTGTCGGCGAGTTCTCCCGTGTGACCCATCTGAGCGTCAAGACGCTGAGGCACTACCACGAGGTGGGGTTGCTCGCGCCCGCCGATGTCGACCGGGGTACCGGCTACCGGTACTACTCCCTGGACCAGGTGCCCACGGCACAGGTAATCCTGCGCCTGCGCGACCTGGACATGCCGGTGGCGGATGTGAAGGCCGTGCTGGCCGCAGAGGACGTGAGCACGCGCAACGAGCTGATCAGTGCGCATCTCGCACGCTTGGAGGACCGGCTCGAACAGGCCCGGAGCGCCGTCGAATCGCTGCGCGAGCTGCTGGCCCGCCCGAAGCACGGTTCGACCATCGAGAACCGCACGGTCCGCGAGCAGCCGGCGATCGGGATTCGCGAGGTCGTCGACCGACAGGACGTGGTGAGCTGGTGGCAGGGCGCCCTCGGCGAGCTGCACGGCTTCGCCACGGCTCGGGGACTGCGCTACACCGGCCCGATGGGCGGGCTGTTCGCCAACGAGCTGCTCCAGGACGAGCGCGGTGAGGCGCTCGTGTTCGTCCCTGTCGACGGCGATGCCCGCCCGGTCGGCCGGGTCGATGCACTGGTCGTGCCCGGCGCGGAACTCGCGGTCGCCGTCCACCGCGGCCTCCTGCACACCATCGATCTCACCTACGGTGACCTGGGCACCTACGCCGCACGCCACGCGATCGGCGTCGACGGCCCGCTGCGCGAGTACTACCTGCGCAGCCCCCTCGATGTGGTCAGGGACGACGACCTGGTCACGGAGGTCGGCTGGCCCATCTTCCGCTCCGCCGGCTAGCGGTGGTCCGATGGCGCCGGCGGGGACAATGGCAGACTCCGCAGTCCGGGCCGGGCGTTTCGCTGCCGGGCACGGACTGCGGGTTGCCCGAGTCCCTGAGACGCGCCATCCCCGGCTTCGGCGGTGAGCCCACCGCACTACGTGGACCGCTCAGATGCTGGGCCCAGCAGGGTCAGATGGCGATCGTGAGCGCCCGGATGCGGCCCGAGGGTTGCTGCGGTCGCCGAGTCCGAGCCTGCACAGCCGCCCGCGGCCGCACCTGGGCAAGCCGCCCTCACGTGTGGATTCACTGGTGGTCGGCGTCACGCCTCGTACAGTCCGCCCCGTGAAAGCCCGAGGCTAACCTCGCCCAGAGCCGCAGAGCGTCGCCGCAGCGCAACGCGCCCGAGCGGCCGGCATCAAGGTGGCCATGCTCAGTAACTCCTTCGGCATCGAGCCCTACAACCCCTATGAGGACAAGGGAATGTGGGGCGACTTCTTTGACGCGGTGATCCTGTCGTCGAAGCTGGAAGGCATACGGAAGCCCTCCCCCTGATCTACCAGCGCGCGCTCGACGTCCTGGAGCTGACCGGACCTGAGTGCGTGTTCGTAGACGATCATTTGCACAACCTGCCTTCCGCCGTGGCGATGGGTATCCGGACCGTGCTCCACACGAACGACCCCGTCGCCACAGCAACGCTCTTGGACTCCCTGCTCCCAGACACCAACCCGGCCTGATCGAAACGGAGCCCTCATGCAGGACGACATCCCCTCCGAGTACGCGACAGGCTCGGACGGCGCGTTATCGAACCGACTCGCTGCCCGCCCTTCCGCGTTGTTCGTCTACGGCACTCTCCAGTTCGACGCCGTGCTCTCCGGGCTCATCGGGCGCGTGCCTGAAGGGACGTCCGCCATCGCCAACGGATGGCGGGCCGGCCCTCGAAGGACGCGTCTACCCGGGGCTGGTGCTCGCACCCGGCTCCGCTGCGGCCGGCTTGCTGTTGACCGACCTGAGTCAGCGTGAATGGGGGATCCTCGACGCGTTCGAAGATGACCGCTACGACCTACGTAAGCTCTGCCTTACATCCGGCGCCCCTGGCTGGGGCTACGTGTGGCCGGGTGGCGAAGTACGAGACGAGGACTGGGACGCGGAGCACTTCGTGACCCGTCACCTTCAGGAGTGTTCTACGTCAAGATCCAGGACGAGAGCAGGGAAACTCCGTACCCGTTGAAGGCTCTCCGCGGGGCCCCATCCGATTCGTGGGAGGACCTCGCCATGCGGCTGCTCACTGTCGAAAGTGAGCGCCAGTTGCGCTTTCTTGCGGGCTTCGCAAGCCGAACAACGAACGTTCTCGCAGTACAACCGCCGCGCCGTCAGCTCGATCAGCACCGGCCGATCTCCAACCGGCGTGTCGGCAAGGCGCTTTCCGTACGCGCTGTGCACCCGATTGGACATCACTGCACATCCGGGGCAGGCCACCAGGTGACGCTACGTCCCCGAGACTAAATGCACCTGATCGTCCTCATGGGATATGTGCTTGATCGTTCTCGAGATGAACGAAGCCAGTCGACCGCCGCTATTGATCCTGGAGGCGCTGCGTGAGCGCGGAGGTGCGCTACGTGAGCGTGGGCAGGCGGCCGGGCGCGACTGGATGCGCCAGAGTTGGACGAGGACGACGACGGTGACGAGGACTGAGCGTCAGGATCCGACCAGGGTGCTGATCAGCTTGCGCGCCGCAGCCTTCGTCAGCCGCTTCGCGGCGGTCGCGGTCTGCCAGGGGAACGGGCGGCTCGATGCCGGTGCCCTTGACCGCTTTGGCGAACTCGGTGTCGAACCGCTCCTTGCCGCGTGCGGCCGAGTTCGCTGGTGCGCGTGCGCGACGATTTCAGCTACGGGCCCGAGGGCGGCGTTCCCCCTCGGTATCGCCGCTCCCTGCGCTCGTCAGAATCGCGCTCGCGACAACCTCGAAGAGGTGGTCGGCGCGTGGCGCGAGCGAGG
>NZ_JAGXJM010000764.1:0-230 GCF_019091445.1 Streptomyces sp. GbtcB7
CTCGGCGTCCAGACCGAGTTCGCGGGTCACCTCGATCAGGAAGGGCTCGCCCTTGCGGTCCAGTACCTCGTCACGGTCGAGGACCGCCTCGTCGTACGGCCAGGACCGGCCCTGCTCCGCGGCCTCCTCGGCGGCCTGCGCCGCGTCGAAGGCGTGCTTGTGCTTCTCCACCGGGCAGTGCCGCAGCCGCAGCTCCAGACGGACGCCGGAGCGGGTGCGCAGCGCGCGGA
>NZ_JAGXJM010000765.1:0-230 GCF_019091445.1 Streptomyces sp. GbtcB7
GGGCTGGGGCTGTGGGGCCGTGACCTGACGGAGGTCCGGCGGGGGATAGCGGCGCCGACGCCGGGGGACGTCGCGGCGGTCGGACGCCCGCCCGAGGTACGGCTGCCACCCGCGCTGACGCCGCTGACGAGCGCGGCGCCGCAGCGCATCGACAATCCCTCGATGGGGGTGCAGGCGCTGGTGGAGGGCCGCGGGCTCGACGGGCAGGGAGCGATCGATCCGCCGCCCTT
>NZ_JAGXJM010000766.1:0-230 GCF_019091445.1 Streptomyces sp. GbtcB7
GACGCACCTCCGGCGGATGTGACGGTCCCGCTCGGTCGCCTCACGTGACGAACGGTGTTACGGCCCGCCGACCCCATCGCGGTGGTGGGCGCCCTGCGGGGTCAGTGGCCGGGGATCGATGCCGGCGACGGCCCCTTCCTCTCGGTGGGGTGCGCGACCTGCCCACCGAGGTGTGTGCGCGACGCGGCGGAAGCTCCGCCCGGGAAGGGCGGGTAGCCCGCGCCGGAGAG
>NZ_JAGXJM010000767.1:0-230 GCF_019091445.1 Streptomyces sp. GbtcB7
TCTGCAGCACCTTGGGGGCGGGCAGCAGGGGCCCGCGCGAGCCGTCGCCCCGGGCGCCCTCCGTTCCACCACTGTGGTGCGGTGCTTCCCCGATCGCCGTCCGTGCGTCGGTGAGGTGCATGGGGCCGTTGCCGCCGCTGGCGCTCGGCGCGCCGTCGTGCGCGTCCCAGCGGGACTGGAGGGAGGAGACGCCGTGCAGGTCGCTCTGCGGCTCGTGGTACTCGGCGGCA
>NZ_JAGXJM010000768.1:0-230 GCF_019091445.1 Streptomyces sp. GbtcB7
CCACCTCGCCCCCCACCCCCCCAAGCCCGGCGCGGGCGACCGCGGCGGGATGGTGGCGGTCGCCCCGCGGCCGGGGATCATCCACTGGAACAGGGGCACACTCCCCCCCGGGCCGGAACTTTCACCGACCTGACTGGTTTACGACCCCCCTACGCCCGTCGGCGGAAGGTCCCGCCGGGGGGGGGGGCCCCTAACCAGTAACCCTTGCAGGGGGGCCCACCCCAAAAAGA
>NZ_JAGXJM010000769.1:0-230 GCF_019091445.1 Streptomyces sp. GbtcB7
TCCACCCGCTGCCGGTCGTCGGCGCGGTGGGTGCGGTAGCCGCTGGCGGTCTTCACGTGGCCGCGCTGCACCGCGATGAGCGTGGGCTCGTCGAGCTGCAGCACGATCTGGGCGCCGGGCACCCGCCGCCGGTCCTCGTCGAGGGGCGTGCGCATCCCCTCGGCGAGCGACCCGGCGGGGTCCCGGCAGGCCCCGGGCTCGGAGTGGGGCGCCTCGCCGGCCCGCAGGCC
>NZ_JAGXJM010000770.1:0-230 GCF_019091445.1 Streptomyces sp. GbtcB7
GCGTCATGAATTCGGCACCCCTGGACGGTAGCGTCTCCCGCCCTGCTGTTACATATTCCTCCTTGGGTGTTGGCGATTATGTCGCAGTTCTCGATGCTGCCGCGCCCCTGCTCATACACCCACACCCCCCCCTCGTTTCCATGGATGGGGCAACCCCGCACAACAAGCTCACCGCGGGACCTGGTGGGGATCCTGTCATAGGCATGGGCATAGATCGCACGGCCCCCGAT
>NZ_JAGXJM010000771.1:0-230 GCF_019091445.1 Streptomyces sp. GbtcB7
CCTGCACGGGTCACTAAGCCCCCCCCCCGTCCCGGCGAGCCTGCGCTGCCATATGCCCCGTAGGCGGCGGTCGGCCGTTCGGTGATCTTGTCGGTCCCGGGCGCAGGGCTGCCAGTAGTTCGTCCCCGGCGGGGTAGGGGCGCACCTTCGGTAGCAGTGTGGCGGCGGCATCCAGCTCGCTGCGGCAACCGAGCTCGTGGATTTCTCGGGCGATCGGAGTCACGTCGCTG
>NZ_JAGXJM010000772.1:0-230 GCF_019091445.1 Streptomyces sp. GbtcB7
ACCTCTTCGCCCGGCCCGTGTACGGCGCCCGGGTCGCGCTGGGAGCCGCGCTGGGGGCCACGGTGGTACAGGTCCCCGTCGGTGTCGTGGTGGGTGACGCGGCCGCGCTCGGCAACCGATGGATCGATCAACTGTTGTGCCGGATCACCGACATCTCCGTCGCGATGCGGTTGATGATCATGTCGCTGGCCCTGCTGGCGATCGTGCCCAGCAGTTCCCCGCGGCCCTTG
>NZ_JAGXJM010000773.1:0-230 GCF_019091445.1 Streptomyces sp. GbtcB7
CCTCAGAGCGGTAATCGACCAGCCAACCGTCGACCAACGCAAGGACCGTGTCCGCGTTGGGCGGTGTCTTCTTGCCGCGGATGTCCGGGACGAGCGCGACGACGTAGACGGACGCCAGCACCAGCGTGGCCGCGATGCCCTCGAAGCCGTACACGTTGGTGACGGTGGCTCCGGTGACGAGGACGCCGGCGACGGCCAGCGGGTCGAGGTGGAGCATCTTCTCGGCGGCC
>NZ_JAGXJM010000078.1:0-16840 GCF_019091445.1 Streptomyces sp. GbtcB7
GGGGGGGGGGGGGGGGGGGGGGGGGGGTGGGGGGGGGGGGGGGGGGGGCGGGGGGGGCGGGGGGGGGGGGGAGGGGGGGGGGGGGGGGGGGGGGGTGCGCCTGGAGGAGGAGGGGCCGGCATGTCGTCGCGCGTGCACGCCTGTGAGTACACGGTGGGGGTGGCCGCTCCGGCCGGTGTCGTGTACGGGATGCTGGCCGATGCCGCGCGCTGGCCGGTGTTCTTGCCCTCGGTCGTGCATGTCGAGCGTCTCGACTTCGACGGGGTCCAGGAGCGGCTGCGGATGTGGGAGCTGGCCGATGAGGCCGGCGCCGGCGCCGGCGCCGCTGCCGACGACGCCGCCGATGGTGGTGGGGGTGGTGTGCTGGGTGGCCGGGTTGGTTCCTGGTATGCCCGGCGGGTGCTGCATCCCGATGCCCGGGCGGTCGTGTTCGAGCAGGAGGATGCTGTCTGGCCCGGCAGTGTGACCTCGGGTGTGTGGAGTGTGCGGCCGGCGGGTGAGACGGAGTGTGTGCTGGGCCTGCGTCAGGAGCGCGGGCTGCCGGTGGCGGCTGCGGACGGTGCCCGCCGGGAGGCGGAGGCGGACGTGCGCCGCCGGCTTGCCCAGGTACGGCGGGCGGCCGGGCGGTGGGAGCAGCTGGACGAGCTGCTGCTGTCGTTCGAGGACCGGGTGCGGATCGAGGGCCCCGCGGAGCTGGTTTACGACTTCCTCTACCGGATCGGGGACTGGCCCGGGCGGGTCCCGCATGTGGAGCGGACCGGTGTGTGTGAGGACGTGCCGGGGATCCAGGTGGTGTCCCTGGACACCTGCGCGGCGCCGGGCGGGCGGACGGTGAGCACGCGGGCCGTGCGGCTGTGTTTCCCGCACGCCGGGCGGATCGTCTACAAGGAGACGCTCACGCCCGAGCTGGTCGCCGCCCACAGCGGCGAGTGGTCGCTGCTGCCGGACGCGTCCGGGGTCACGGTCGTCGCGGCCCACCAGGTGATGCTCCGGCAGGAGGCCGTCTTTGCGGTGCTCGGTGCGGGGACCGGCCTGCTCGAGGCCCGCGACCATGTCCGTGCCTGGCTGTCGCGCGCCAGTACCGAAACGCTGGGCCTGGCCAAGTGGCATGCCGAGAGCACCGTGCGCCGTCTGCGGTGAACAGATGACCTGCGATGAACAGCCGACCGGATGACCAGGTGACCAGATGAACAGGAGGCCGGTCATGGCCGTCACCCTGCCCGCCGCGCCCAGCGCACCCGCCCCTGCCGTTACTGTCCCGCCGGCCCGGCCGGCGGCCCCGCCGTCCGCGGCTGCTTTCACCGCCCGGCCGCCCGCCGCGGCGTCCGGGCCGGCGGTGTCCGGGCCGTCGGTGCCGTCGGTGTCGTCGTCGGCGGGGGAGGAGGCGGGGAGCGGGGGCGGGTGCGCCGTCCGTGTGGCCGGGCCGGTCCCGGGAGCGCTGGCGCACCGGTATGCCGCGCTGCCGCCGCCGCTCCGGGTGGCGCTCGCCGCGCTGCGGCTGGAGGTGCTGCTGGGCGATCCCCGCGACGCGGCCAACCCCTACAGCCTGCCCGCCCTCGCCGCCCCCGCCCACGCCTCTGCCGGGTCCGCCGCCTCTGCCGGGGCTGCCGGGGCGGGGGAGGGGCGGGCCGGGCGGGCGGGCGCGCTTCTTACGGCGGCCGGTCTGGGACAGGTACGCGCCGCCGACCAGCGGGTACGTGCCCTGCGCCCGCTCCTGCGCCGGGATCTGGCCCTGGGACATGCCGCGGTCACGTGGGGCGGGCCGGGTATGCCGCCCGCCGGACGTGTCCGGGGGCAGGCCGCGGAGTCCTCCCCGGTGTCCTCTTTGGTGCCCGCCGCGCTGCCCGGCCCGGCGGCCCTGGTGGCCGCCGCCGGCAGTGTGCTGCGCCAGGCCGCGCTCGCCGTGGCCGGCCGCGGCGGCGGTGAGCCGGCCCTGCGGCAGTGGCAGCCCGTGCTCGCCGCCGCCTTCGCCGACCTGCTGGCCTGCGAGAGCCTGACCTGTGTGGCGCTGCGCCGCCCGGCCGCCCCCGGGCCGGGGCCAGGGGCCGGGGCGGGGGTGGGGGCGGGGCTGCTGGGCGCGGTGGCCGGCTACGTGGTGCCGACCGTGCTGGCCGACGTACTGGCGCAGCTGGGACTGGTCCTTGCCGAATGCGGCCACGGGCCCGCCAGTACCGGGGGCGGGATGCTCGCGAAACTGACCCGTGACCTTCCCCTGGCCGGGGTGGACGCGGCGGGCGCCGCGTACTGGCAGGCCCGCCTGGCCAGGGCCCTGCCGGCCCTGGCGGCCGAAGAGCCCCGCACCGCGCACCGCGGCCCGGTCCCCGCCCCCTTCCGGCTCGCCGGCCCGCCCGCACCCGCCCCCGCCGCTGCCGGGGAGCAGGGGGACGGGCACACCCCGGACGGGCACGAGTCCGGCCGCCTTACCCCGGACGGGCACGAGACGGACGGGCACACCCCCGACGGGCACGAGCCGGGCGGGCATGAGCCGGACGGGTACGGCGTGGGCGGTGACGACAGTGTGGTGCTGTCCGGTCTGCTGCGCGCCGGTGCCGCCCGTGCGGACGGTGCGGACGGTGCGGACGGCGGGGATACGGGCCGTGCCGCGCTGGGGGCGCTGGCCCGGCGGCTGCTGACCGAGCAGCGTGCGCTGCGCCGGCCGTGCCGCACGGCCGGCGCGGAACCCGGCGCTGTGGCGGCGCGGGCGCTGGCGGACCGGCAGGCCCTGCTGTGGCTGGCCGCCGCCGTGCTCGGTGTCAGGGAGGCCGCCGACGACGGCCGCGGCCTGTTTCTGGGCGGTACGCACTGGGCGCTGCTCGCGCTGACGGGCATCGCGGGACGGCTGGGCGTGCCGCTGCCCGGACCGGCCCCCGACCCGCGCGCACCCGTCTGGGCGGAACTGGCCGGCCGCGTGCGCCGCGGCGTGGACTGCGACGTGTACGCCACCCGGCTGCTGTGGTGAGCGGGCACAGCCCGGCCGACGGCCCGGGCAGCACCACACCCCCCGGGACTGTGTCCGCCGGGGCCGCACCCCCCGGGACCACACCCCCCGGGACTGTGTCCGTCGGGGCCGCACCCCCGGGGACTGTGTCCGTCGGGGCCGCACCCCCGGGGGCCGCATCTCCCGGGTCCGTGCCCCCTGGCGCCGTTCCTGCCGGGGCCGTGTCCGCCGGGGCGGGTTCCGGGGGCCGGGTTTTTGGGGGGCCGGGGCGGGACGGGGCGGGGGAGGGCGGGGGAGAGCGGGTGCCCGGCCCGCTGCTGCCCGTACTGCCGTCCGGCCCGCCGCCAGGGACCTCGCCTGTTCCGCTGCCCGGTGCGCCGTCCGGTCCGCCGCGCGGTCTGCCGTCCGGTCCGCCATCCGGTGCGCCATCCGGTGCGGCGTCCGGTGTGCCGCCGGGTCTGCCGTCCGGTGTGCTGGCCGGGTGGGGGTCCGGGGGGCTGTCCGGGCTGTCGCCGGGGCCGTTGTTGCATGTGGCGGGGCCGGACGGGCCGTGGGAGCAGGTGCACGACCAGGTTGCCGGGCAGGGCCATGCCCTGGTGCACACCACCTGGGGGCAGTGGCTGACGGCGGCGCTGCTGGATCCCGGGCTGCGGTCTCTGCTCGGCCGTGACTGGCCGCGGTACCGGCAGACGGCCGCCCCGGCGGGCCGGCTGCGGTTCGCCGTCTCCCGGATGGTCCTCAAGCACACTGCGGCCGCCGCGCTCCAGGTTCCCGCGGACGCCCTCGACCTCGCCTACCGGCCGGGCGGCCGCCCGCATCTGCGCGGCCTGGCCGAGGCCGAGGTGAGCCTGGCCCACACCGACGAGCTGATCGTGGTCGGCATCAGCCGCAGCGGGCCGATCGGGGTGGACGCCGAGCCCGTCACCCGCCGGCCCTCTTTCGAGCTGCTGCATCCCTACGTGTGCACCCCGGACGAGGCCGCGGAGCTCGCCGCGCTGGGCGAGGACGAGCGGGCGCTGCGGCTGCTGCACCTGTGGACCCTCAAGGAGGCCTACACCAAGGCGCTCGGGCACGGCATGCGGCGCCGTTTCTCGGCGGTCGGGTTCCGCCGCGACGAACAGGGCCGTACGGTCCTGGCCGGCGAGCCGGACGGCGCGGCGCGGTGGATTCTGGCCACCCATCTTGTCCACGGCCGGTATCTGGTCAGCAGCGCCCGCCGTCCGCCGCGGGAAATCGAGACCGCTTCGCGGCCCGCTCCATACCCGCTCGAGGAAACAGGCCTCCCACCTGCGGCGACGTTAGGCTGGCAGCTGCCGGGCAGCTCCGGCGCACAGCCGACATGACGAGAGGCGGGCGTCGTGAACCACCGTGCAGCCATCCCACCGCACCCGGCCCGGCCCGCCCCCGCCCGGCCCGCCCCCGTGCGGCCTGTCCCTGCCCGGCCTGTCTTCGCGCGGGGCGCCGCCGCGGGACGTCCCGGCGGCAGCTTTCGCCGCCGCCCGGCCCGTCGCGGGCCGGGCGCCGCGGCCCGCGCCCACCGCCCGGCCGGCCCGTCCGCCGTCACCCCGCCCGATGCCGTCCCGCCCGCACCCGCGGCTGCCGCACCCGCACCCGCAGTGGCCGTGCCCGCCGTGCCCGCCGTGCCTGTCCTCCCCGCACCCCTGCCGGTCCTGCCGGCCGTGCCGGCAGTGCTGGTCCTGCTGGTCGGGTAAGGGGTGCGGGGGGCCGGTCCGCCGTGCCGCGGGGGCGGGTTCTGGGGCCTGGGAGGGCGGATGAGCAGCCAGGACGTGCCGCAGGGGGCTGTTCTTGCCGTGGTCCATGAGCCGGTGGCGCCGGCGCCGGGCGGTCCGCTGGTCCTGGAACTGCGCGGACCGCTGGGCCCGGCGGACGCCGAGACGGTCGCCGCCCGGCTCGCGCAGCGCCACCGTGCCTTCGGTGTCGCGCTGGACAGTCACCGGCCCGGTCACCACACGCTGCGCCTGACCCCGCCCGCCGCGGGCGGGTTCGCCGCGCTGCCCGCGGACCTGCTGGCCGACCTGCTGGCGCCGCCCCCGCCGGGCGGGGAGATCCTCCCGGTCACCGGACACCAGCAGACCCTGCTGCGCGCCGCCCTCACCCCCGCCCCCGCCGGCGCCGGTGACAACAGCGGCAGCAGTGACGGCAGCGACGGCAGCGACGGTGGTGGGGTCGAGCAGTTGTACTGGGACTGGTCCGGGCCTCTCGACGTGGCGCGGTTCGCCGCGGCGTGGCAGTCCGTCGTCGACCGGGAGTGTGTGCTGCGGGCCTGTTTCGACTGGGTCGCCGCGCCGCGGCTGGTGCTGCACGCCCGGGCCGAGGCGGACATCGCCGTGTGTTCCCCGGCCGCCGTCACCTGGCCCCAGCTGCTGCGGCGGGACCGGGCGCGGGGGTTCGCGCTGCACCGGCCGGGGCTGCTGCGCCTGACCCTGCTGGCGGCGGAGCCCGGCGGGGGTGCGGGCGCGGCGCCGCCGCGGGTGCTGCTGACCTATCACCCGGCCCTCCTCGACGAGCGGGGTGTGCACCTGCTCCTGCGGGAGTTCTACCGCGCCTACGCCGGCGGCGGCGTCCTGCCGGGCGGGGAACGCCGTCCCGATCTGCGCGACCATGCCCGCTGGCTGGCCAGCCAGGACACCACGGCCGCGCGGCAGTTCTGGGCCCGCGCGGTACCGCCGCCGCGGGCCGCCACCCGCCCGGGGCGGCCGGGCGGCGCCACCGGGCAGAGCGGGCCCGGTCTGCTGCACACCCGGCTGCGGGCGCCGGAGACCTTCCGACTGCGTTCCTGGGCCGCGCTGCGCGGCGCCGCCGAGTCCAGCGCGCTGCACCTGGTGTGGGCGCTGCTGCTGTACCGGGCGGCGGGCGTTCCGGGGCCGCTGCCGGTGAGTTTCGGGGTGCAGCTGTCGGGCCGGGACATCGCCCTGCCGGGTGCCGCGGGCATTCCCGGCCTGCTGGACAGCCCGCTGCCGATGACCGTGACCGTCGATCCGGCCGCCCCGCTGGCGGGCCTGCTGCACCAGGTCCGCGACACGCTGCTGGACCTGGCCGCCTACCCGTGGGCCAGCACCGAGACGGTCCGTGCGTGGGCCCCCCGCCCGCCCGCCGCCCCCGGCCCCGCCCCCGGTCCCGCCGCCGGTCCCGCTGCCGGTCCCGGCCCCGGTGCTGTTGCGGGTCCTGCCGCGGGTGTGGGTCCGCTCTGCGGTGCCGGCAGCACTCTGGTGCGTTTCGACGGCCCGCTTGTGCTGCCGAAGGTCCTGCGCAGCGAACTCGCCGCCCAGGGCGTCCACGCGGACACCCCCCGCAGCGCGGCCGGCGCCACCGGCGGCCCCCTGACCCTCGCCGCCCGGCACGACACCGCCGGCGGCCTGGTCCTGGGCCTGTTCCACGACCGGGCGCAGCTCGCGGACGAGGACGCCGCCGCCCTGCACTCCCAGTGCGTACGCCTGCTGCGCGCGCTGCCCGAGTTCCGGCAGGCCCAGGCCAGTGCCGGACAGCTGCTGGACCTGCTGGCCCGGGCCGCGATACCGCGCATGGCCCGGCCGGTGCCGCCCGCGCCGCACCCCGCTCTGACCGTGCTGCGGCCCGGGCATCCGCACGCGGACGTGATCTGCCTGGTCACCGCCCCAGGTGTGCCGGCGGGCAGCTACGACCTGTTCGTCCGCGGCCACCGCGGCCCGGAGGAAATCGTGGCCGTGCACGGTGACGGCGCGCCGGGCGTGCTGCCGGCCGCGCTGCACCAGGCATCCGGGCCGGGCCGGCGCCTGGTGCTGTGCGGGTGCGGGCCCGGGGGGAGGGCGGCCTACGAACTCGCCCAGCGCACGCCGCATGCTCCCGGCACTGTTGCGGCCGTGGTCATGACCGGCATCGGCGACGCCGCCGCCAGCGCGTCCGCCCTCGCCCGCGGGGTGCGCTCCGTCCTCACCCCGCCCCCCTGAACCCGTCCCGCCCCGCGCCAGAAACCGGTCCCGCCGGAGCCGGGCATACGTCCGCTCGCCGTTGCGCATCCGTCAGGCCGGTGGTGACGCTTTCCCCTTCCCGGCGGGCTCCTGCCGCTACCTCGCCCGTCCGGCAGGCGCCGTGCGCGAGGAGTTCCCCGCTCACCCGTACGCCGGCCAGGCGCCCGGCCGGCGCGCAGAGCGCCGCCTTGCGGCCGATACCGGGAGCCTGGCCGCCCGCGGGGCTGAGACCCGGTCTCTCTCACCACGGCGTTCAGCTCATCGGGGGTTTCCTCCGCTGCTCGCGTGCGAGAGGGCACACGTTCCGGCGGAGAGGGCCCATGAAGCGCATCCGGCCGTCATCGGCCGCGGTGGCCGAGGTGCGTGCAGCGCATACCGCCGGCGGCCACCGGCACGGCTGCACGGGCATCCGGACGGGCTGCGGGAGCATCCGAGCCAGGCGGTGAACCCGGCGCCGCGGAACGGGCGTCCACGAGTTTTGGGACCATCCGGTGCCTTGCGTGCCTCCAGCTGTGCGATCACCCCGGATACCGCGGCGATCGGTGGCCGGCAGCCGCGGCCCGACGGCCCGATGTGCCGCATCGGCGCGGGCGGCACCGGCTGCCGGCTGCCGGCCTCACCCTCACCGGGCCGGGCCGGGCCGGGCCCGGTCGGGCCCGGGGGGCGCGCCGGTGGCCGCGCCGGGGGGGCCCCCGGCCGCCACCTGCCGCCCCCCCCCCCACCGGGCGGGGCGGGGCCGGGCGGGGGACGGGGAGGGGGAGGGGGCCGGCCACGACGGCCGCCCGGGATTCACCGGGGAGGAACGCATCAGGTACCCGAAGGGCCCGCGGCCACGGCGGCGGACAGGCCGCCGGGCGGCCCGTGCGGACCCCGCCCGGACTGCGCGCATCCCCGACACCCGCCGTCCATTCCGCCGCCCGCCGCCCGCCGCCCGCCGCCCGTCCCCGTCCCCGCTGTGCCCGCAAGTTGTGCCCGTCCGCCGCCGGCCCGCAGCATCCCTCCCGCCGCTGCCCGTTGCCCGCCGCTGCCCGCCCCCGCCGCGACTCGCGGCGGGGGCGGGTTTGTCAGGCCGTGAACAGGTCGTAGGTGGAGCTGTGGCGCGGGCCTGCGAGGACGTCCAGCTGGGGGTCGACGGTCAGGACGGCCTGGTGGAGGCGTTGCAGCTGGGGGGAGGGTTCCACGCCCAGGTCCTCGATCAGCCGTACCCGCAGCCGGCGGTAGACCTCCAGCGCGGAGGCCTGCCGGCCGGAGCGGTAGAGCGCCACCATGGCCTGGGAGTGCAGTCCCTCGTGCTGGGGGTGACGGGCGGTCAGTTCGATGAGCTCGGCGATGAGTTCGGCGTGCCGGCCCAGCCGCAGGTCGGCGTCGATGCGCCGTTCCACGGTGACCAGCCGGCTCTCCTCCAGCCGCACCACCTCGATCTCCAGGACCGGCCCCAGCCGTACGTCGACCAGGGCGGGGCCCTGCCACAGGCCCAGGGCCGCCTTGAAACGGGCGGCGGAGACCTCGTCGTCGCCGCTCTCGAAGGCGGCCTGTCCCTCCCTCGTCAGCCGGTCGTACTGGTGCACGTCGACGCAGTCGGGCGGGATCTGCAGCAGATAGCCGCCGTGCCGGGTGGCCAGCACCTCCTTGGCGCCGCCCGGCGCACCGGGCCCCATCGCGGTGCCCAGCCGCCGGCGCAGCTGCAGGATGTAGGTCTGCAGCGTGGTCAGCGCGCTCTGCGGCGGCTGTGTCGCCCAGATCTCCTCCATGAGGGTCGGGACGGGCATCACCCGCCCGGGATACAACGCCAGCAGCGACAGGATCTGCCGCGGCTTGCCCGCGCTCGGAACGATGGATCCCCCGTTGACCTCGGCACTCAACGGACCCAGAACCTGAATCCTCACGGTCTCCTCCGTATTCCGCATTCCGTATGTCGTCGAGCTCCTTGTCCCGTTCCACTTTGTTGGCCGGAAATCCGCGCCGCCGCTCACGCTAGCCGCGGCCGTCCCCGTCCAGCGTTTTCCTGGATCCGTTCTCGAGCGGACTTCCAAGTCCGGTGCCGCGTACGGCGTTCGGCGCGCTGGAGAACGTGCGTACGGCCGCTCGAGGAGAACTCCTGATTCCGCTGTCGCCGCACTCCACACGGCTACCGTCGTCCCCTTTTCCCGCGCGCCGGCGCGGGGCCGCCCGGATCCGTAATCACCGCCACCGGCGCAGTCAAGACACCATGTCCCCGCCCCCGCCGCATACGCGCCGCACCGCGCGCCGCCCGCGCCGCCCCCGGCCCCCGCCGCCCCTCCACCCGCCCGCCCGCACGGGCGGCGGCTGGCCGAAGCGTTTCCCCCCGCCCCGCACACGCCCCCGCCCCGCACACGCCCCCGCGCCGCGCCGGTCCGCCGCCGTGTGCGGTGCTCTTCGAGCGCAGTGAGAGCGGTTCTTGAGCCGGGTGGCCGACGGTGTCCCCACGACCGAAGGAGGGGGTATGGGCACGCCGGAGCACCACGAGCCCGTCCTGCGCGTGGAGCGCGGGCAGGCCAGCGACGAGGAACTGGCCGCACTGACCGTGGTGCTGCTCGCGCTGCGCGCGGGCGGCGTGTTCCCCCGCCGGGGCAGGCCGGTCAACGGCTCCCGCTGGTGGCGGCCCCGCACCCACCGGGCCCCGCGCAGCTGGCAGTGACACCGCCCCCCGCCCCCCGCCGGGGTCCGGCGCGGCCGGCCGTGATGCGGAACTCCCCGCCCCAGAAAGGGACCTGACATGGCAATGACCACCGCCCCCGCCCCCGTACTCGCCCAGGGCCCGGCCCCTGCCGCGGGCCCCGCCCCGGCCGGGCCGGAGCCGGCCGGCATCCGCGGACACGTGGCCGAACTGCACGCGATCCGCGAGGCGGCCCGGCTGGGCCCGGGGGAGAAGGCGACCGCCGCGCAGCACGCCAAGGGCAAGCTGACCGCCCGGGAACGCATCGCCCTGCTGCTGGACGAAGGCAGCTTCCAGGAGGTCGAGCAACTGCGCAGGCACCGGGCGACCGGGTTCGGCCTGGAGGCCAAGAAGCCCTACACCGACGGTGTCGTCACCGGCTGGGGCACGGTGGAGGGCCGTACGGTCTTCGTCTACGCGCACGACTTCCGTATCTTCGGCGGCGCGCTGGGCGAGGCGCACGCCACGAAGATCCACAAGATCATGGACATGGCCATCGCGGCCGGTGCGCCGCTGGTCTCCCTCAACGACGGCGCGGGCGCCCGGATCCAGGAGGGTGTCTCCGCGCTCGCCGGCTACGGCGGCATCTTCCAGCGCAACACGAAGGCCTCCGGCGTCATCCCGCAGATCTCGGTGATGCTCGGCCCGTGCGCGGGCGGCGCCGCCTACAGCCCCGCGCTGACGGACTTCGTGTTCATGGTCCGCGAGACCTCGCAGATGTTCATCACCGGCCCCGACGTCGTCAAGACGGTCACCGGCGAGGAGATCACCCAGAACGGGCTCGGCGGCGCCGACGTCCACGCGGAGACCTCCGGCGTGGCGCACTTCGCCTACGACGACGAGGAGACCTGCCTCGCGGAGGTGCGCTACCTCCTGTCGATGCTCCCGCAGAACAACCGCGAGAACCCCCCGCACACCACCCCCCACGACCCGCCCGGACGGCGCGGCGAGACCCTCCTGGACCTGGTCCCCGCGGACGGCAACCGCCCCTACGACATGGCGAAGGTCATCGAGGAGATCGTCGACGACGGCGACTTCCTGGAGGTCCACGAGCGCTGGGCCCGCAACATCATCTGCGCGCTGGCCCGTCTGGACGGCCAGGTGGTGGGCATCGTCGCCAACCAGCCGCAGACCCTGGCCGGCGTGCTGGACATCGAGGCGTCCGAGAAGGCCGCCCGGTTCGTGCAGATGTGCGACGCCTTCAACATCCCGATCGTCACCCTGCTGGACGTTCCCGGGTTCCTGCCCGGGGTTGACCAGGAGCACGGCGGGATCATCCGGCACGGCGCCAAGCTGCTGTACGCGTACTGCAACGCGACCGTGCCGCGGATCTCGCTCATCCTGCGCAAGGCCTACGGCGGCGCCTACATCGTCATGGACTCCCAGTCCATCGGCGCCGACCTCACCTACGCCTGGCCCACCAACGAGATCGCCGTGATGGGCGCGGAAGGCGCGGCAGGCGTCATCTTCCGCCGGCAGATCGCCCAGGCCGCCGACCCCGAGGCCATGCGCGCCCGCATGGTCAAGGAGTACAGGGCCGAACTCATGCACCCCTACTACGCCGCCGAACGCGGCCTGGTCGACGACGTCATCGACCCCGCCGCCACCCGCGAGGTCCTCATCCGCTCCCTGGCCATGCTGCACGCCAAACACGCCGACCTGCCCTCCCGCAAACACGGCAACCCCCCGCAGTAACCCCCGCCCCCGCACCGCCCCGCACCGCCCCGCTCCTCCCCGTCCCGGACTTCCCCTTTCCGCCCCTTCCCGTGCCGGGAGCAGACCCGGCGGTCTGCTTTGCGGGCCGCCGGCCGCGGCGGGCGGAGCCGGGGCCCGGCCTCTCCCCGGAGGGTGCGGACCGGGGAATTCCGGCACCCCGGCGGCCTGTTGCCCGTCCGCCGCCGGTCTGCTGCCGGTCCGTCACCCGACAGAAACAGCATGAACGGTCTAGTATTGACAGACCGGACGTGCTGTTTTGTAATCGTGGGTGCGGCACGGCACACCGACCAGGGGAGACGGCGTGGACATCGACGTACTGGGCGCACTGGCGGTGCGGGAGAACGGGGTGTCCATCACCCCGACCGCGCCGAAACCGCGGCAGGTCCTGGCTCTGCTGGCGCTCCACGCCGACCAGGTGGTGCCGGTCGCGGCCCTCACCGAGGAGCTGTGGGGCGCGGCCCCGCCGCGCAGCGCCCGCACCACGCTGCAGACGTACGTGCTGCAGCTGCGCGAGCTCATCGCGCAGGCGCTGGGGGACGACCGGGCCGCCGCCAAGGACGTCCTGATGACCCTGCCGGGCGGCTATCTGCTCGCCTCCGGCGGCGGCAGCAGTGATGTGCGCGCCTTCGAGCGGCTCGCGGGGGAGGGCTACCGGGCCATGGACCAGGGCGCCTTCGCCGAGGCGGCCCGCACCCTGGGCCGGGCGCTGGCACTGTGGACCGGGACCGCGTTCGCCGACGTCCAGGCCGGGGCGCAGCTGGCGATGGAGGCCCGGCGGCTGGAGGAGAGCCGGCTGTGCGCGCTGGACCAGCGCATCGAGGCCGATCTGCGGCTGGGCCGCCACCGCGAACTGCTGCCCGAACTGACCGTGCTGACCAGCCGTTACCGCACCCACGAGAATCTGCACGCGCAGTTCATGCTGGCCCTGCACCGCTCGGGGCGGCGCAGCGAGTCGCTCAGCGTCTACCACCAGCTGCGCGCCACCCTCGATGCGGACCTGGGCCTGGAGCCCTCGCCGCGGCTGCGGCGGCTGCAGCACTCGATCCAGACCGCGGCGCCGGAGGCGGCACCGGCGCCCGCTCCCGCCGACGGCGCGGGCCCGCCCGCACCCGCGCGGGTCCGCTGACACGGCGCGGACCCGCGCGGGCCGGCACGGCAGCTTTCGCAGGGCGGTACGGCAGGGTGGCTCATCCTTTGGGCGGAGGGCCGCGGCGGCGGCTGGTTCCCGGGAGCCAGTCACCGCCGGCGGGGATCACCACGGCCGGGGATGTGGCGGGGTGCCGGCGGCGCGCACAATGCCACAACGGCCACCTGGGATACGACCCTTGGAGACGCCCACCATGACATCCGTCCCTCAGCCGCCCGCGGTCTCGCCGACGCCCGTGGCCGATGTGCTCGCCGAGCTCACCGCGGTGCTGGCGGGCATGATGCGTATCGAGCCGCAGACGCTCGACGCGCAGGAGCCCTTCCGGCTGCTGGGCCTGGACTCGATGCTGTCGGTCGAGTTCGTCGCGGCGCTCAACGCCCGCTACGGCACCCGGATCGCGGCCACCGCACTGTATGAGCACCCGACGCCCCAGGCACTGGCCCGGCACGTCGCGGCCGAACTCGGCACCCCCCGCCCCGCCACCCCCACAGACACACCCACACCCACGGACACGGAGGCGGACGTGGATGTGGCCGCGGCCGTGGATGTTGATGTGGCTGATGTGGCTGTGGAGGCGGTCACGGACACGCTGCGGGAGCAGCTCGCCGGGATCCTGCACTGCGGGCCGGGGGAGATCGACGTGAGCGCGCCGTTCGCGGCACTGGGGCTGGACTCGATCCTGGCCGCGGAGTTCCTGGCCGGCATCAACCGCGCCTACGGCCTCAGCGAGCAGGCCGACCTGCTCTACGACCAGCCCGACCTCGGGGCCATGGCGGCGTACGTCAGCGCGCGGGCGGCGCACCGCGCGCACCGCACGCCCGCGTCGGGCCGCCGTGGCGCGGCTTTTGCCGTCCCGGCCGGGCAGCCGGGGCCGTCCCCGGCGGGCCCGGTGCCGGGCGGCGCCCCCGTCGCGCCGGCGGCGGGGGTCGATCTGGACGCGCTGCTCGACGCGGTACGTGACGAGGTGCTCAGCATCGACGAGGCGGCCGCCCTGCTGGCGGCCCGCTCCGCCTGACGGACCGTCCGAGACGAAGGGCGCACGTGATGGACACCCGGGAGATCCTGACGCGGTTCAAGGGCGGCACCCTGCGGCGTGAGCACGCCGTGGCCCTGCTGGCCGGCATTTCGCCGGCCGTGGCCCCGCCGGTCGTGGCCCTGCCGGTGACGGCCCTGCCGGCGGCGGCGGACCGTGCGCCGCTGCCCGCCCCCGGCCCTGTTCCCGGCCCTGTTCCCGGTGCCGATGCCGGCGACGGGGCCGGGGCCGCGACGGGGGCCGGTGCGGGCATGCCGTGTGCGGTCGTGGGGATCCAGGGCCGTTTCCCGCAGGCGGGGGATCTGGAGGCGTTCTGGCGCAACGGGCTGCAGGGGCGGATCGCCGAGGCCGCGCTCCCGGGCGGGCGGCGGTCGGCGTGTGCGGGCTGGCGGGGGCATTTCCTGGACGGTGTGGAGGAGTTCGACCCGGACCTGTTCGGGCTCGGTGCCCGGGAGGCGGCGGGGCTGGACCTGCGGGAGCGGCTGCTGGCGCAGAGCGCGTGGCAGACGCTGGAGAGCGCCGGATACGCCGGAGCGCGTCTGGAACGGCTCACCGCCTCCGACGGCACGGCGCGCAGCGTGGGGGTGTATGCCGCTCTCGGCCCGGCCGGCGGTGCGCTGCCGGGCACCGGGCACCGGCACACCGCCCCTCCGGCTTCCCGGCCCGGGCCGGCCGCGCGGCTGTCGCGGCTGCTCGACCTGCGCGGGCCCAGCCTGAGCGTGGACAGCGGTGACTCCTCCTTCCTGACCGCGCTGCACCTCGCGCTCGGCGGGCTGCGTGCGGGCGAGTGCGCCGCGGCGCTGGTCGGCGCGGTCGAGCTGCGCCTGCATCCGGCGTGCCAGCGGCCCGGCGCCGGTGAGGGGGTGGCGGCCGTGCTGCTCAAGCCGCTGGCCGCGGCCCGTGCCGACGGCGACCGCGTGCACGCCGTGATCCGCTCCAGCGCGGTCGGCCACCCGGGCCGCGCCGCCCTGGGCCCGCAGCACGGCCGGCTGGTCGGCCGGGCGCTGGCCGCGGCCGGCCTGCGGCCCCCGGGCACGGGCCCGCAGCACCCGGACGCCGGCCCGCAAGGCCCGGACCCCGGCCCGCAGTTGGAGGCGCCGGACGCCGGCCTGGAGGCTGTGGGGGTCGCTCTGGAGGAGAGTTCCCGGACGGTGGCGGCGCTGGTGGGAGATGCCGGGGCGGTGACCGGGGCGGCGGCCCTGGTCCGCGCCGTGGGGCAGCTGCGCCACGCCGTGCTGCTGGCCGGCCCGGACCGCCCCGCGCCCGCCGCCTGGGAGCCGGCCCGCCGCGACGACGGCACCGTGCTGCCCCGCAGGGCGCTGGTCAGCGTGCCCGGACCCGCAGCCCCCGCAGCCCCCACGGACGCCGTAGACGCCGCAGGCCCCACGGACGCCGTAGACGCCGTAGGCCCCGCAGACGCAGGGGACGCGGCAGACGGCGCGGACGGCGTGGAGGACACGGACGGCGCGGACGATGTGGAGGGTGTGGGTGTGGGTGTGGTGCTGGTCGTGGAGGAGGCGCCTGCCGTCCCCCGCGTCCCGGCCCGCACGGGCCCGCCGCCGGGCACGCGTCCCGCGGAACTGGTGCTGCTGTCCGCCGCGACGCCCGCGCACCTGGCAGCCACCGCCGGCCGGCTCGCGGCCCGCCTGTCCGACGGCGGCGGCGGCGGTGGCGGTGGACGGGACGGCGGCCCGGCGGGCCCGGATCTCGCCGCGGTCGCGCACGAACTGCGCCTGGGGCGGGCGGTGTTGCGCTGCCGTCTGGCGGTGACCGTCCGCACGGTCGCCGAACTGGCCGACGCGCTGGCCGGCTTCGCCGCGCACCCCGGCCCGGGCAGGGGCCCGGCGGGTGTGCGCAGCGCCGACCTGCGCACCGCCGCAGGCCCGCCGCTGATCGAGGGACTCGAGGAGACCCGCGCCTATGTGGCCGCTCTGTGGCAGGGCGGCCGCCTGGAGCAGCTGACGCGGCTGTGGCTGGCCGGGGTCGACGTCTGCGCCGTACTGCCCGCGCATCCCGGCCCGGCCGCCGTCGAGCTGCCCGCCACCGTGCTGCGGCCCCGCCCGCTGGAGCCCGGCCCCGGCACGGACGGAGCACCGCAGTGACCACCCGCCCCGCACCCCCGACCACCCCCGCCCCCACCCTCATCCCCGCCCCCGAACCCGGGCCCGTCCCCGCTTCTGGTGCGGGGGGCGGGGAGCCGGTCAAGCTGTGGCTGTGTCCCAACGACGGCCTGCCGCCGGAGGTCGCCGGCCTGCTCGCCACGCACTGGCTGGACGCGCAGGAGCAGAAGACCGCGAGCCGCTTCCTGTTCGAACGCGACCGGCGCCAGTACCTTCTGGCCCACACCCTGGTGCGGCGCGCGCTGGCGCTGGAGGCGGGCCTGGCCGAGGCGGAGCTGGTCATCTGGCGTTCCGCGCGGGGACGGCCCTTCTTGCGGCCCGCCGCCGCGGGAGGGCCGCGCGGCGGGTCCCAGCTGGACTTCAACCTCTCCCACGCGGGCGGCTACAGCCTGCTGGGCATCGTGCGCCGGCACCGTATCGGCGTGGACGTGGAACGGCTGGAGGACCGGGACGAGCGGGCCATCACCACCATCGTGCGCACCTTCGCCGCCCCGGAGCGGGAATGGGTCGCGCGCGCCGCCGACGGGCCGGCCCGCGACCGGCGCGCGCTGCGCGTGTGGACCCTCAAGGAGGCCTACTCCAAGGCCCGCGGCCTTGGTCTCGGGCTGCCCTTCGACGCGTTCGCCTTCACGCTGGACGACGAACGCGGCGTACGCGCCTTCACCCCGCCGGCCGACGACACGGCCCGCCCATGGCGGTTCGTCGAACTGGAGCCGGTGCCCGACGTGCTGGTCGCCGTCGCCGTCCCCGCCGACGAGGCCCAGGACCCGGTCCTGCACCTCGGCTACGGCTTCCCCTGGAGCCGCGCGGCACTGCGCAGCTTCCCGCTGCCCCGCCCGGTGGGCGGACACCCCTCGGCACTCCCCGCGTAACCGGGGCCCGGGCCGCGATCGGCCCGGTCCGGGAGAACGGCTCCGAGCACCGGGTCCTGGCCCGACGGGCCGTCAGCGACCCGCCCGGGGTGGCCTGCTGCGTCTGCTACCGGACTCTTTGCGCAGTGCTCCAGGGTTCAGCCTGGGGGTGAAGCGCATCCTGTGGCTGCGACGCGGAGTGTCGTGGTGCCGGGTGGGGTGGGCGCGGAGCGCTCGCAGGGCTGCCGGGCGGAGCCGGGGAGTGCTTCGTCCGGGCCGGTGTTGCCCGTATGACAGCAGTTCAGAAGCGATTCGGCGAGGCTGGGTTCGGCTGATCGGGTCGGGTTGTCGGTGGTGGGTGTTAGCGTCCGGATCATGCAGCTTCGGTAT
>NZ_JAGXJM010000774.1:0-230 GCF_019091445.1 Streptomyces sp. GbtcB7
CCGGGGGGTGCGACCGGAAGGTCGGCGGCAAGCGGCAGACCAGCGCTGCCCTCTTTATCTGGGCCAACAAGCCGGACGGTAAGTCCGCCCGGGTGACCGTGGCCCCGGGGTACGCCCACTGGAACGGGCTCGTCCAGTCGTGGTTCCGCTACTACTCCTGGTCTAGCACCCGCCACCACAGCCCCAAGTACGAGCCGGGCTGGCTCTCCGGGAACGACGTCGAGGTACTG
>NZ_JAGXJM010000775.1:0-230 GCF_019091445.1 Streptomyces sp. GbtcB7
CGTCCTCGCTGTGCGCCTACCGAGCCCATGCCGCGCAGGACTTTTTCAAGGAAACCTCCCCCCAGCCGACCGGCCGGAGTGGGGGTATCAACATATCTGGCGTTGTTTTTGGGCACGCTGTTGAGTCCTCAGGGAACGGACGCTTCCTTTGTACTCACCTTCTGGGCCTTCCCTCCGGGCGCTTCCTTTCGGTCTGCCTGTCTTGCTTTGTCCTTGCGTTTCCGCCCCTA
>NZ_JAGXJM010000776.1:0-230 GCF_019091445.1 Streptomyces sp. GbtcB7
CAGGGCCCCCGGGCCGGCCAGGAGGGGGAGGCCCAGGGCATCCCCGGCCCGAACGGCGCCCGAAAAACCACCCCCCTGGAACTCCCCCCCCGCTATCTCTTCCCGAGCCAGGGCCCCCCCCCCATCCCCGGCGAGACCCTCGGCAAGGACGACGTCTTCGAACTGCGCCCGCGCAACGGCGTGGCCGGTATCGACCTGGGCGAGAAGCCCCCCAAGCGCCAAACCGTCCT
>NZ_JAGXJM010000777.1:0-230 GCF_019091445.1 Streptomyces sp. GbtcB7
GGTGGTCCCCCCTAGTGCAGTGTCAGTGTCAGATTGACACTGGCGGTGGTACCGCCCAGCACAGGCAGTGGTACTGCCAGTACCCAGGAAACCCGCGATGAGATGTTTTTAGGCTCCAAGTTTGAATCCACTTGAAGCCTATAAATACCCCTCTTATCCCTGGGTAAGAGACATAAGCACAGAGAGTTTAAAAGTTAGAAAATGCTGTTGCAATCTCTTGAGAAATTCCC
>NZ_JAGXJM010000778.1:0-229 GCF_019091445.1 Streptomyces sp. GbtcB7
CATGCTGATCGATCTGATTCCGGCGCTGCACGGCCGGCTGGGCCCGGGGTCGGTGGGGTTCACCTCACCGGGTCTCTACGGCGTCGCGCTGGTTCTGTCCTTCGTGCTGTTCTTCGGCTTCGTCGTCTTCGGCCTGGCCGTGCTGTTCACCGTCCCGCGCCTGCTGAACCTGGTCTACAAGCCGGACAGGGTCTATCCGCTGTACGCCTCCCCCTCCTCGCCGTTCCGC
>NZ_JAGXJM010000779.1:0-229 GCF_019091445.1 Streptomyces sp. GbtcB7
CAGCCCCGGCGAGTAGATCGAGTCGGCCGGGATGCGCCCGATCTCCTGACCGACCTGCTTGTTCTGAACGGCGGAGTCGTAGCCGCGACCGCGCTCGACGGTCAGCTCCATCTCCAGCTTGCCCTTGCCGTTGAGCGTGGCGAGGACGTGGTCGGGGTTGTGCACCTCGACACCGGCCGGGGGCGCGATGTCGGCGGGGGCGACCAGGACCGGGCCCCGCTTGCGCAGG
>NZ_JAGXJM010000780.1:0-229 GCF_019091445.1 Streptomyces sp. GbtcB7
GATCGACGCGGTGCGCCGTTCGGCCGTCGGCGACCCGGTGTTCACGCCGGGCCTCGCGGGCCTGGTCCTCGGCGAGTACCGCCGGCTGGCTTCCGTGCCCGCCCCCGCCGCGGGCGCCGACGTGCCCAAGGCCCCGCAGCTCACCGACCGCGAGACCGAGGTGTTGCGCCTGGTCGCCAAGGGCCTGCGCTACAAGCAGATCGCCGCGCGCCTGGTCATCTCCCACCGC
>NZ_JAGXJM010000781.1:0-229 GCF_019091445.1 Streptomyces sp. GbtcB7
GCCGCCGGCCGTAAGCCCCGCGATGCGGTCCTCGACGGCGTCCTTGGCCGTGAGGAAGAGGACGGGTAGGTCGGGCAGATCGCGGCGCAGGCGCCCCAGGACCGCGAGGCCGTCCATGTCCGGCAGCATCATGTCGGGGACAACGGCGTCGGGCCGAAACTCGCGCGCGGTCTGCACCGCGCCCGGTCCGTCACCCGCGCTGCGGATCTGCCGGCCTTCGTAGCGAAGG
>NZ_JAGXJM010000782.1:0-229 GCF_019091445.1 Streptomyces sp. GbtcB7
CCGCCCCCCGGGGGGCAACCCCCCCCCCCACGGCCCGGGGCGTTTTTTTTTTGGTGGGGGGTGGGGGGGGGGGGGGGGGGGGGGGGGGGGGGGGGGGTGGGGGGGGGGGGGGGGGGGGGGGGGGGGGGGGGGGGGGGGGGGGGGGGGGGGGGGGGGGCGAGGGGGGCGCAGGGGGGCGGAAGCCCCCCGGGTCAGCGAGCGGCCGTGTGGCGCGGGTGCGCTCGGTGCC
>NZ_JAGXJM010000783.1:0-229 GCF_019091445.1 Streptomyces sp. GbtcB7
TGACCTCCCTGCTGTAGCCGCGGCCGGGAGCGGCGGCTCTTCACTCGCCGGGGGCCGTCGCTCCCACCCCCTTGTAGAAGATCGTCGTCGGGCGCAGCTCGCCCGAAGGCGTCGCCGCGGAGTCGGGTATCGCCCCGAGCCGGGTCCAGCCCGCGGAGCGGTAGGGGGACTCGGCGGGGCTGTCGGACTCGGTGTCCAGGGGCAGCAGGGTGATTCCGGCGGTGGCGGC
>NZ_JAGXJM010000079.1:0-14135 GCF_019091445.1 Streptomyces sp. GbtcB7
CTGAAGAGGACGGTGTTCGCCGAGATCGAGGACGTCGTCGCACCTGGTGCGGTGCTCGGCTCCAACACCTCGACCCTGCCGATCTCCGAACTCGCCGCAGGAGTCCGGCAGCCCGAGGACTTCCTCGGCCTGCACTTCTTATCCCCGGCGGAGCGGATGCAACTGCTGGAGATCGTGGTGGGCGAGAAGACCAGCGATGCCACGCTGGCCAAGGCCTTCGACGTCGCCCGGCAGCTCGAAAAGACGCCGATCGTGGTCAATGACAGCAGGGGGTTCTTCACGAGCCGGGTGATCATGCGATTCCTCGAAGAAGCCGCCGCCATGGTGGGCGAGGGCATCGCCCCCACGTCGATCGAGCAGGCCGGCCTCCAGGCCGGATATCCCACCCCGCCTCTCCAGTTGTGGGACGAACTCACCCTCACTCTGCCCCGCAAGGTCCGCGACGGGGCCCAGGCGGCAGTACGCGAAGGCGGCGGGACGTGGGAGACACACCCGTCGGAGCCGGTGATCGACCGTCTGATCGACGAGTTCGGCCGCACGGGCCGGGCGGCGGGCACCGGGTTCTACGACTACGCCGACGGCCGACGGACCAGCCTCTGGACCGGCCTGTCCCGGCACTTCACCCGTGAGGGCGCCGGGATCCCGTTCGAGGACATGAAGGAGCGGATGCTCTTCGCCGAAGCGCTGGAGACGGTCCGGTGCTTCGAGGAGGGCGTCCTGCGCTCGGAACCGGACGCCAATGTGGGCTCGCTGCTCGGCATCGGCTTCCCCGCGTGGACCGGTGGCGTGCTCCAGTACATCCATGGCTACCCCGGTGGCCTGCCAGGCTTCATCGGGCGGGCCCGTGAACTCACCGAGCGCTACGGACCCCGCTTCGAACCGCCGGCCGGACTGCTGACCACTGCCTCGACCGGGAATGCCTTCCGGTGATACCGATGCTTCGTCCCCCGAAGGAGGCCGACTCCCCGTCAGGCAGCATCCATGCCGGACGATCCAGCATGAAATACGGACTCTGCCTCATGGAAACGCCATTGTTGACAGCCTAACCTTCCACGGAGAAAAGCCATCCCCCGACCATGAGGATCGCCATGCGCATCGGTCTCCAAGTTCCCAGTTTCACCTACCCGGGTGGACCGGACCGGATCGGCCCGGTCTTCGGGCGGATCGCCCGTGACGCTGACCAGGCAGGTCTGCACAGTCTCTGGGTCATGGACCATGTCTTCCAGATCGCGACTGTCGGCCCGGCCGAAGAGCCAATGCTGGAAGCGTACTCGGCCCTCGCGTATGCCGCCGCGCTCACCGAGCACATCACGCTCGGCACCATGGTGACCGGCAGCGTCTACCGGCACCCTGGTCTCCTGGTCAAGACGGTCACCACGCTCGACGTCCTGTCCGGCGGCCGTGCCTGGCTCGGCATCGGCGCGGCTTGGAACGGTGAGGAAGCCGCCGGTCTGGGCATCCCGTTCCCGCCCCTGGCGGAGCGCTTCGAACGCCTGGAGGAGATCCTTCGGATCGCCCATCAGATGTGGTCCGGCGACGAGAGCCCGTTCACGGGCGAGCACTACCGGCTCGCCCGGCCGCTGAACTCGCCGGCGGCGTTGCGCTCTCCGCACCCGCCGATCCTGATCGGCGGCAGCGGAGAGAAGAAAACGCTGCGACTGGTCGCCCAGTACGCCGACGCCTGCAACCTCATGGACTCGCCGGAACTCCCGCGCAAGCTGGACGTGCTGCGCGAACACTGCGCCCGCGTGGGCCGCCCGTACGAAGAGATCGAGAAGACTGCGATCAGCGTGCTTCCTTCGGACGCCTCCGTCGAGCAGGCTCTGGACACCGCCGGGCGGTTCGCCGAACAGGGCATCGACCAGCTGGTCTTCTCGTCCATGAAGCCACATGAGGCACAGGTCGTCCCGCTCCTCGGCGAGGTCGTGGAGCAGAGCGCCAAGATCGTCCCGGTCGGTCGCTGAGCCTTTACGAACCATCACTATCAGGACAAGCGGTTAAGTTGAGAGTCTTCATTACGGGTGGATCCGGCTACATCGGCCGCCACACCATCCCGGCGCTGCTCCAACACGGTCATCGAGTGGAGGCGCTCGTCCGCAGTGACAGCGCCGCCCGGACCGTGTCCACGCTCGGTGCCACTCCCGTGCGCGGCGATCTCACCGACACCACCGGGCTGCGCGAAGCTGCTGTCCGGGCCGACGGCGTGATCCACCTCGCCCGGAGTCGGACCGAGGACATCGCCGCCGTCGACCGCGACGCAGCCGAGGCGCTGCAGGACGGCGTCGGCAGCGGACCGTACGTCCACACCGGAGGGGTCTGGGTCTACGGCGACACCGATGGCGTCGCAGACGAGGAGGCGCAGCTCAGCCCGCCGCAGATCAGCGCATGGCGGTTGGAGAACGAGAAGCGCGTGCTCACCCGTTCCCTGATCGGCGGCCGTCCCGTCATCGTGAAGCCGGGCATCGTCTATGGTCGCTCGGGTGGTTTGCCCCAGATGCTACTGGTAGATCAGGGATACACCAACGGCGCCGTGCCGGTCATCGGTGACGGCGCCAACCGTTGGGCCCTGGTACACGTCGAGGACCTCGCTGAGCTGTACGTACTGGCGCTCAGTGCCCCTGCCGCCACCGAATACGCGGGCGTCGGCGGGCAGAACCTGGCGTTCAAGGACATCGCCGAAGCCGCCAGCCAGGCGGCCGGCTGCCCCGGGCGACTCCGCCATCTGACGCCGGAGCAGGCGAGCGAGCGGCTCGGTCCGCTCGCAGAAGCTCTTCTCCTCGACCAGCAGCTCACCGGCGACCGCGCCCGCCACAAGCTCGGCTGGGCGCCGAAGCACAACGACGCCCTCGCGGAGATCGCCGCAGGCTGACCCGACGGCCGGGGAAACGGAACGGGTCCGCCCCGCCGCGAACCCTGCGCAGCCGGGGCGGACCCGTTCACCGCCTCATCCGTGCGGGGCGGACGACGCCCGCGCCGTGACGTTCCCGCCCAGGCCCGTCGCCCTCAGCGTGGCCACCTCGTCGGAAGCCAGGTCCCCGAAGTCCATGTATCTCGCGGCTGTGGGGGCCCAGAGCCGGACGACTGCCCGCACGGTTCCGGTCGGGGGCGTCGAGGCATGGTCAGGCTCCATTGATCAACGCTTGGGCCCGCTCGCCCAGTTCGAGCACTCCCTCTCCGAAGGACTTGAGGAAAGGGTCGTCGCTGGACCCACTGACCGCCCTCCGGTAGTTACCCTCCATGAAGATCGCGGCCTTCCAGAGCGCCAGTACCTGGTACCAGCGGATGCCTGAGACATCACGTCCCGACCGTTCGGCGTAGGCGTTGATGAGGTCCGCGCGGGAAGGAAAGCCGGCCTGCCTGGTGACGTTGTAGATCTCGAACTGACCGAGCGGCGGGTCCTGGGCGTCGACCCACAGCATGGACAGGTAGCCGAGGTCGGCGAGCGGGTCGCCGATGGGGGCCATCTCCCAGTCGAAGACCGCCACCAGCCGGGCCGGGGCATCCGGCGCGAGCATGACGTTGCCCAGACGGTAGTCACCATGGACGACCGTCGTGTCACCGTCGGCGGGCCGGTTCGCCGCGAGCCATGCCGCGACCTCGGTGATGAGAGGGAATTCGCGCGTACGGCTGTGCTCCCAGAGGCCGCTGAACCGCCGCAACTGCCGCTCCAGGTAACCGCTGGGCCGACCGAGGCCGTCGAGCCCGGCGGCGCTCCAGTCGACGGCGTGCACCTCCACCAGCGCATCGACGAGTTCGTCCGCGATACGGCGACGGTCTTCATCGGCCGAGAACACCTCGGCCACGGTGCCCGTGATCACATGCCCTTCGACGCGCTCCGACAGAAAGAACGGCGCACCGATGACGGCCGCGTCATCACAGATCGCCACCACATGCGGCACCCGTGCCCCGGTCGGCCCGAGTGCCCTGATGACCCGTGCCTCGCGCACCATGTCATGAGCACTGGGCGGCAGCGGGCCCCTGGGCGGGCGCCGCAGGACCAGGTCAGCGCCCTCGCGCCGGACCGCCATGGTGACGTTCGAATGCCCCTCCCCGATCGGCTCCACCTGGACCGGCCCCCGGCCGAGATCGTGCTCGTCCAGATACGCCGTCAGACCATCGAGAATCACCAGGGGTTCACGGGCACCCACGCCGACCTCCGCGGCGGACTGCACGATGTCGTCGGCGGCCAGTGCCGCGGAACTCATGCGGGCACCTCACTCACTGAGTCATTGACCAGCAGGCCGCCGTCGACGACGAGCGACTCACCGGTGATCCATTGGGCTTCGTCCGAAGCGAGGAAGGCCACGGCGCTCGCGACGTCCTCCGCCCGGCCGAGCCGGCCCAGCGGATAGTGCGCGAGGAGCGCGGGTTCGTTGCCGTCATAGAGGGCTGCGGCGAACTTCGTACGCACCAGTGCGGGTACGACGGCGTTGACCCTGATGTCCGGGCCGAGCTCGAAGGCAAGCTGGCGGGTCAGGTGCAGCAGAGCGGCCTTGCTAGTCACGTACGCGCCGAGTCCCAGTTGCGGCCGGAGTCCCGCGATCGAACCGATGTTGACGACCGCTCCGCCGTGCTCCCCCATCCATGCCCGGTGGACTTCTTGGACCCAGCCGAGAGGTGCGACCACGTTTGTCGCCAGGGTCTTCTGGACCACGTTCAGATCGGCGCCGACCAGCGGGCCGTAAGTCGGGTTGATCCCGGCGTGGTTGACCAGGATGTCCACGGAACCGAATCGGCCCATCGTCCGAGCCACCGCCACGGCCCGGTGTTCGGGGTCGGAACTTGATCCCGCCAGCGCCAGGACGGAGTCGGGCGCGCCGAGTCCTGCGGCGGCCTTGTCGAGGGCCTCCTGATTGCGAGCGGTGATACAGACACGCATTCCCCGGTCCAGGAAGGCACGCGCCACCGCCAGGCCGATGCCACGGCTCGCCCCGGTCACCAGAGCTGTACGACGGACGGTCATGGTCCGCTCCTCAGCGAAAGACGACCGCGGTCCGCCGAGGCCTGGATCAGCTCGGCGTACCGCGTCCTTGCTGCGGCTCGGCGCGTGGGTACGTGCGCGGTCGGCACTTCGTCAGCCGGCGGCTTGTGGTCGCGCAGGATCCTGCGCGCCACCGAACCCCGGTGCACTTCGTCGGCGCCGTCGTACAGTCGTGCCGCGCGGGCGTCGCGGTACATGGCCTCCAACGGAAGGTCGGCCGAGTAGCCGAGCGCGCCGTGGATCTGAAGGGCCCGGTCCACGACGTCGTGCAGCACGCCGGCCCCAAAGAACTTGATCAAGGAGATGTCCTGGACGGCCGCCTGGACGCCCTGTGTGTCCATGATCCAGGCCGCGTGCAGGGTCATGAGACGCGCGGCGTGCATCTGTGCCGCCGAGTCGGCGATCCAGTTCTGCACGGTCTGTTTGTCGCCCAGCACAGAACCCTGCGCATAGCGGTAGGTGGCCCGTTCGCAGAGCATGTCGAAGGCCCGTCGGGACACTCCGAGCCAGCGCATGCAGTGGTGAATCCTGCCCGGTCCCAGGCGGTGCTGGGCGATCCTGAACCCGTCGCCCTCCTCGCCGAGGGGGTTCTCGGCGGGCACCCGCACGCCGTCGTAACGGATCTCGGCGTGACCGCCGACCTTCCCGAACTCCTCCTGCGGGTGCTCCATCGTCGGCACATCCCGCAGCACCCGCACGCCCGACGTGTCTGTCGGGACGATGAACATGGAGGCGCGCCGGTGCGGGACTTCGTCCGGATCGGTCACCGCCATCACGATGAGGAAATCCGCCACCGAGCCGTTGGAGGTGAACCACTTGTGCCCGTCGATGACATACTCGTCGCCGTCTCGCACGGCACGCGTACGCAAGAGTGTGGGGTCCGAACCCGCGGTGTCGGGCTCCGTCATACTGAACGCCGACTTCAACTCGCCGGCCAGCAGCGGACGCAGCCACCGTTCCTTCTGCTCCGGAGTGCCGGCCAGGGCCAGGATCTCGCTGTTGCCGGAGTCGGGAGCCTGACAGCCGAACGCCCGCGGTGCGTACGGCGAGCTGCCGAGGATCTCATTGATCAGACCGAGCTTGACCTGGCCATACCCTTGGCCGCCGAGCTCCGGCGGCAGATGGCAGGCCCACAGCCGCTGCTCCTTCACCTCCTGCTGCAGTGGACCGTAGATATCATCCAGCGCCTGCTGGTCCAGGTCTTCGGCGATCGTCTCGAGTGGCCAGATCTTCTCGCGTACGAAGGCGCTCATCCAGTCGAGCTTCTTCTGAAAGGCGGGCTCCGTGGCAAATTCCCATGCCATTGGCTACTGCCCTTTCTGTTCATCCGCGACACGCCGCAACTCGTGGGTGTCGATCGCGCGCTTGAGCAACTTGCCGGTGGAACTCGTCGGCAGCCGGTCGACGAACGCGACGATGCGCGGGTATTTGTAGGCGGCCAGCCGATCGCGGGTGTATTCGCGCAGCTCGTCCGCAGTGGTACGTGCTCCGGGCCGCAGCCGGACGGCAGCCGCGACCTCCTCGCCGTGCAGTGGGTCGGGGACGCCGAGTACGGCGGCTTCGAGCACATCGGGGTGCTGGTAGAGGATTTCTTCGACCTCGCGCGGGTAAATGTTGTACCCGCCGCGGATGATCATGTCCTTCTTGCGGTCCACCACGAACAGGTCACCGTCGGCGTCCAGCAGCCCGATGTCTCCGGTGTGGAACCAGCCGTCGCGCAGGGCCTCGGCGGTCGCCTCGGGAAGGTTGTGGTAGCCCGTCATGACCCCGACGCCCCGGACAAGGATCTCCCCCCGCTCGCCCGTCGGGCAGGGCTTTCCGTCGTCGTCGGCGATCAGGACGTCGGTGCCCCAGATCGGCTGTCCGACCGAGGCCGGCTTGCCGGGGCGGTCTGCGGGTGTCGCGGCGACCGCCGATGACGCCTCGGAGATTCCGTACGACTCGATGGTATGGCAGCCGAAGGTGTCGGTGAAGGCTCGTCGCACTTCGGTGGGCACGGACTGCCCGCCCAGCAGCGCGACCCGCAACTCCGGCAGTTCCACCGGCCGACGCCGGTACGCGGCCAACAGGCCGACGGACATGGCCGGCACTCCGGGAAAGACGGACACCCGGTGCTCCGCCATGAGCGGCAGGGTCGCCTCGGCGTCGAAGCGCTGCTCGATCAGTACGCAGGCGCCCGACAGCAGGGCCATGTTGAGTACCGCGTTGAGCCCGAAGATGTGGCTGAACGGCAGCGCCGCGAGAACCACGTCGTCCGGCG
This sequence comes from Streptomyces sp. GbtcB7, assembly GCF_019091445.1. NCBI lineage: Bacteria > Bacillati > Actinomycetota > Actinomycetes > Kitasatosporales > Streptomycetaceae > Streptomyces > Streptomyces sp. GbtcB7. The sequence goes on from NZ_JAGXJM010000079.1 coordinate 7,242, forward strand.
TCATGCGCAACACTCGGGTGGCGATGGTGTGAGCGGTCCACACCATGCCGGAATGGGTGAGCTGCGCACCTTTCGGACGTCCGGTGGTACCCGATGTGTACAGCAGTACGGCGATGTCCCCGGGGTCGGTGTCCTCGACGGGCCCGCCAGGCTGGGCGGCGGCGACCCGGTCCAGGAATCCGGTCGCCTTAAGGACCTGCGGCACGCCCAGTCCAGCCGCGACCGGCAGCGCCTCGTGGCCGAGGTCCTCCCCCACGATGAGCACGTGGGCCCCCGAGTCGTGGAGACAGAACTCCAACTCTCCCGCACGCAACAGCGTGTTGAGTGGTACGACGGTTCCCCCGGCCTTCAGTACTCCGAGGCAGGCGACGACGAAGTCGACACCGTTCGGCAGCATGAGGGCAACGGTGCGCCCTCGTGCGACACCAAGACCGCGCAGCACGGTCGCGGCACGATCGCTCTCCTCATCCAGCCGGCGGTACGTGATCACCGATCGGCCGACGCGCAACGCCGGCCGGTCGGGGTACGCCTTGGCCGACTCGGTGAGCAGGACGGACAGGTTGAGCCCCATTGCTCCTCCTTCATCCAAACCGGAAGCCCGAAGGACCGGTCAGTCCTGCCAGAAGTTCTTGGAGAGCTTACGGCGGGCGGCACGGGTCTCCGGCTGAGCAAAGTCCTCCATGCCCTCGGTGGCGAATCGTCCGGGCTTGTTGGCGAAGGGAACGATCGGGATCTCGAAGGCCATTGCTCCGGACAGGGGCAGGTCCGCGCCCTTGTTGAGGGCGAACTTCGAGCGGCGAATGGTGATCGGGTTCTTGGCGGACATGACCTCGACCAGCGCGTCGACCTCGGCGTTCAGTTCCTCCGGCGCACAGATCCTGTTGATCATGTCGTGCTGCTCGGCGACCTGGGCAGAGAACAGCTGGCCGATCAGGTTCCACTCCTTGGCCTTGCGGCGGCCGGCGAACCGGGCCAGGCGGGTGACGCCGCCCCAGCCGGGCGTGATGTCCCAGTCGATCTCCGGCATGCCCCACCGGCTACGGTCGGTGGCGATGACGAAGTCACAGGTCAGTGTCAGCTCCAGGCCACCACCGGTGCAGACTCCGTCAACCGCAGCGATGGTGATCGGATTCAGGTCCTCGATCATCTGGGCGGTCTCCTGGTACTGACGGGCCTGCCAGTACGGGTCGTCGTCCGTCCAGGTCAGGAAGTCCTTGATGTCGTCGCCGGCGCAGAAGGTCTCCCCCGCACCCCGGAAGATCAGGAACCGGCACTCGCGGTCCTTCTTCACCCGGCGCACCGCGTCCTGCAGTTCGTCGGACATCTGACGGTCCAGTGCGTTGTGAGCTTCCGGGCGGTTGAAGGTGATCGTCGTGATCTCGCCCTCACGTGCGAAAAGGATCTTCTTGTAGTCGGTCACGGCTCTCTCCGTCCGTTGTGGTGCACAGTCCGGAACGACTGTTCGTCCACAAACTTAGGAAGCGATATAACGGCTGTCAATGGCCGTGCAGGTACTCCGTACGAACAGTCGTTCCGGAGAGTCTCGACGGCTGCTAGGCTGCTGCTATGCCCACCAAGCCCCGTCGGCCCTCCGGCCGCACCACGAACCAGCGTTCCGACGTGCGCGACGCGGCACTCGCCCTGTTCGCCGAGCGGGGCTACCGCACGACGGGGGTCCGGGACATCTCGGACGCCCTCGGGATCGGAACGACGAGCGTCTACAGCCACATCAGCTCCAAGGCCGAGCTACTGCGCGAGATCGTGCTCGGCACCCTCGACGCCGCTCTCAGCATTCAGGCAGACGCCATCGCCAGCACCACCGATGTCGTCGATCAACTGCGTCGGGTCGCCGAGTCGCAAGTGCGGTACTTCACCCAATGCCCCCAAGAGGCGATTGTCACGACCCGGGACTTCATGTGGGCGGAGAGCGACGACCTCAAGGAGATCCTGACCCGGCGTCAGACCTATCTTCACCGAGTCGAGGAACTGCTCGGCCGCGGCCATGACGAGGGCCGGTTCGTGGTCGAGAACTCGAAGATCGCCGCCTTCGCCATTATCGAGATGTGCGAGGCCGTGCCCAAGTGGTTCCGCGCTGACAACGAGCTGTCGGCCACTCAGATCGCATATCTCTACGGCGAGTACGCGGTTCGCATCGCCGGGGCGGGTGGACCGCCCTCATAGGCTCTCCTCCCGCCCCCGCTCCTCCCGCCCCGCTCCTCCCGCTCTCAGCGAGCCAGCGCCTCTGCCCGCCGGTAGTGGCTGGGTGCGCGCCCCATAACGCGCTTGAAGGCGTTGCTGAACGCGCTCTCCGAGTCATAGCCCCAGTCCGCCGCGATCGCGGACACTGTGCGGTCCCCGTTGCGCAGCGCCTGGCCGGCGGTCTGCATACGCCGTTTCAGCAGATAGTCCACCGGTGCGACCCCCACCAGAGCCTTGAACCTCTCCGCGAAGCTCGACCGGGACATGTTGACGGCGGTGGCAAGGTCTCGGACCGTCCACCGCCTGGTGACGTCATCGTGCATCAAGCCCAGGGCGGCGCCGATCTGCGGGTCGGCGAGGGCGCCAAGCCAGCCACCGTAGGGCGGGGCGTCCCCACCGGGGGAGGCGAGGTGCGCCCGGAGAGCCTGGAGGAACACGATGTGGGCCAGGTGACCGGTCATCAGTGCGGCGCCAGGGCGCGATTCGGCGGTCTCGTGGGCGAGTAGTTGCAACGCTGAACGCAGTACGTGCGCGGGGTCGGAGGAAGCGCGGATGATGATGAGCGGAGGGAGAGAATCGAGAAGCAGGCCGGCATTGAGTTCATCCAGGGTGATGCTGACGCCGATCACGACGGTCATCGGGTCTGCGTCGCCATATCGGACGATGGGGGCACCGCCCGCCGCCGCGAAGACGAGCGAACCGTCAACGGGTTCGGTCTCCAGGTCACTGCCGACCCGGTAAGGCAGTCCGTTCGCGAGTAGATAGCAGTCGCCCGCGTCGAGATGGACCGGCTCCTCGACTCCGTCGACCGTGATCCAGCAGTCACCGGATAGGACTGCGCCGAACTTCAGGTGTCGGTAGCCGGTGAAGTCCATGGCCCAGTGGCCACCCGCCTCCAGACGCACCGACAGGGCGCCCTTCACGTCCAGCAGGGCGAGAACATCGGACAAGGGATCCACCGGCAGCACTCCAGACGATCACATCATCGAATCTTTGGATGATCCAGCATGAATCCTGGACTCTCCCTCATGGATTGTCCGCCTAGACGGGTCTAGCGTGCAAGTGTACGTACCTAGGAAGGGCACACCATGCAGTACGAACAGCTCGGCCGTACCGGCACCTTCGTCTCCCGGATCTGCTTGGGAGCGATGACCTTCGGCGGAGCCAACACTCCACCGTTCGACGCGGTCGGCGGCCTGGGCCTTGAAGACACCGACCGTATCGTCGGCACCGCTCTCGACGCAGGCGTCAACTTCATCGACACCGCCGACGTCTACGCGGCGGGCGAGTCGGAGGAACTGCTCGGGAAGGTGCTCAAGAGCCGCCGCGACGACGTGGTGCTCGCGACCAAGCTGCACGGCCGCACCGGCCCGGGCCCCAACGATGTCGGCCAGTCGCGCATTCACGTCACCCAGGCACTGGAGAGCAGTCTGCGCCGCCTGGACACGGACCACATCGACCTGTACCAGATCCATGGATTCGACCCGCTGACCAGCTTCGAGGAAACCCTGGGCGCCCTGACCGACGCGGTCCGTCAGGGCAAGGTCCGTTACATCGGCGCCTCCAACCTCACCGCCTGGCAGATCGTCAAGTCGCTCGGCGTCTCGGCCCTGCGCGACCTTGAGCCGTTCATCTCGGTGCAGGCTTACTACTCGCTGGCCGGACGCGACCTCGAACGCGAGCTGCTCCCCATGATCAAGGACCAGGGACTCGGCCTCCTGGCGTGGAGCCCGCTGGCGGGCGGCTTCCTGTCCGGCAAGTTCACCCGCGAGGGCGCCGCCGATGCCAGCGCCCGCCGCACCCAGCTGGACTTCCCTCCGATCGACCGCGAGAAGGCCTACGACGTGATCGACGTGCTCAAGGCGGTCGCCGCCCGGCACGAGGTGAGCGCCGCACAGGTGGCCCTCGCCTGGGTGCTCGCCCAGCCGGGCGTCACCAGCACGATCATCGGAGCCAAACGTGTGGAACAGCTCACCGACAACATCGCGGCGGCCGAGCTGAAGCTCAGCGAGCAGGATCTCACGGAACTCGACACGGTCAGCGCGCTCACCCCGGAGTATCCCGGGTGGATCCAGGCGTACGGCGCCGGGGACCGCATCCCGCGGGGCTGAGGCGCGCCAGTGGGAGCCGCCGCCCCGGCTCCCACTGCACAAAGAGCATGTCGAGATACTTTAAAAACGTAAGCAACTGCTATATCTACTGTTACTACAGTATCTTGAGCCAGATCGTTGGAGTACCGCATGTTCATCGCCACCGCAGTCCTGTCCATCCTGCTCGCGCTGGCATTCGCGGCAGCCGGTCTGCCGAAGGTCACCGGCAAGCCCGAGTCGATCGAGTCAACCCAGAAGCTGGGCTACCCGGCCGGCGCCACCCGGATCATCGGCCTGCTGGAATTCGCCGGATCCGCCGGACTCCTGATAGGCCTGTGGCTGGCCCCGCTGGGTGCCGCCGCCGCGATCGGCCTCACCCTCACGATGATCGGCGCCGTCATCAGTCACGCCCGGGTCAAGGACACCCTCGCGCACATCGCTCCAGCCGCGATTCTGGGCATCCTCGCGATCGTCACCACCGTGCTGCGCATCGCCACCACCTGATCGCATCCGAGCGCGCCGCCGACCGGGCGGATCGACTTCGGCGATCTCGAAGACGTGAGGCATGTTGTGGCTGATCACGCCACTGCCCGGACCGTCGCACCTGGAAGGCGGCCGCATGCGATCTGATGCCGCCCTTGCATCAACGCTCGCGTGACCGGGCCATTGCGGCGAAGGGCTGCTCACCCCGGGGGATACGGCACATCGCAGCCGGAACGTCTCTGAAGAAACGTCCGGACGGTCCCGGATCGCTCAGCGGCAGCCGCAGGATTCTCGGTGCATGAATCGCGAGGCAAGGCGCAGCGTTCGAGGCGGGCGTTCCGGGTCGGCTATCCGCTGCACCAGCAGCTGGACCGCGGTCTGCCCGATCTCGGACGACGGCTGGGCCACCGTGGTGAGCCGTGGCCGGAACAGGTCGGCCCACGGAAAGTCGTCGAAACCCGCCAAGGCGACGTCCCGGGGGACTTCCAGGTCTAGCTCGGTCAGGGCGCGCATCGCCCCGATGGTCATGAGGTTGTTGCCGGTGATCAACGCGGTCGGCGGCCCCGGCAGGGCGAGGAGACGGTGCACTGCGTCGTTGGCGTGTTGTTCATCCCCGTGACCACTGATCATCAGTTGGGGGTCGGCCGCCAGACCGTGCCGTTCGAGGCCCTTCTCGAAGCCGCTGACGCGCTCGCTGGTCGTGCTCAGCCCGGGGAAACCGGAGATCATGGCGATGCGACGGTGACCCACTTCGACAAGGTGGTCGACGAGGGTGGCGGTGGACTCGGTGTTCTCGACGCCGACCTGGTCGAACTTCTTGGACACGAACCGGTCGATGACCACCGTGGGGATGCCTCGCTCCGCAAGGAACTTCATCGCCGGCGCTCGCCGTTTGGACGGGGCGATGAGCACCCCGTCCACACGGCGAGCGTGCAGTTCCTGTACGACCCTCAGTTCCCGGGCCGGATCGTCCTCGGTGTCGATCAACAGCAGGCTGTACCTGGTGGAACGCACCTCGGCCTCGATGTGCACCAGCAGGTCGGTGAAGGCTGGCTTGGACATGGCGGGCAGCGCCAAGCCGATGGTCTCGGTCGTGGAGGTCGCGATCGAGCGCGCCACGCTGTTGGGGGTGTATCCGGTCTCTGCCACCGCCGCGAGAACGCGCCGCCGCGGTTCGTCCGCGACGAACCGGGTCTCGTTGAGCACATGCGAGACGGTGGTGACCGACACCTCCGCCAGTTTCGCGATGTCGGCCATCGTGACCTTCCTCACCGCCATCTGCATCCCGCCCTCCGTTGTCCGAACCACGAGCGCGAGACCGCACCCCTGAGCGCAAGAATATTGCGCAACCGCTTGCTTCTAGATCGACTCTACCCCTCCCCCGGCGCGGCGTCCGGGTCGAGCAGACCGCGCTCCCGGCGAGCCGCCATCGCCATGCACACCGCGGAGGCCAGCGCGTGCCCGAGCGGTCCCGTGGTCAACTCCACGCCCGGGGTGTGTCCGTGCTCGGGGTGAGCCGGCGTCAGTGAGCCCCATGTGCGCAGGCCCTTGAGGGCGTCGAGCTCGAGCCCCGTAGCCGGACAGGAAAAACTGGCTGTACAGGTCGGGCTGGAGTGCCCGCAGGAAAGGACGATCCGGTCCCTGCCCAGCCACCGCTGGTCGGCCGAACCGTGCCGCATCACCTGTTGGAAGAGCGGGTAGGCGGCGGGGGCCGGGCTCATCGCCGCACCGGGGTGGCCGTTGCCCGCCCTCTGTACCCGGCGGCGGCCGCCAGCACCCGGACCGGGTCTACGGCCTGTGCGTCGGGTTCGGTCCAGCCTGCCCGGTCGGAGATCGGCGCCGGTGGGGCGGAGGTGGGGCGACCGGTCATGCTGGGAGGTCCCGGAGTGGGCCGTGCGGTGGTCACTTGACTGCGCCCATGGTGAGACCGCGCACCAGTTGCTTCTGCGCGATCCAGCCGAGCAGGATCACGGGCAGCGAGGCGAGCAGCGAGGCGGCGGACAACTGCGCGAGGAACAGGCTGCGCCCGGTGATCAACCCGCTGAGATACACCGGCACCGTGCCGGCGGTGGTGGAGGTGAGGTTGTCCGCGAAGAAGAACTCGTTCCAGGAGGAGATCGCG
>NZ_JAGXJM010000784.1:0-229 GCF_019091445.1 Streptomyces sp. GbtcB7
CCCACAGGGAGCCGATGGCGGCCGAGGGCAGCAGGAACGGCGCGAAGAACCACCACCGCCCCAGGCACTTGAAGTGCACGGTGTGGTGGGCGATCAGCGCCATCAGCAGGGCCACGAGGACGATGCACGGGACGACGTACAGGGTGAACTGGAGCCTGGGCCACACGGAGTTCCACACCAGGGCGTCCTTGAGGGCCTCCCGGGAGTTGTCGAGGCCGGCGAAATTGGG
>NZ_JAGXJM010000785.1:0-229 GCF_019091445.1 Streptomyces sp. GbtcB7
GTAATTAGTCATTATGAAGGCTCTGTTTTAGTATGAACATTGTGTCTATAAAGGAAGTCTCTTGAAGGATGTCGTTTTTAGAGAGACCGTAAAAATCAAAATTTAAAATGTGAACAGAAATTCGTTATGTGTACTGTATCGCAAGTGTGGACTGTATATAATGTGGACTATATACGCATGCGATTTTGTTTGTAGACGTTTATTGAATTCGGAACTTGGTTTGTTGTTT
>NZ_JAGXJM010000786.1:0-229 GCF_019091445.1 Streptomyces sp. GbtcB7
TGATACGGCTACTGCCGGTGCCGCCCGCACTGCCCGCCCCGCTCGTCGACGCCTCGTAGTCCTTGATGCCGATCTTCACGCCGTCGAGTTCGCCACCGACGACCTGGGTGAGGAAGGGGAAGCCCCCGATGGACACGTCCGGCGTACTCGCCAGGCCCTCGGTGCTCTTGATCCGGACCGCAGCCTTGTTCACCGCGAAACCGACCGCCACCCGGTCCGCGATCACGAA
>NZ_JAGXJM010000787.1:0-229 GCF_019091445.1 Streptomyces sp. GbtcB7
GACGGTCGGCGGTACGGCGCAGGTCGCGGGCCGTGACGCCTACAAGCTGCACATCAAGCCGAAGCAGTACGGTTCCAGGGTCGGTGCGATCACCGGCGCGGTGGACGCGAAGACCGGGGTGCCGCTGAAGTTCACGCTGGTGCCGCCGAGGGGCGGTGCGGCCGTCGTGGACGCCGGGGTCACCCCGGTCGCCCTCGCCAAGCCGGCCGCCTCCACCTTCGACTTCACC
>NZ_JAGXJM010000788.1:0-229 GCF_019091445.1 Streptomyces sp. GbtcB7
CCCCCACGGACAGGCGGGCCCCCTCCGCGTACCCCCGGCCACGGCCGAGGCCTCCCTCCCCCTCTCCTCCATGTACCCCCACAAGTCCATCCTGGGCTGCCGATACGGCTCCTCCCGCCCCCAGCGTGACATCCCCCTCAACGCCGACCTCTACCGGGAGGGCCGCCTCCTCCTGGAGGAACGGGTATCCCAGCCCCCCCCGGTCGGGGCTTCGCCCAAGGCGGGGGAG
>NZ_JAGXJM010000789.1:0-229 GCF_019091445.1 Streptomyces sp. GbtcB7
CGACGACCCCCTTCACCACCTGCCACAGATCGGCCCGCGTCTTCTTGAGGTCCTCCAGCTGCTCGCTGGGGAACATGTGACACTCCCCCAACGCGGCGAACTCCTCCAACGCCAGCGGATTGACCTTCCCCAGCTGCGCGGAGCCCCGCTCGGCCGCCTTGGGCGGCCGCCCCTGCCCGGCCCGGGGGAGGGGCCGGGGGGGGTGGCGGGGGGGCCCCGGGCCCCCGGG
>NZ_JAGXJM010000790.1:0-229 GCF_019091445.1 Streptomyces sp. GbtcB7
GGCGCCGATGCGATCGGTTCGCATACGGATTCTCGCGGAGCTGGTGGTGCTGGCGGACATGGGTGTGGGCGGCTGGCAGTTTCTGCCGTCGGAGGAGAACGACAACAGGACCATCACGGTCGGGGCGACGGACGCCGTCACGTCACTCGCCCCGGCGGGCGGGTACGACGCCGGCTCCTGGGCCCTGTTCAGCAAGGGGTTCCAGTCACGGCTGACGTTCGGCCCCGGG
>NZ_JAGXJM010000791.1:0-229 GCF_019091445.1 Streptomyces sp. GbtcB7
CGTCCTCCCCGATGTCCGTGTGGAACAGCTGGAGGCGGACGTCGCTGCCCACGAGCTGTTCGCTGTGCGGGTAGTCGTCCTCGGCCGAGTGGCCCGGGTAGAGGAATCCGGGTGCGGTCATGCCCAACCTTCCTGTTCTTCCGCCTGTACGGGTCCCCCACGGGCGGGCTGATCGTTCAGCCGCTGATAGGGGCCCACCGCCCGGGTACCCACGTGCCGCAGTGCCGTC
>NZ_JAGXJM010000792.1:0-229 GCF_019091445.1 Streptomyces sp. GbtcB7
GGTGACCGGCGGGGCCAGTACGCCCTCGCCCGTGGCGATGACCCGGATGCCGTCGTCGAGGCCGGACGGCGAGGCGTCCATCAGCATGAAGCCGCTGGCGCCCGCCTGGAGGGCCGGGTAGACGTACACGTCCATGGCGAACAGGGTCAGGGCCAGCACCCGGACACCGGTCAGCGTCTCGTCGGAGCAGACCTCCCGGGTCGCCGCGATGCCGTCGAGAACCGGCATC
>NZ_JAGXJM010000793.1:0-229 GCF_019091445.1 Streptomyces sp. GbtcB7
GCCAGCGGCGGGGGTCCTTGGAGAAGGTCTCCGGGCTGCGCAGGACGTGCGGGGCGGCGTCGTAGGAGGTGACGTGGGTGGCTCTGTCGCCGGGTGCGAGCTCGACGGGTGCGGTCGGACCCGCCGTGCGCAGCCGCCGGTAGACGGCGGCGGGGGCGGCCGCGAACCCGGGCCCGTACAGGGGCTCGTGCGCCGGGCAGGCGGGCGGGGGCCCCGACGGTGGTGGCAC
>NZ_JAGXJM010000008.1:0-312136 GCF_019091445.1 Streptomyces sp. GbtcB7
CTCCCCCCCCGCCCCCCCCCCCCCCCCCCCCGCGGGGCTCCGCCCCTGCCCCCCACCGGGGCCTGCCCCCCCCTGGCCCCCGGCGGGCTGCCGCCCCGGCACCCTGCCGGGGGCAAAGCCTCTGGAGCCCGCGGGGCTTCGTCCCTGCACCCCACCGGGGCTCCGCCCCCGAACCCCCGCGGGGCTCCGCCCCCTGCACCCCCGCATCGCTGCGCCCCGCACCCCGCATCGCCCGAAGGGCTCGTCCTCAAACGCCGGACGGGCCGAAGATGCGCGCAGCGCCCCTTAGGGGCGCGGGGAACTGCGCGATCAGCCCCCACTCACCCGCAGTCGAAAGGACGGCTTACGGGGTCCGGGGCGGAGCCCCGGGGGCGAAAACGGTGCGACAGGGGCGCGTCCGGCGCCCTAGCGTGCCCCCATGAGCCGTCGCGAAGAAATCGACGTACGAACGATCACCGAGACCGAGATCCCGGCCTGGATCCGCGCGCTGAACACGGGGTTCCTACGCTCCCCGGCCGTATCGGACCAGGAGATCACCAACCGTGGTTCGATCATCCTCCCGCAACGAACCCTCGGCGCGTTCGACACTGGCCGCTGCATCGCCACCTTCCGATCGTTCCCGCAGCAGCTCACCACCGTCGGCGGCACCCCCGTCCCCGCCGACGCCATCACCAACGTCTCCGTCACCCCCACCCACCGCCGCCGAGGCCTCCTCACCCGCATGATGGCCACCGACCTCACCGCGGCGAAGGACCGCGGCGACGTGGTCGCCACCCTGATCGCCGCGGAGTACCCGATCTACGGGCGGTACGGCTTCGGCCAGGCCACCACCGCCACCGAGTGGACCATCGACGTCTCCAGGTCGGGCCTGGACCCCCGCTGGTCCGGGCCGACCGACGGCGCCCGTATCGACCTGGTGGACGGCGAGGACGTACGCAAGCTCGGCCCGGACCTGCACGACCGCCTCCGTCGCACCCAGCCGGGCGCGGTCAGCCGCGACGAGCGCTGGTGGCAGATCAACACCGGCGCACTGAGCCTGAGCGGCGACTCCTGGAAGGAGCCCTTCTACGCCGTGTACCGCTCGGCGACCGGCGAGGTCGAGGGCCTGGTCTCGTACGAGTCGGACGACAACTGGGGCGACGTCAAGCAACCGCTGAACACGGCCGAGGTGAACTGGCTGATCACGGTGACCCCGGCGGCCGAACGCGCCCTGTGGCGGTACCTCTGCTCGATCGACTGGATCGCCCACGTCAAGACCGGCTGGCGGGCCCCCGACGACCTGCTCCCGCACTTCCTGCCCGATCCGCGCGCCGCCCGCATCACGACCCAGGCGGACTGGCTGTGGGTGCGGATCCTGGACGTCGTACGGGCTCTGGAGGCGCGTACGTACGCGGGGTCCGGGACCTTGGTCCTGGACGTCACCGACGGGGACGGACTGTCCGCCGGGCGCTACCGCCTGGAGGCCGGACTCGACGGGGCGACCTGCGCGCCGACCACGACGACCGCCGATCTCACCCTGAACGTGGGCGAGTTGGCGGCCCTGTGGTTGGGCGACGAGTCGGCGGTGCGGCTTGCCGCGCTCGGGCGGGTGCGCGAAGAACGAGAGGGCGCCGCCATCGTCGCCGACGCCCTGCTCCGCACGTCCAGGCGACCGTGGTGCCCGGACATCTTCTGATTCCGATGCTGATTCCGATTCCGATTCCGATTCCGAATGGTGCGGCCTGTAAGGCTGGTGTGGTGCTCCTTCCGGTTCCGTCGGCGAGTGGTGGTGCACTGCATCCGTAGCCGTGCGGTTGTTCGATGGTGCGGTGGTGCGTGGTACGGACTGACCGAGCTCCCGGCTCCCCTCCGGAGGGGAGCCCGGTCAGCCGGACTGCCGGACGGTGGCGTCCGATCAGCCGGACTGGGCGAGCAGCATCACGAGCAGGACGGCTCCGATGCCGCTGATGGTGGTGTTCTTGGCCTTGAGGCCGACGGACAGCGCGACGAACGCGATGATGCCCAGCGGCCCGTACTTCCACTGGACGAGTTGCTCGAATCCGATGGCGAGGGCGGCGACGGCGAGGGCGATGAGCGGCATGACGTTCCCTCCTTGGGGTCCTGGGGAGGACGACTCTGGCGGCCAACCCTCGGGAAGTGTGACCATGTTGTGTAAGTTGGCAACCAACTCACTGGTAGTTATCTCCGCGTTGGGTCGACTCATAACCACCTATCCCGCAACTGCCCAAAGATGGCGCGAAGTTGTAGTGTTTGGTCGTGGAACCGGAACACGCCTCCGTCAATGGACGGAACAGGTCACCACGGCCACAGAGGTCACACCGCGAGGTGGCCGACGAGCTGCGCAGCCGGATCAGGTCCGGCCAGCTGCGGCCGGGGCAGCGCATGCCCACGCAGGCCAAGCTGGCCGACGAGTTCGGAGTCGAACGCGGGGCGGTCCGGCAGGCGCTGCGCATCCTGCAGTCGGAACATCTGCTCGTCAACGTGTCCAAAGGGAGCCCGGCGACCGTCGCCGACACCCTGGGACGGGCTCTGACCGGCCCGGAAGCCTCACCGCAGCCCACCACGGTGGCACTCGGCGGCCGGATCACGGCCGCCTTCGAAGCCCCGCACGTGGAGATCGACGCGCTGTGCCTGACATCGATATCGCTCACCCTTGCCATGGGCGAACCCCTCCGGCAAATTCACGCGGGCCGAATAAAACCGGCCAGGGTGGACGTCCGCGTGCTGCTTCCCAGCAGTGACATCGACCTCGCCTTTCCCGCGCCGGTGGACGCGCCGGTGGACGCCTCGACGGCCGGCCGGCTCCAGCGCAGCTGGCTGACCAACCGCAACGCCCAGGGCCAGGTGCTGCGCCACAACCTGCTCGCCCTGCGCGCCACACACGGCATCGACGTCAACGTGACCTTCCGCGCGCTCCCCTTCACCCCGCCGGTGAAGTTGTACCTGCTCAACGGGGTCGAGGCGCTCTTCGCCTACTACACCCTGACCAGGCGCGAGGAGGAAGTGGACCATGAGTACCTGGAGATGTACGACGTCCAGGGCACTCAGTCCATGCTGTTCCCCTTCGCGCAGGGGACCGGGCTGCGGGACACCACGTTCGTGGAGCAGTCCCACCTCTGGTTCAACGCACTGTGGGAGACCATCAGCTCGAAGCTGCTGCTGTCGAGCTGACCGACTCTCCCCCGCACGTCACAGGGCAGGACCCGCGACCATCAGGGCGAGGACGACCGCGCCGATGGAGCTGCAGGTGGGGCTCTTGGCCTTGATCCCGATGGTGAGGAGCAGCAGGCCGATGACGCCTGTCGTGCCGTACTGCCACTGCACGAACTGGTCGAAGCCGACGACGAAGAGGGCGGAGAGAAGGGCTATGGCGGGCATGGGCGGTTCTCCTGCTTCTACTGTGGCGTGGTGGTTCCTCTGGGGTGTGCGAGGGTGAGGCCGGGTGAGTCGGTGAACGGACTCGGGTGGGGGAGGCAAAACTTCCGCCAACTTGGCTAAGTTGGTGACCAACTCTGATTAAGTTGTCCCCACTTGGCTACTATCCATAAACAACTTTCAAACAACTCCCCGTAGATGGACGAGAGTTGTAGCGTTTGGTCGTGACCCAGGAGAACGTTGCAGTGAACGGCAGCAGAAGGCTCTCGCCCCAGGAGATCGCCGACGTCCTGCGGGATCGGATCCGAGCCGGTGACCTCAAGGCGGGCGACCGCCTGCCAACTCAGGCCGAGTTGGCAGAGGAGTTCGGTGTCGAGCGGGGCACCGTTCGACAGGCCCTGCGCGCGCTCCAGGACGACGGACTGCTGAGCAACGTCAGCAAGGGCAGCCCCCCGCGGATCGCGGAGCCGCCGGCCTCGGCCCGGAACGAGCCGCAGACGACGATGGTCGGACTGGCTCCCCGGCTGGCGGACGCGTTCTCCGCGCCGCACGTCCGGGTCGACGCGGCCTGCCTGACCGCCGAGACCCTGATGCTGGCGCTCGGCGAACCGGTCCGGCTGATCCACGAGGGCCGTATCCGCCCGGAGTCGATCGACGTCCGCATCCTGCTTCCGTCCCGGGACATCAACCTCGCCTTCCCGGTCCCCGTCGACGGCCGCGGTGACGACGACCCGGTCCACGGACGCTGGCTCGCCCAGCGCAACGCCCAGGTCCACGTCCTCCAGCACAACCTGCGCGCCCTGCGCTCCTCGCACGGCATCGACGTGCGCGTGGCGTTCCGGGCCCTGCCCTTCACCCCGCCCATCAAGCTGTACCTGCTCAACGGCGCCGAGGCTTTAATCGCCTACTACATGGTCACCCGGCGCGAGGAGGAGATGGCCGACGTGACGCTGGACATGTACGACGCCCTCGGCTCGGACTCCCTCCTCTTCTCCTTCGAGAAGCGGACCGGCCAGCGGGACGCCGCGTTCGTGGACCAATCCCAGAAGTGGTTCGACGCCCTCTGGGAAACCATCACCACGGACCTGACACTCTCCTAGTGACTTCTGATACGGCGCAGACTGAACCTGTGGCAGCAGAGACCGAGAACTTGCGGGAAGTGATCGAACGCGCTCGCTTTGTGCTCTTCGACTTCGACGGGCCGATCTGTCGGCTGTTCGCGGGGCACTCCGCGGAGGATGTGGCGAAGGACCTGGTGGAGTGGCTGGAGCGGCAGGGGCTGCGGGGACTGCTCACCGAGGACGAACAGGTCCACCCTGACCCGATGGTCGTCCTCTACGCCGTCCACCGCCGCCATCCGCACAGCGATCTGGTGAGCGAGCTGGAGGAACGTCTCACCCAGCAGGAACTCAAGGCGGTGCCGTCCGCCTGGCCCACCGCGTACGCGGACCCGCTGATCCGGACCTGGAGTGCCGTAGGCGCACGGCTGGCCATCGCGACCAACAACTCGGCTCGCACGGCCGCCAGTTACCTCGCGAGCCGGGATCTCACCAACTGCTTCGCCCCCAACGTCTACGGCCGGGGCCAGGACCTGCACCACCTCAAGCCGGACCCGCACTGCCTCAACCGCGCCCTGAACGCCCTCGGCGCGGCCCCCGCCGCCGCCCTGATGATCGGCGACGCCCCCTCGGACTACGAGGCCGCCCGCCAGGCCGGCGTCCCCTTCCTCGGTTACGCCCGCACCGCCTACAAGGAGAAGCTCCTGCGCGAAGCGGGCGCCGAGGACGTGGTGAGCTCACTGGAGCCGGTGCTGAGGGTGCTTCGGGGGTCGGCCTGAAGTGTCGGGCCTTTGAGCGTCGGGCCTGGAGTGTCGGGCCCGGAGGGTTCGGGCCGGAGGAGGTCAGGTCTGAAGCTGAAGAGTCAACAGGAAGAAGAGACCGGCCAGGACTCCGGCCGACCAGCGGACCAGGCGGGGATGCTCCGCCTGTACGCCCACCAGGGCCACCGTGAACACGACCAGACCTGCGAACCCGAGTCGCGTCTGCACCAGCTGGGACACGCAGAATTGGACCCCTACGCCCACCAGTTGAAAGAAGATCATGGTTCCCACCCCCGTCCACTTCAGTGAATCGATCAACTAACTGTCCAATTGGACTGGTTGCCTTGAATCTGGTCTGCCCTATCTCTTTGATCCCTTAACAAGTCAGTCCACTTCCAGCTTTCGGCGGCCAAATCCAGCCGCCAATGTGACTGGAAGCGGTTTGTCCGTGAGGTGAGCGAGGTACGGTCGCGGTGTGACGGAAGAACGCGGCGATGGAGGGGGAACGGAGTTCGTGCGCGTCCTGGAGACGCTGCGCGTCCGGATCGCCGACGGCACGTACGCGGTGGGATCCCAGTTGCCCCCCCAACGTGAACTCGCCGAGGAACTCGGGGTCTCACGCGACACCGTGCAGCGCGTGGTGCGGGAGATGAACAGCGAAGGCTGGATCAAGTCCCGTCAGGGCAGCGGAACGCGGGTGGTGAAGAGCCCGATACACCTGGGAGCGCCGCAGATGGAGGCACCCAGGGTGCGTGCGGCCCTGGGTCCCTTCATCGCGCGGGCCTTCGCCCAACCCGTCGTTCGGTTGGACGTGTTCACCCTCACGTCCGAGTCCCTGGACACCCATATCCGCTTGCAGGCCGAGAGTATCCGCCTCGGCATGGTGCGGCCCGACCGCATCGAACTGCGGATGCTGCTGCCCTCGGAGTCCCTTGCGCTTCCGTATCCGCGCGCCAAGGAGCCGGAGGACGGTGCGGAGCCGCAGGATCCCGGCCAATTGGAACGCCTGCACGGGCAGCTCCAGGAACGGTTGCACGCCATCACCCGCCGACACACGATGTCGCTGCGTGCCGCCCTGCGTGATCTCCAGGGCGAAGGTCTGGTGCCGTCCGTTCAGGTGGAGATCCGGCACGTACCGCTGGCCCCGGCATTCAAGCTCTATCTGCGCCCCGGAGCAGAGGCATTGTTCGGGCCGTACGAAATAGTGCGGCGGGCTGTCCTGCTGGACGACGGCACGGAGCTCGACGCCACGGACGTACTGGGTCTGGGGGCGACCCTGACCCGGCACGTCAACGACGAGGGTGATCCGGACTCCCCAGGTTCTGTGTTCATGGAGAGCATGCAGGCCTGGTTCGACTCCTGCTGGAGCCTGCTCGCGGAAGCGCCCTGAGGCGACTCGCATTCCACCGGGCCTCCAACGGAGTAACGGCGTGGAGATATACAACTCTCTTCCAAGTAGGCACAGATTCCGCAGTCGGCTCTGCGGTACCCGCGGGTGGGCACTAAGGTGTGCTCACCCCGGTCGGGGCGCATGAACATCTGCTATGACGCACAGTTATTCAGGAGTGACCCGTGGGCGTTCCGCCGATGCCGGGACCGCCTGGCCCACCGGCTCTGGAAAGGGCGGCGGACGCGGCGTACGACGACTTCGTGCGCTACGCCAGGGCGCTCGGCTCGTTCGGCCGAGGACACCACAACCTGAACTACATGGTGCGCCCGCTCACCGAGGACGAGTCCCGTCTGGTGGCGTGCGACGACGGGGCGCCGGTGACGGTGCGGGTGCGGATTCCCTCGGCGCTGCCCGTGGTCATCAGGACGTGGCAGGACGAGGCGGAGATCCTCAACACGATCTGCGGTGTGCTGCCACACGTTCCGCGGTGCCTGGTCAAGCACGGAGACGTGACCATCCTCAGTTATGTGGACGGTGTTCCGCTGTCGAGGGTCTGTCCCAACGGCAACCACGTGGACTCGGACCTGGTCGCCGCGCTCGCGGAGCTCCTCGCGGACATGACGCAGGTGCGCAGGCAGCACCTCCCTCCGCTGCCGGCGTCCTGGCCCCGGTCCAGCCGGGACAGCAGAGCCTTTCTGCGAGCGTTGGCCTTCGCGGCGGAGGAGCAGATCCGGCAGCGCAACCGGGCCGAATTCGGCGGGCTCTTCGCGATGCTGGGCATCCCGGAAGACGCGATGGTGCGCTTCGCGGAACGGCTGCCGGCGCTCATCAGCCGTCCCTTCAGCCTCCTTCACACGGACCTGCACCGGGACAATGTGATCGTCTCGTACGCCGGTGATCCCCCCTTGATCTGCGTCGACTGGGAGCTGGCGACCTACGGGGACCCGCTGCACGACCTCGCCACGCATCTGGTGCGGATGGAGTATCCCGATCACCAGTGGCCCGCGGTGATCGAGGCGTGGCGCGAGGCCATGGGACGGCGGCGCCCCAAAGCCGTGCACGGTCTCGACCGCGACCTCAAGCACTATCTGGCCTTCGAGCGCGCCCAGTCCGTCTACCCGGATGTGATGCGGGCCGCCTCCTCGCTCGGCGACTCCTTCGACCAGCAGAGGCTGGACGCCGCGACCCGTGCGGTGCACCGGGCGCTGCTGAAGGCCGAGGAGCCACTGCGGCTCATGGGCGTGCCGGACGAGAGCGAGATCGAGCGCACCCTCTTCCGCTGGAACGAGTCCCACGGAGGCCTGCACAACCGCGACCGGTCGGTCTCGGAGATCGTCTGGGAACGCGACCACCGGGTCCCCCCGCATCCGGAGTTCCCCGCTTCGGCTGTCAGCAAGGCACTGTTCGAGGAGGGGGCGGCGGCCGCGGACCGCGTGTTCAAGGGCACGGCTCATCTCAACACGGCCGTGCGGGTGTCAGAAGTGGCGTTTCCCGTCATGGTCCGCCGAAAGGTCGGCGCGGCGAACGCCCGGGAGCGCCGGTTCCTCAATGAGCACGCCGTCCTTGAGGCCATCGAGCGGTCAAACGTTTCCCCGCAGGTCCCGGGTGAGAGTCCGCGGGTGCGTGCCCCGCGGGTACGTGCCCCGCGCGTGCTGGCCCTGGGTATCAGTGGACTGAAGGAACAGTTCACCATCCATTCGTACGAAGGGTCGGCCGACGAGTTCCGGCCACCGGAGCACCCGGCGGACGGACTCCGGCCGTACGAGGCGGACGACCTCGTGGATCAGCTCCTGGCGCTCACCTTCGTCGACTGCGAGCAGCTGGACCCCGAGCTGCAGGGGTGGGACTTCTACCGGGGCCTTCGCGACGAACTGGTCCGCATGGTGAACCACCTCCCCAAGGCCACCGGTGACCTGGCGCGGGAACTGGGTCTGCCCAACGGCTACCGACTCGGTGAGATCCTGGACCGCCACACCCTGGCCCCGCGCCGGCCCGTGCTGCTGCACGGGGATCTCAACCCATGGAACCTCGTGCGCCAGGACAACGGCGGTCTGATCCTCATCGACTGGGAGATGGCGATCGTCGGTGACCCGCTGTACGACCTGGTCCGTCACATGCACCTCACCCCCACACGTCCCGAGATCCGCGAGCGGCTGTTCTCCCGCTGGGATCGGCTGCTGCCGGAAGAGTGCACCAAGGGCTGGCGCGAGGACTGGCGTGTGTACCGCTGGATGGAGGTCGTCCGCTCGGCCTACGTGGACCTCGACCGTCTGGTGACCGGCGACAGTCTGGACGCCCCCAACGTCCGCCGGGCGGTGGACACCTACGCGATGACCTTGGCCGAGGCCACGGCGGCGCTGGGACTGTCGGGGAAATTGACGGCGAATCCCTATCTTGCCCGCGCACTGCCGCACGGGGACCATGGAGGCCGACGGACAGCCGGGGTCTCCGCGGACTTCTGACCCTCCGGGAACGTCCGACTCGGCGGTTGTCGGCGATCGCGGAGCGGCTGACCTCGGGTGGGCGGGTGACGGCGGAGTGCGAGTACCGCCTCTACCCGGGCTTACCGCGGGACAAGATCTGCGTCTTCAACCGGGAGTTGGCGCTGCACGGTCTCTACGACGTGGTCGCCCGGACCGTGCAGCGCAGTTCGGAGCCCGAGTTCTACGACCCCAAGGGCTACCGCACCGACCTCAATGTCTGGTCCCGGGAGGGTGACGAGGACTCCAAGTCCGTCGTCGCCACCTGGAACAAGCATCTCGACGACCTGTGGAGTCTGGCGTCGGCCCCGAGCTGGAGCTCTCTCACACCTGGGCCACCCCCAGCACCACCTTCCCCACCAACCCCCGCCCCTCAATAGCCGCATGGGCCTGAGCCGCCCGTTCCAGTGGAAACACCTCCCCGATCACCGGCCGTAGCCGCCCCGCCGCTGCCTCGGCATAGGCGTCGGAGGTGAAGCGGCCCAGGTCGGTGGGGCTGAACTGGACGTCGGCGATGCCGAAGAGCTCGATCCCCCGGCGGGTGGCCTCCTCCGTGTCGAGGGGAGAGAAGCCGCCCGACGGCGCCCCGTGGGCGGAGAACCGGCCGCCGTCGACCGTCAGGGGCAGGGCCGCGGCCCCCAGGTCGCCGCCCACACCGTCCAGGACGACGTCCGCCCCCTCGACGGCCCCGCCGAGCGCCTTGCGGGCGGCGGACACCCAGTCGTCCCGGGTGGCGTCCACCACGTCGTCCGCCCCGAGGTCCCGTACCAGGGCGAGTTTGGCGTCCCCGCGGGCCACCGCGACCACCCGCGCCTCGCGCTCGTGGGCCAGTTGGACGAGCAGCGTGCCCATGCCACCGGAGGCGCCGAGGATCAGTACGCGGTCGCCGGGGCCCACGGCGGTCAGATCGAGCAGGCCGTTGGCGGTGACGCCGTCGTGCACCAGGGCCGCCGCGCTGCGCAGGTCCAGGCCGTCGGGTACCACCGTCAGCGCCGACACCGCCGCCACGGCCCGCTCCGCATAGCCGCCCGTGACATAGGACGTGACCCGGCGCCCCAGCCACTCGCCGGGAACGCCCGCCCCCACGGCACCGACGACACCGGACACGCCGCCCCCGGGGACGTACGGCGGAGCCACCTGGAACCATTCCCGCCCCCACCCCGCCCGCACCTGCGTCTCGACGAAGATCGTGTCCACGTACGCCACGTCGATCACGACCTCCCCCGGCCCCGGAACCGGATCGGGAAGCTCCACGGGAACCAGGACCTCGGGGCCGCCGAACTCCTTCACCTGCACTGCACGCATCGCAACGCTCCTCAAAGCCGAAGACAGGCATGGCCGAACGCCGGACAGTCTTCGACCTGAAGCCTGGTTGAGGTCAAGGAGGGCCAAGGAGGGTCAGGGAGGGGCAAGGAGGTGCCGGGGCGTGCGTAGGCTCGGGGCATGGGTGAGATCGGACTGCGCGAGCGCAAGAAGCAGCGGATGTACCAGGCTGTCTCCGACATCGCGATCGGACTCTTCCTGGAGAAGGGGTTCGACGCCGTGTCCGTCGCGGAGGTGGCCGCCGCCGCCGAGATCTCCAAGCCGACGCTCTTCCGGTACTTCCCGACCAAGGAGGACCTGGTCCTGCACCGGTTCGCCGATCACGAGGACGAACCCGCGCGCGTGGCCGCACGCGGGCCGTCCCCGTTGACGGCGCTGCGCCGGCACTTCCTCGACGGGCTGGAGCGCCGCGACCCCGTCACCGGCCTCAACGACGCCCCGCAGGTCCTGGCATATCACCGTCTCCTCTACGGGACGCCCTCCCTGGCCGCCGGGATGTTCAGCTACCTGGAGCGGTCCGAAGCCGCGCTCGCCGGGGCGCTCGGCGGCGACCTCGGCGCCCGGCTCGCCGCCGGACAGATCATCGCCGTACAGCGCGTCCTCGCCCTGGAGAACTGGCGGCGGATCGCCGACGGTGAAGCCGTCGAGCAGGTGCGGCCCGACGCGGTCGCCGCGGCCGAGGAGGCGTTCGCGCAGCTGGAGGCGGGTCTTCCGCGCTATGCGTAGATCCATGCGGATGAGTAACCGGGCAAAGAGGGTTACCGAGTAAAGAATGTTACTTGGTAACGTTATTCGGTATCCTTGGCCGGGTGACGTCAACCGACCCCGCCCTCGCCCGCTCCCTCACCCATGAACGCGCCCACCACGACGCCTGCCGGGCCGGCCTCGCCGCGATGGTCGACGGCGCCGAGGAGCAGGTCGTCACCGGCGAGGACGTCTCCGCCTCCGGTGCCGACGCCGAAGTGCTCGGCCGGCAGCTGCGCGGCCAGGCCAGGGATCTGCGCGAACTCCCCGAAGGCCCGCTGTTCTTCGGCAAGCTGGACTTCGCCCCCGGCGGTGGTGAACACGCCGGGCAGAGCTACCACATCGGCCGCCTGCGCATCACCGAACACCCCGCCGCCCCACCCCTCGTCGTCGACTGGCGCGCCCCCGTCTCACGCGCCTTCTACCAGGCGAGCGCCCGCGACCCCCAGGGCGTGGCCGTGCGCCGGCGCTTCGGCTGGGCGCCGGGGAGCAAGGGGGACTCGGCGGACCTCACCGGCCTGGAGGACGAACACATCGGAGGGGGCCGACCGGATCGGGGCCCTGAAGGCACCTCGGTTCCGGAGAGCCGCATTCTCACGGGCGAGATCGAACGCCCTCGCGTCGGCCCCATGAGGGACATCGCCGCGACCATCCAACCCGAGCAGGACCACCTCGTCCGCGGGGACCTCGCCACGTCCGTGTGCGTACAGGGCGCCCCCGGCACCGGCAAGACGGCCGTCGGCCTGCACCGGGCCGCCTACCTCCTCTACACCCACCCCCAGCGCATCCGCCGCGGTGGACTGCTGATCCTCGGTCCCAACCCCACCTTCCTCGCGTACATCGCCGAGGTGCTGCCCGCCCTCGGCGAGTCCGGCGTACGGCAGTCGACGCTCGGGGACGAGATCGCCCGCCACCCCGTCACGGCGCGCGACGACGAGCGTGCCGCCGCCGTCAAACACGACGCACGGATGGCGGAGGTCCTGCGCCGGGCCCTGTACGGGAACATCGGCACGTACGCCGACCCCCTCGTCGTCCCGGACGGTTCGTACCGGTGGCGCGTGTCGGCCGAGGAACTGAACCGCATCGTGGACGGCGTACGGGCGGAAGAACCCCCGTACGGCATCGGGCGCGAGCGGGTACGGACGCGGGCCGTGCGGCGTCTGCGGGAACAGGCCGAATGGCGCGCCGGACCCCAGACGAACGCCTGGGCGCGGAAGGTCTCCGGGTCCCGGCCGGTCGGCGCGTACGTCGACGCGGTCTGGCCCCGGATGCGGCCCGAGGAGGTCCTCGCCCGGCTCCTCACCGACGCCGAGGCGCTGGCCGACGCGGCGGACGGGTTGCTGGACGCCGACGAGCAGAAGGCGATCCTGTGGGCGAAGCCGCCCCGCTCGTACAAGTCGGCCCGGTGGTCGGCCGCCGACCTCGTCCTTCTCGACGAGGTCGCCGGGCTGGTCGAACACCCGGAAGGCTACGGCCACGTGGTCGTCGACGAGGCGCAGGACCTGTCACCGATGGAGTGCCGGGCGATCGCGCGCCGGGCTCCTTTCGGGTCGCTCACGGTGCTCGGGGATCTCGCCCAGGGCACGACGCCCTGGGCGGCCCGGGAGTGGGGCGAGCTGCTCGGGCATCTCGGGAAGCCGGATGCGGCCGTGGTGCCACTGACGATCGGGTTCCGGGTGCCGGAAGCCGTCGTCGGGCTCGCCAACCGGCTGCTGGCACGACTCGACGTGCGCGTACCGCCGGCTCGGTCACTGCGCCGGGACGGGAAGCTGACGGTCCGCGCGGTTCCCGACGCACGGGACGTACTGCCCGCCACCGTCGACGCGGTGCGAGGCGCGCTCGCGCACGAGGGGTCCATCGGCGTCATCGCGGCCGACCCGGACGTCGGGGGGGTGCGCGAGGCGTTGCGCGCCGCGGGGGTCGAGGCCGCGGGGCCCGAGGAACTGGGCGCACGTGTCGCGGTGGTGCCCGCCACCCTCGCCAAGGGACTTGAGTACGACCATGTGGTGGCCGTCGAACCGGCGGCCGTCGCCGAGGCGGAGGCGCGCGGCCTGCACCGGCTGTACGTGGTGCTCACCCGGGCCGTGTCGCGGCTGGAGGTCGTGCACGCGCGGCCCCTGCCCTGGTGACCCGGCCGCTACCGGGGTCAGGACCGGCCGTGTGACCCGGTGGCTACCACGGCAGGGGCTGCCCGTCGCGGAAGAAGCCGCCGGTCGGGCCGTCGTCCGGGAGGGTCGCCGCCCATACGACGCTCGCGGCGCCCTCCGCGACCGGGCGCCCGCCGGGACCGCCCATGTCGGTGGCGACCCAGCCGGGGCAGACGGCGTTCACGAGGACCCGGTCGGGACGCAGTTCGGCGGCGACATGCGGGTGAGGGCGTTGAGGGCCGCCTTGGTCGACGTGTACGCGGGGGTGCCGCCACCCATCGACGTGAGGGACGCGACCTCGCTGGAGACGTTGACGACCCGCGGGTGCGCGCTAGGGCCTGTCCGGCGGATCATGCCGGAGACGCGGGGTCTGGCACGCCCTCCCCCGAGCTCTTCGAGCAGGGGGTGCCCCCAGCGGCGTTGTCGTCGGTTGCCGACTCCCCCGAGCTCTCGGCTTCGCTCGAGTAGGGGGACCCCCATCGCGTCGACGCCCTCCTCCGCCTTGCAGCTGCACGCACCAGACCCCGCTCACCTGCGCTGATGAGGCGCCGTTACTTTCCTCCAACCTGATCCGCCGGACAGGCCCTAGCCCGCAGGAGCGGCAGCAGCGCCTGCGTCAGCCGCCAGGGCCCGTAGAGATTCGTCTCGGCCGCCTCCCGTACGACGTCCAGGTCGGCGTCGGTCGCGCGCTGCCAGGTGTCGTACGTGATCGCCGCGTTGTTGACCAGCACGTCCAGGGCGGTGAGCTCCCGGGCGACCGCGGTGATGTCCGCCTCGGACGTGACGTCCAGGCGCAGCGGGTGCGCGTCGGGCCCGGCGGCGCGGGCCGCTTCGGCGGCGGCCTCGGCACATCTGGCCGTCAGAAACACGGTGTGGCCCGCGACGGCCAGTTGCCGGGCGACCTCGCGGCCGATGCCGCGGTTGGCGCCGGTGACGAGCGCGATCATGTGAGGTGCTCCTCGGGGCGGTGACCGGACCACGGTAGGCGTACGGGGGTCCGGTCACCGCCCCGCCACTCGGCGAAGGCCGGCCGGGCTCAGGAGCGAGCCAGGGGCCGGGGTCGGCCGGGCTCAGGAGTGGGTCAGGGGGTGGCCACTGCCTCCAGGGCCGGGGTCAACTGTTCCTCCTCGTAGGCGAGATGGGCTTCCAGCTCCTCCGTCAGGCGCACCACCTCGGGGAGTACGCGGGTCGGGTCCGCGGGCCGCTCGCCGACCACCCGGCGCAACTCCTCGATCAGCACCGCGATCCGCTCGTGTTCGACGCGCAGCCGGTCCAGGACCGGGGTGAGGCCGGGGTGGCGGTCGGCGAGGACACGGAAGACACCGAGGTCCTCGCCGGTGTGGTGCCGGTGCAGGCCCCGGCAGAGGGAGAGGCAGTTGACCCGGAGCTGGGCGCCGAGGGAACTGCCCGAGGCGGCGAACTCGTCGCGGATGAGCGCCAGTTCGCGCCGGAAGGCGTCGTGGATGACCCTCAGCGCCTCGCCCGGCGAGCCCGCGTCGACGTGCGGCGGACCGTCCCGGGGGATCTCGCGGAGCGCGACGACGGGGATCACCCGGTCCGTCTTCGCCTGGTACTCCGCCCATCCCTGGTCGGCCTCCACCGCGCGGGCGAAGAGCCGGTCGCGCTCGGCGCCCCCGAGGACGACGGCCTCGGCGTCGTAGGTGAAGACGCCGCTCTCGACCCGCACACGCGGGTGGGCGACGAGGTTGCGGTACCAGTCCGGGTGCCGGTGCGCGCCCCCGGCTGAGGCGATGACGATGACGCGGTCGCCGCCGTCGGGGTAGTAGCCGACGGGGGTGGTGTGCGGGGTTCCGGTGCGGGCGCCGGTGGTGGTGAGCAGAAGGAGCCGGGCTCCCTCGAAATATCCGCCGACTTTCCCGTGGTGGGCGCGGAACTCTTCGATGACTTGCTGATTGAAGGGGTTGGGCATGCGTCGCTTTCTTTTGTTTTCGGGCAGGGTGAATTGCCGTGGGGCGTTTTGCGACGCGGCACGGTAAGAGGGTGCGGGAGAGCGCGCGGAATTCCGGAAGAAGCGGACGCGCGGTGAGGTGAAGAGGTGATGCGAAGAAGAGGGTGGTCGGGGTGGGCGGGGCTCTACCCCGCCTCGGCCTCACTCGGAGGCCGGGCAACCAACTCGCTCACGGCACAAGGCCGACCCGGCAGTCATGGGCGCAACGGTAATGCCGTACGCCCGTCGAGGCAATCCCGTATCGAGTGAAATACGGGATTGCCTCGGTGGCTTTCCTTGCTGTCAGTTGTCGAGAACGGCGATTTCGAGTCGGCCCAGTCGTTCCGGCTCCGCGATCACGTCGATTTCGGTGATCAGACCGTCCGCGAACGCGAAGACGAGTACCACGGAAAGCCGGCCGCGCGGAGCCATCGCCAGGCCGACCGTCTCGCCCACGAGCGCGACCCCGGTGAACGCGGCGCGGCCGGTCGCGGCCATCGCGCCCTTGGCCACGGTGTGCGCCCCGCGGACCACGACAGGTTCGGGGGTGGGGATGACCGCCTTGTCGGCGTGCAGGACCACGTCGGGGTGGAGCAGGGCGACCAGCGCGTCGAAGTTCCCGCCCCGGGTGGCGGCGAGGAACGCGTCCACGACCCGGTGCCGCCGTGCCAGATCGGCCTCGGGCAGCGGTGAGGCGCCCTTGACCCGACGCCGGGCCCGGCTGGCGAGCTGGCGCACGGCGGTGGGGGACCGTTCGAGCATCGGGCCGATCTCGTCGAAGGGCACGGCGAACATGTCGTGCAGTACGAAGGCGAGCCGTTCGGCGGGCCCCAGCGTGTCGAGTACGACGAGCAGGGCCACGCCCACGGAGTCGGCGAGCACCGCCTCCTCTTCGGGGTCCCGGCCACCCGCCGGGCCGACGACGGCATCGGCGACCCGTGCGTCGACGTGGACGTCGAGGGACTCCTCGCGCTGTCGTTCGCGCGTGCGGAGCAGGTTCAGACAGACCCGGGCCACGACCGTGGTCAGCCATCCGGCGAGGTTCTCGACGCCGCTCGTGTCGGCGCGGACGACGCGCAGCCAGGCCTCCTGGAGGGCGTCGTCGGCCTCGCTCAGCGAGCCGAGCATGCGGTAGGCCACCGCGCGCAGATGGGACCGGTGTTCCTCGAAGTGTTCCGCCGCCAACACGTTCTCCCCCACCGTGTCCCCCACCGTGTCACGTTCCTTCCTCGCCGGGTGTCAGAGCAGTAGACCATCGAGATTGGAGAGGCCATGACGATTTTGACGACACCCATCCTGGTCACCGGGGGCACGGGCACCCTCGGGAGCCATGTCGTCCCGCTGCTGCGGGCGGCCGGTCGCGAGGTGCGGATCCTCAGCCGCCACAGCCGTGAGTCCGTGGCGGACCCCGGCATCGAGTACGTCGCGGTCGACCTGCTCACGGGCGAGGGGATCGAGTCCGCGCTGGCGGGGGTGGACACCGTCCTGCACCTGGCGGGAGGCAACAAGGGCGACGACAGGGCGACGCGGAATCTGGTGCGGGCCGCGACGAACGCCGGTGTACGGCACCTCGTGCACATCTCGGTCATCGGCGCGGACACGATGCCGATCGGCTGGTTCAGGACCCAGCTGGCGGCCGAGCGGGAGGTCACGGAGTCCGGCATTGCGTGGACGATGCTGCGCGCGGCCCAGTTCCACGACCTCGTCCTGACGATGGCGGAGAAGATGGCGAAGCTGCCGGTCGTCCCGGTCCCGGGCGGACTGCGGTTCCAGCCGGTGGACTCGCGCGAGGTGGCGGCCCGGCTGGTCGAGCTGACGCTCGGGGACCCGGCCGGTCTCGTCCCCGACCTGGCCGGCCCGACGGTGTACGGCCTCGGCGACCTCGTTCGCGGTTACCTCGAGGCCGACGGCAGACGCCGCCCGCTGCTCCCCCTGCGGATGCCCGGAAAGGCCGGCCGCGCCTACCGGGCCGGCGACAACCTCTCCCTCACCGACGCCGACACCGGCAAGCGCACGTGGGAGAAGTTCCTCGCGGAGCGGGTGGGTTGATCGAGGGGGAACCGAAGGGGAATCGAGGGAGAAGCGAGGGAGATCTGCTGAAAGCCTGGCCGCTGTCGCCGGCTACGGAAAGGGGACCACCCAAGAGGGGTTACCCACTCCTTTCCACTCTCAACGTATAGCGCACAGGGGGGCTTGCGGCAAGGCCCGGGGCGTGCCGCAGAATGGCCGGCCAAGGCCAGTACCTGCGGAAATGGCGGATTCACGAAGTGCGTGCGGTGGTGTCGGCGTATGGGTGGCGCGGGAATGTCGCACCGCCGGTGGGACCCGTGGTGCGGTCGGCCGAAATCCAATCTCGTTGAATGGGCGTTTGATGATTGACGTGATCGTGGTCGGCGGCGGACCGACCGGCTTGATGCTGGCCGGAGAGTTGCGGCTGCACGGCGTGCACGTGGTCGTGCTGGACAAGTTGACCGAACCGACCAAGGAGTCCCGCGGGCGCGGCCTGCACACGCGCAGCGTCGAGATGATGGATCAGCGCGGTCTGCTGGACCGGTTCCTCGCGGTCAGTGAGAAGTTCCAGGTCGGCGGTTTCTTCGGCGGCATCCTCAAGCCGTGGCCGGACAGGTTGGACACGGCTCACCCGTACGGTCTCTCCACCCTGCAGCCGGCCACCGAGCGGCTGCTCAACGAGCGTGCCCTCGAACTCGGCGCCGAGATCCGGCGTGGCTGCGAAGTGGTCGGGCTGAGTCAGTCCGACGACGGGGCCGGGTCCGGGGTGACCGTCGAGCTGGCGGACGGCACGCACCTGCGCTCGCGCTACCTCGTCGGATGCGACGGCGGCCGCAGTGTGGTGCGCAAGGAGCTCGGTGTCGGTTTCCCCGGTGAGCCCGCCACGGTCGAGACGCTGCTGGGCGACATGGAGATGACCGAGGATCAGGCGACGGTCGCCGCCGTCGTCGAGGAAGTCCGCAAGACCCACATGCGGTTCGGCACCATCCCCAACGGGGACGGGACGTACCGCGTGATCGTGCCCGCCGAGGGCGTGTCCGAGGACCGTACGACCGCGCCGACCCTCGAGGAGTTCAAACAGCGGCTGCGGGCCGTCGCGGGCACCGACTTCGGCGTGCACTCGCCGCGCTGGCTGTCCCGGTTCGGCGACGCCACCCGGCAGGCCGAGCGCTACCGGGTCGGCCGGGTGCTGCTGGCCGGCGACGCGGCGCACATCCACCCGCCGACCGGCGGGCAGGGCCTTAACCTCGGCGTGCAGGACGCGTTCAACCTCGGCTGGAAGCTGGCCGCCGAGGTCAACGGCTGGGCACCGGAGGGGCTCCTCGACAGCTACCACGCCGAACGGCACCCGGTGGGCGCCCGCGTGCTGGACAACACCCGCGCGCAGATCACGCTGCTGGGGACCGATCCGGGTGCGACCGCGCTGCGGGAGCTGTTGTCGAAGCTGATGGACTTCGAGGAGGTGAACCGGTACCTGACCGGGATGATCACCGCGGTCGGGGTCCGCTACGACTTCGGCGAGGGCCATGAACTGCTCGGCCGGCGGCTGCGGGACGTGGAGCTGAAGCGGGGGCGCCTCTATGAGCTGATGCACGGCGGTCGCGGGCTGCTCCTCGACCAGACAGGCCGGCTCTCGGTGGCGGGCTGGGCGGACCGGGTCGACCACGTCGTCGACGTCAGCGAGGAACTGGACGTGCCCGCGGTGCTGCTGCGGCCGGACGGCCATGTGGCGTGGGTCGGTGGAGACCAGCGGGATCTGGACGGCCGACTGTCCGAGTGGTTCGGCGTCGCCGTCGGCTGACGCGCGGGCACCCCTTCGTGGCGCGGGGCAGAGGCACCCCCTTCTTGGCGCGGCGTGTCCTGTCTCAGCTAGGTCCGGGCATCTGGGGCCCTCTGACCTGGGGTGCCCGGAGAACTCTGAGACGTCCGGATCTGGGATCGTCTCAGTTTGCTCCGGGTAGCTGTCCTACTGTGGCGGCATCTGTAACTTGCTCGACTTCGAGACAGTCCGGACCGTCGCCGAGATTCTCAGACCGCGGTCCCAATGGCCGGGCTGCATCGATTCCTGTCAGCGAGTGCATGGCTGCCGGGGAGGCCCAGTCGATCCATGTCGACGTCAAAGGCCCTTCAGGACACGATCAAGTGCGGACCGGCCTGCGGGCCCCCAGTTCGGCTTGCCGCCAGGCAGGCCGCGATCCCCGGCTTGGCCCATCGCCATCAGGAACAGGCTCCTCATCGCGGCCAGTCCGCGCGCCCGTTGCACCGCTGCCTCGTCCGCCTGTGCGTAGCTGTTGAAAAACCGTGCGGCGCCGCCCGCGGGGAGTAGCAGCCAGGCGGCCGCGAGGTCCCACGCCGGGTCGCCGGCGACCAGCGCGCCGAAGTCGACGACACCCGCCAATGTCCCGTCCGCGACGACGACGTTCGCGGGATGCAGGTCGCCGTGCACCCACACCGGTGGGCCCTCCCACCCCGGGGCCGCCACCGCTTCACCCCAGACTTCACGGATCTCGTCGGCGAGGTCGGCAGGGGCAACGTCCTGGAAGAAGTGCTCGAAGCCGTCCGTGCAGTCCTTGGGGTGAGCGCCGAAGTCCGAAGCGGTAGGTGCGTCGGTGGGCGCTTCCACGTGCAGCGCCCTGAGGAAGTCCGACAGCGTCTCGGCCGCGTGGTCGCCGCGAGTGATCGAGCCGTGGTCCAGCGGCGTGCCGTCGACCCATGTCATGACGGTCCAGATCTTGGGGAAGCGCTCGGACGGTGCACCGTCCCGCAGGGGGACAGGAATCGGCAGCGGCAGGCGCGCTGCGAGAGTCGGCAGCCACCGGCGCTCCTTGAGCTGCAGATCGGGGCTCGTGTCCATCCGCTGCATCCGGACGGCCAGCTCGTTACCGAGGCGCCACATTTGGTTGCCCCAGCCGCCCGCCACTTCGCGGATGGGCAGCTCGGCCAGGTCTGGATGCTGTTCCCGAAGCAGGTCGCGGACCAGATCCTCGCTGATCTCAATCTCGGATTCGATCATGCCGAGTCACCGTACTTGAGGTAGGCGGAGGCCACCTTGCGCTTTGGGAGATCCAGCTCCCCGGCTGGATCTCCCGAGCTCTCTGAAGACCCGCAGGCAAGCGCTGCCGCTATGGCGTCCTCGATGCGTAGAGCGGTGTCTCCCAGTTCCTTGAGGAACCACGGCTTGCTGCTCCTGCGAAGGATCCGTTCCTGTGGCAGCTGACGGATGAACTCGGCCCGGAAGCGGAGGTATCCGCTGTCCTCGGAGCGTGCGAGCTTCCTCCAGTGAGGGGAGGCGTAGAGCGCGGTGGCCGCGACGACCTCGGGATAGACGGCGATGTAGCGGCGGGGGTCCCAGATTTCGGGGTGGCTGATGCCCAGGGTGTCGAGACGCCGGCGGCGGTCGCTGGGGCGGTATCCGCGTCGGACGACGGCGTCCCAGAGGTCGGAGCAGTGCTCGAAGCAGGCGCTGAGCACGATGTGTCCGTGCCTGCGCAGGAGCCGGTAGTGCCGCCGTTGCGCCTGGATCACGTCAGGGAGGTCGGTGACGTCGACCTGTTGCATGTAGTTCTCGGCTGATCGTCCGGTCCAGATCTTGTGCCGGAGGCAGACCTGATCGTGGAAACGAGAGCTCCAGACCGAGACCCTTGAGAAGTGGGAATAGCTCCCGGTCCGGCGGGCGACGCAGAGTCGGCAAGGGGCGTTCACGGAGAAGTCCGGGCGATCGGCGAGGAACGGCCGGTGTTCCTGGCCGAGTTGGGGGATCGCGTGCAGGAGGGTTTCGCGGGACTGGCCGCTGACGATGGCGAGCCGCTCGATGTAGTCCTGCCGGGACTCCAGCCAGGAGCTCTGTGCCAGTACCCTTTCGGCCCGGATTCCGTTCGTGGCGCCCAGCCGTTCCAGATAGGACCGTTCGCTTTCGTGCGGGAACGGCGGGAGGGGGCGGGGAAGGGGCCTAGTCAGCCAGTAGCCGGTCGGCTCTCTCATCCGGCCTTCCGGCGGGAGGAGGTTCCGGAACGGGACACGGACTCGCTGTTGTGATCGATCCGGGTGTCCTTCAGCAGGTCCTGGGTGATGCGCTCGCTTCCGTCGAGGATGGCGGAGATCGCGGCAGCGCGGATCAGGTGGGAGAGGCTTCCGATCATTCCGCCGGTGCGTTTGTGGAGGTAGTCGGACAGGTTCACCAGGGTCTTCGGCTGATGCCGGTGGAGCCGCAGGGTGCCTTCCATGGTGGCGACGAGCGACCGCCACTTCGTATTGCGGGGGAATGGTCCCGTGCGGACCAGGACGCAGCGGCCGCCCATCTGCCGGCCGCGGACTCCGGTGAAGACCCCGGACTGTTCGACGTCGATGCCCGCATAGACGAAGGTCGCCGGGAGGTGTTCGGTGAAGTACTTCAGGTGGTCGGAGAGGTCCTCGCCGGCGACGGTGCCGTGATTCATCAGGTGGATTTCGTCGACCAGCACGAGGTCCGTGCGTGCCTCGATCATGACTTGGCAGACGACGTTGGTGATGTCGATGGTGTTATGCCGGGCCGAGACGGAGGGCAGGCCTAGGAAGCGGGCGAACTCGATGGCGAGTTTGCGGGGTGAGCCCTTGGGCGGGGCGGTCAGATAGACGACAGGGATCCGGTCGTCCCCCGGGTAGCGCTGGTGGACCCGGAGTTCGTGCAGGCGCCCGAGCTGCTTGAGCGCGGTGGTCTTGCCCGTCGTCTGCCGCCCGGAGACGATCAGTCCGCGCCGGGCGCCGGACTCGCGCTGGTTGAGCAGGGTCAGCAGCCGTCCCTGGTGGGCGATCTCCCGGACGGCCGAGGTGCGTACGACTTGAAGTTCGGAGTGATAGAGGACCCGGGCGTCGTCATAGAACTCCTGATCCGCAGGGCCGAGCGAACGCCACCGCTGTTCGGACAGCAGCTCGAAGGCCGTCGGATCGGCCTCGACGAACTGCCGCCAGCCGGTGAGCTGCGTGGTGGGATCACGACGGGGCCCCGCCAAGTCCGCGACGTCACGGCCCTCGGGCTCCGGCGTGTTCACCACCATGTCTCGGCCTCCTTGCGGGCGTCGAAGATTCCCAGTGGGACGACGTCCGCAAGGGTCTCCTGGCTGTCGTTCTCCGGCTCCGTCTCGGCTTCCTCGGTGTCCGGTCCGGGTGCGGGCCGGGGCCAGGATTAGCGCTGGTGGTGCGGGTGCGGGCGGCGACCCTGCGGTCCTTGCGGCTGCGCGGGGAGGGCTTGGCCGGCGATTCCTGGGGTCCGTCGGCGGCCCGGTCCAGCAGGTCGACCGCGGCCTGGGCGATCTCCTGCTCGGTGACCGGATCGGTGCCGCGCTCGGCGAGGACGCGGCGGGTGTGATCCCAGGCCAGCTCGCCCATCGGGGTCGGTGTGGTGCGAAGGTGCCGCCAGAGCGCGGTGATCCAACCGCCGTCGCGGTGATTGCGTACCCAGACGCGGGAGATGTCGTAGGGGTCGTAGCGGACTTCCCACCGCCTGCCACCCGGTCCGGTGCCCGACGGCTGCCGTCGAAACGGCGTCAGCTCGGGGCTGTCGTAGGTGCGGTGCCGGATGCGGACACCGTAGGAGTTGATCGTCCTGAACTCCCGGGGCAGCAGACCGATGTATTCCTGCGGGCCGAGCGGGACCGGGACGTAGCCGGAAGCGGCGACGAGGGCGGCGTACTTCTCGTTCGGGCTCATCGCCCGCTCGGGCATGAACGGGTCCCGCAGCCCGTCGTGCGGGCGGTTCTGCCAGATGACGATCCACTCCTGCAGCAGCTCCTGGAGCTGGTGGATCGACCACAGCGGCTGGGACGCGGGATCAGTGCCCCGGTGCTCGGTGCTGCGTCCCTTGTGGCCGGGGAGGTACTGAGTGAACATCGTGGCCACTGAGCCCAGTGTCGACTCGATGTGCGGCTTGTCCGTAGGGGTGTCGGGGTGACAGGGCTGAAAACTCAGGCCCAGTGACCTGCAGGCCGCCCGGAACGTGTCGGAGAGGTAGGCCTTGCCGCGGTCGCAGACGATCGTCTCCGGCGTGATCACCGGAATGGCGGCGGCCTTGGACAGACGCTCATCGACTGCCATGAGCGAGGCGTGCGGCAGCACCGACCGTGACATGCGCAGTGCCTCCGCCCAGCCCGGCCGCATCGGTTCCGGCGTCATCGCCCGCGCCAGCAGCAGAGCGGCATCCACCGCTTTCGTCGACGGCCGCAGGACGGCTGCCGCCAGCGTCCTGGTCGCGATGTCCACGAGGCCGGTCATCTCGACGGTGTCCACCGTGCCGTCCTCGTGAACGACCAGAACATCCAGCGGAGTTGAGTCGATCTCCATGACCTCGCCTGGCCTGGAGGCGGCGAGTTGCCCGAACATGCCGTCCGGCTGTTTGGCCAGGGAACGGCGGGTGCGGGCCGAGCCCAGGGTGTGCCGGCCGGCCGTGACCGCAGCCAGCAGCCGGTAAAACGTCGCTCGCGACGGCAGCGGCACTCCAGGTCCGTGCTCGGCCTCCACGAGCCGTTCCATCCGCCGCCGCAGCACCTGAGCGGACACCGTGGACTTGCCGGTCTGCCCGTCCACCACCTGCCGCAGGGCCGCGACGACCCGCCGGTCGGCCCGGCCCGTGCCGTCCGGGACCGTGAGCAGCCGCGGATCGACCAGGCCGAGGATCCCTTCCCGCTCGAAGCGGGCCCGCATGTCCTGCAGCACCGTGAGCGACACTGCCGTCCCGGACGCCGCGAGCTCGGCGGCCTTGGTCAGCTCCCGCTGCCGCAGCGACCTCACCTGCGGGTCGTACTCGGTCTTCACCAGCCCGTCCGGGGCATGGGCGGGCCGGCCGGTGAGCACTTCCACCAGGTGCCGCTGCCACCACTCCGCCCGCTCAACCGCCTTGGGCGGAAGGCCCTCCAGCACTCCGGAGGCGGGAACCGTCATGCGGGGCGAGGCGGCCGTGACCACCTCGAATCCGTCGGACATCAGCATGTGCGGCAACAACACCACGCTCGCCGACGCAGCCTCGTCGACAAGCCGGACCGCAGTCCCCTCCAAAGCCACCACCGTATGCAGGCGCCCGTCGAACCGGACCGTGTCACCCACCCGCAGCAGTCGCGAACGCGTCGGCATCTCCACCTCCCGCCGTCGCGTCGGCCAGACAGACCGTCGCCCCCATGGCCAGCAGCGCCGTTTCGAGGTCGACGGCCAGAATCCGGCGCCAGAGGAGGTGATAGAGCACGGGCAGCACCACGATCGGGTCGCCGACCCGGCGGACCCCGGCCAGCAGCGCGGTCTCCTCGGCGAACACCTCCACCAGACGGGCCGCGACGTCCGGGCGGTGCACCCGCGGATGCCGGTAGCCGGCCAGCCATCGCGCATTCGCCATCAGCACCGCATCCGGGGTCCCCACCCGCCAGAAGTCCCAGCCCACCAGCGAACAGGCTGCCGCTGTCGCAGCGAACTTCACCGCGTCACGCGGCTCGATCCGGTCATCGGGGCGGACATCGACCACCACACCCGTGCCGTCCGCTCGGCGTACGAAGAAGTCCGGCGTGTGCCGGATCCGCTTGCCTGCCGACCCTGTCCACGACAGCCGGAACGGCTGCGAAGCCATGCCCGTCACCAGCGGATCGAAGTCGAGGAGCACCAGCCGGTCCCGCTCCAGCCACGATTCGTAGCCCACGTGATCGCCGCAGGTCGCCGACCAGTACCAGCCGCACCAGTTGCCCTGCCCGCGAAAAGACGGAAACCGCCGCTCAGGCGCGACATCCTCGAACCGGACCGGCCACAGCTCGCTCAGCGTGCCCCGCCGCCGGACCCCCGCCCCCGTGACGTACTCGACCTCGAATCCCTCCGCGGACTCGGGTACACCCTCATGTCCCGCCACCCCGGCCTCCGCTACGACGTCGCTGCCCAGCCGCTACGACCGTAGAAGGCCCGGGTCCGTCGTACCCGGAGAAGACCGAGACACCCCGCAACTTGCCCGGACATGACCGAGACGACGCTTCACATGCCCGGAGATCTCCGAGACTGCCCGGACATCACAGAGACAGGACACGGCGCGCAGGCACCCTCTTCGTGGCGCAGCGCACTTTTGCAAGCGGGTGCTTGCAATTGTTAGCGGAGGTGCGGCAAGGTGGAGTCATGGCATCACTCAACGTCGGCAATCTCGGTGAGTACCTGCGCGAGCAGCGGCGCAACGCGCAGCTGTCGCTGCGGCAGCTCGCCGACGCCGCCGGGGTGTCCAACCCGTATCTGAGCCAGATCGAGCGCGGGCTGCGCAAGCCGAGCGCGGAGGTGTTGCAGCAGGTCGCGAAGGCGCTGCGGATCTCCGCCGAGACGCTGTACGTGCGAGCCGGCATCCTCGACGCCGAGCGGGACCGGGACGAGGTGGAGACACGTGCCGTCATCCTCGCCGATCCCACGCTGAACGAGCGGCAGAAGCAGGTGCTGCTCCAGATCTACGAGTCCTTCCGCAAGGAGAACGGATTCGAGATCACGCCGGACCTGGCCCAGGGAATGGCCCAGAACGTGACCCAGGACATGGCGCAGGACGAGGCACAGGGCATGGCAGAGCACATATCGGGCACCCAGCAAGCGCCGGACACCGCCGTCCGGGGCCCCCGCACGGCCGACGGCAGCGATGCCGATCCGCAGCAGACCGCCAGTTGACGACAACGACGTGCAGCACCGCCGGCCCCCACGCGGGCCTGCCGGTCTTGCCGCGGAACACCAAAACCCTCAGCTGAAAGCGACCGGAGGACCATCACCATGGCCATCACCGACGACATCCGCAAGGCCGCCACGGACCCCACCCCGCTGTACTTCCTGGCCGGCACCGCCGACCTGGCCGTCCAGCAGGCGAAGAAGGTCCCCGGCCTCGTGGAGCAGATCCGCACCGAGGCCCCGGCGCGCATCGAGACCGTGAAGAACATCGACGCGAACACCGTCCAGGAGAAGGCCGCCACCCGCGCGAAGGAAGCGCAGGAGACCATCCAGGCCAAGGTGACGGAGTTCATCAGCACCCTCGACACCGACCTGAAGAAGCTCGGTGAGTCCGCTCAGGACCTCGCCCTGCGCGGTGTCGGCGTCGCCGCCGAGTACGCCGTGAAGGCCAAGGAGACGTACGAGAAGGTCGCCGAGCACGGCGAGCAGACCGTGAAGACCTGGCGTGGCGAGGCCGCCGAGGAGATCGAGGAACTGGCCATCGCCGTCGAGCCGAAGGCCGAGCCGGTCGAGGTCAGGTCCGAGGAGAAGCCAGCCGCGACCGCCGCCGTGCCCGGTCCGGCCAAGAAGCCCGTGGCGAAGAAGGCCCCGGCCCGCAAGGTCACGGCCAAGAAGCCGACGCCGCCCGTGAAGTAGCGGACGACGGGACTCCTCGTCTCAGGACGAAAGGTCCGGACGAAGGGTCAGGACGACGGGCCGGGCACTCTCAGAGTTCCCGGCCCGTTCTGCGGGTACGGTGGCCGTAGAGATGAATCGACTCGGGCGGTGGGCATAGTGCTGTTGACGGCATTCGGCGGCTTCTTGTCGCTGATCTTCCTCGCCATGCTGGTGCTCGCCGTGGTGGCACTGGTGATGGCAGCGGTGGCCCGCGAAGACGCGTACCGCGCGGCCGACAAGCAGAACAAGATGTTCTGGCTGATCATCCTGGGCATCACGGTGGCCGTGAACCTGCTGGTCCCGATCATCTTCCTGCAGATCGCGGGGCTGGTCGCCACGATCGTCTTCTTCGTGGACGTACGCCCCGCGCTCCGTCAGGTCTCCGGCGGTGGCCGGGGCCGCGGCGGAAGCAGCAGCGACGGTCCGTACGGCCCCTACAACGGAGGCCGCTGACCACCGGCGGTCAAGTTCAAGCTGACCACCGGCGGTCAAGTTCAAGTCGACCACCGGCGGTCAGTCCTGCGGGCCTGAGGGTTACGCAGGCCGGGCCGTCGGGCAGGCCCGCCCGTCACGCGGTCGCACGGTGTGACCGTCACGCGGTCGTACGGCGGTCACGGCGTCCGGTCCAGCAGGAGTACCGCCACGTCGTCCGTCAGCTCTCCGCCGTTGAGGTCCCTGACCTCGTTCACCGTCGCCCGCAGCAGCTCCTCGCCCGCCAGGCCCTCGGCGAGCCGGCGGCGTACCAGGTCCACCATGCCGTCCTGGCCCAGCCGCTCCTTGCCCTCGCCGATGTGACCCTCGATCAGGCCGTCGGTGTAGAGCATCAGACTCCACTCGCCGCCCAGCTCCACCTGCTGGCGCGGCCAGCGGGCACCGTGCAGCAGGCCGAGCGCCGGGCCGCCGTTCTCGTACGGCAGTAGCTCGGCGGGCCGGCCGGGGCGGGAGATCAGCGGGGACGGGTGGCCCGCCAGGCAGAGCCCGGCGCGGCGCCCGTCCGGCGCGATGTCCACCGTGCACAGCGTCGCGAAGATCTCGTCGTTCTCGCGCTCGTGCTCCAGGACCTGCTGGAGGGTGGACAGGAGTTCGTCGCCGCACAGGCCCGCGAACGTCAGCGCCCGCCAGGCGATGCGCAGCTCCACGCCGAGCGCGGCCTCGTCGGGCCCGTGTCCGCAGACATCGCCGATCATGGCGTGCACCGTGCCGTCGGGCGTACGGACCGTGTCGTAGAAGTCGCCGCCGAGCAGGGCGCGGGAGCGTCCCGGGCGGTAGCGCGCGGCGAAGCGGAGCGAGGAGCCCTCCAGGAGAGGGGTCGGCAGCAGACCGCGCTCCAGGCGGGCGTTCTCCTGGGCGCGCAGCCTGGACTCGGTGAGTCGCCGCTCGGCCTTGTCGGAACGTTTCCGCTCCACCGCGTACCGGATCGCGCGGCTCAGCAGCCGTCCGTCCAGCTCGTCGCGGAACAGATAGTCCTGGGCGCCGACGCGCACCGCCTCCGCGCCGCGCTCGGCGTCACCGGAGGCGGTGAGCGCGAGGACGGCGTGCCGGGGCGCGAGCCGCAGCACGTGCTTGAGCGTGGTCAGCTCGTCGTCGCTCTCGGCGGCCGCCCGGCCGGGGGCGGGCAGCGCGAGGTCGAGCAGGATGCAGTGGACGTCGTCGGTGAGCAGCCGCTCGGCCTCGGTGAGGTTGCGGGCGGTGCGGATGCGGATCGGCTTGCCGGCCGCGTCGAGCATCTCGGGCACGCTGAGCGAACCCGCCGGGTCGTCCTCGATGACCAGCAGGGTCAGATTGGTGGTGCTGTCGACCGGGGTCGTGGCGGCATGGGGCGCCGGTACTGCCCCGGCCGGGCCGCCGGTCGCTTCTCCGGATGGGCCGCCGGGTGAGAACGCGCCTTGAGCCTGACCGCTCTCCGCGGCCGGGATCGCTCTCTGCCGCGGTATGGGTACGGGCATCGTGTGGGTTCCTTCCCTCCCCCCGAGGGCGTGGTGGGGCGAAGGTCCTCGACCCACCGACGGGGACCATAGCGGTAGCGGACGCCGCAACGGAATGGTGTGCGTCGTGACGTCCGGCAGGCGGCCACCGTCATATGCCGCATCCTGTACCGCACTTGGACAGGATGCGGTTGTGCCCGGGATGACGAACGTCACGTCCACGGGGTTGAGGGGTATGTACAACCGTGGGGTGGGTCACGTGCGGTGCATCACGAGGGGCAGGGCGTTTTTTCGGGGTTGGTGGCGGTTTGGCCGCCCAGCCCGATCGGTCGGCCCGATCCGCCCCGGCTCCCTACGCCCCGCCCCGTCACGCGTCCGGTCGTACGACCCCGAGTATCGGCATGGACCCGGCCCCCGCGATCGTCACCGTCCGGCCCGGCCGCGGTGCGTGCACGATCGCGCCGTCGCCGATGTACATCGCGACATGGCTGGCGTCGTCGAAGTAGATGATCAGGTCGCCGGGGCGCATGTCCTTGACGTCGACATGGGGAAGCTGCTTCCACTGCTCCTGCGAGGTGCGCGGAATGCCGTGGCCGGCGGCGGCCCAGGCCTGTGAGGTCAGCCCCGAGCAGTCGTACGAGCCCGGGCCCTCGGCGCCCCACTCGTACGGCTTGCCGATCTGGTCGGTGGCGAACTTCACCGCCTTCTTGCCCTGCTCGGACGCCTTGCCGCTGATCTCGGCGAGGACGCCGGAACTCAGCCAGGCCGTCTGCGCCTTGTACGCGGCCTCCTCCTCGAGCTTCGCCAGCCGCTCCTTCTCCTTCTTCTCGAGCTGGGACTCCAGCTTCTCGGCGGCGGCGATCTGCTTCTTGATCTCCTTCTGCGCCGTGGCCTTGGCCTGGCGGTTGGCCTCCAGCTTCTGCCACTGCGCGGAGGCGTCCTTCGCGTACTGCTGCAAGTCCTGCTGTGTGCGGGTCATCTCGGCGAGCAGTCCCTTGGTCGCGTGCTCGCCCTGGAGCACCCGCCCCGCGCCGTCCAGGTACTGCTGGGGGTTGTCGCTCAGCCACAGCCGCATCTCGGGCGGCAGACCGCCGCCCCGGTACTGCGCCCGGGCCGCGGCGCCCGCGCGGTCCTTCAACTCGTCCAGCTTGTCCTGGCCCTTGACGATCACGCGGGCCAGGTCGACGATCTCGGCCGACTGCTGCTTGGCCTGCTCCTCGGCGGCGTTGTACGCGTCCGTGGCGACCGCCGCGTCGTGGTAGAGAGCGTCCAGCTTCTTGCGGATCGCCTCAAGGTCCTTGCCGGTGGGAGGCGTTGTCGGTGTCGGTGTCGGTGTGCGCGTGGGCGCTGGTGTCGGGCTCGCGTACGCCACACCCGGTGCTGACAGCACCGCGCAGGCGCAGGCCAGAACCATGGCCGTCGTGGTCAGGCTCCGCTTGCCGGATCCCATTGCTCCGCCCCCAAACTGATTTACCGTCAGTAACTTACGGACGCCTGGGGGATCGTGCCATGTCGGCGCGCAATGCGACAGAGGTGGGCAAGAACTCCCTTCCCCCCGGCCCGCCTCCGCAAAACGATCTCCCCGCCTGTGTGACGAGCCAGTCACGAAGTTCGTTCCGTGCAGCTCACGGGCGTGCGGTGGTCACCCCTCCACCGACGCGGCACGCCCGCGCGACCCCCGGCGTCAACCGCCCGCGCGACACTCCGACCTCGCACACCCGTGCGTCCCGGTTCGTCGGGCCCCAGCCTTCAACGCCCGTGCCTCGCCCGGGTGTCCGATGTCTGTGCGGCGCTCGACGCCCGTGCGTCATCCAGGCGTCGCACGCCTGTCCGGCACCCTCGCGCCCCGCGTCCCGCTCTTACGCGAAGGGACCGCGGGGAGCCAGCGCCTCCCAGCGCACCGTGACTTCGCCCTGGCGCCAGCGGGATATTCCGTCCGTCACCGGCCAGTCCGCCGTCAGGTCGCCGGCCGTGCGTATCCAGCGCTGCCGCGCGCCGTACGAGGCGTACGGCGCGGCCGCGGCCCAGGCGCGGTCGAAGTCGCGGAGGAACGCGTGCACGGGCTCGCCCGGGATGTTGCGGTGGATCAGCGCCTTGGGCAGGCGCTCGGCGAGGTCGGACGGGCGGTCCAGGGAGCCCAGGCGGGTGGCGAAGGTGACCGTGCGCGGGCCCTCGGGGCCCAGGGCGACCCAGACGTGCCGCCGGCCGATCTCGTCGCAGGTGCCCTCGACGAGCAGCCCGCCCCGGGAGCCGGGGCCCGCCGGTGCGAGGCGTGCGCACAGACGCTGCCAGACCTCGGCGACCTGCTCCTCGTCGTACTGGCGCAGCACGTTCGCCGCGCGGATGAGCGAGGGGCTGCCCTGCACCGGGACCTCGAAGCCGCCGTGCCGGAAGACGAGTCCCTCGCGCTCGTACGGCCGGGCCGCCGCGACCCTCGCCGGCTCGATCTCCACGCCCACCACGCGGGTGCGGGGGGCGGCCGTGCGCAGGCGGGTCAGCAGCTCGACCGCGGTCCAGGGAGCCGCCCCGTATCCGAGGTCGACCGCCACCGGGTCGGCGTTTCTGCGCAGCTCGGCGCCGTGGGTGGCCGCGATCCAGCGGTCCATGCGGCGCAGTCGGTTGGGGTTGGTGGTCCCGCGCGTCACCGTACCCACGGGGCGGGACGCGGCGCGGGTTGTCATGCGTACGAGAGTAGGCGGCCGGGGGGAAGCCCGTGCGGGCCTGTGGATAACATCCGGCAGCCCTCCGCCAACCTGTGGAAAAGAGGGGAGGAGGGCCTCGCACGCAACTCGCCCTCGAACGGTTGAGCGACTCTCGGTAATGATTCGGCAAAGGGGCGCGGGAGGGAACGCGGAGGGGAAATGGAGCGGACCGCTCCGGCGTTGGCGCTCTTTGGAGGGTGCCGTGCGTCCTCCGACCGGCATGCCCGCAGCAAGGAGGAACGCCACGTGAGCCAGTACGTCAGCAGGCTCGGGCGGCGCTCCCCGGCGACGCCCTCACGGCTCAGGCTGCACCGCAGGCCCCGTCGCGTCGCGATGCTCTCCGTCCACACCTCGCCGCTGCACCAGCCCGGCACCGGCGACGCCGGCGGCATGAACGTCTACATCGTGGAACTCGCCCAGCGCCTCGCCGCGATCAACATCGAGGTCGAGATCTTCACCCGGGCCACCACGGCCGCCCTCCCGCCGACCGTCGAACTGGCCCCCGGCGTCCTCGTCCGGCACGTCGACGCGGGCCCGTACGAGGGCCTCGCCAAGGAGGACCTGCCCGCCCAGCTGTGTGCCTTCACACACGGCGTCATGCAGGCCTGGGCGGGGCACCGACCCGGTTACTACGATCTCGTGCACTCGCACTACTGGCTCTCCGGCCACGTCGGCTGGCTCGCCGCCGAGCGCTGGGGCGCGCCCCTGGTGCACGCGATGCACACCATGGCCAAGGTCAAGAACGCCGCGCTCGCCGAGGGTGACACCCCCGAGCCCGCCGCCCGTGTCATCGGCGAGACCCAGATCGTGCGCGCCGCCGACCGTCTCATCGCCAACACCTCCGAAGAGGCCGACGAGCTCGCCCGCCACTACGAGGCCGAGCCCGGCAAGGTGGCCGTCGTCCACCCGGGCGTCAACCTCGACCGCTTCCGCCCGGCCGACGGGCGCGCCGCCGCCCGCGCCCGCCTCGGGCTCCCGCAGGACGCGCTGATCCCGCTCTTCGCGGGCCGCATACAGCCCCTGAAGGCCCCCGACGTGCTGCTGCGCGCGGTCGCCGTCCTCCTGGACGAGCGTCCCGAGCTGCGCGCCAACATCGTCGTCCCCGTGGTGGGCGGCCCCAGCGGTACCGGTCTCGCCAAGCCCGAGGGGCTGCAGAAGCTCGCCGCCCGGCTCGGGATCGCCGATGTCGTGCGCTTCAGGCCGCCCGTCGACCAGGAGCAGCTCGCGGACTGGTTCCGGGCCGCGTCGGTGCTGGTCATGCCCTCCTACAGCGAGTCCTTCGGGCTGGTCGCCATCGAGGCGCAGGCGGCCGGCACGCCGGTCCTGGCGGCCGAGGTCGGCGGGCTGCCCGTCGCCGTGCGCCACCAGGAGACCGGATTCCTGATCCCCGGGCACGATCCCGTCGCCTACGCGCGCGTGCTCCGCGATTTCGCCGACGACCAGGCGCTGTCGGCGCGGATGGGCGAGGCCGCCGCCCGGCACGCGCAGCGCTTCGGCTGGGACACCGCGGCCGCCGCCACGGCGGACGTGTACACGGCGGCCGTACAGGCCCACCGCCGCAGGGTGCGCGCCCACCAGGGCTGACGCGCGCACCGCCCGAGGGCCGGTCCGCCGGACGCCTGACGTACGCTCCCTCCATGGCTGACGCAGCGTCGATCATCGAGCAGGTCCTCACCGAGGCCGAGCTGGAGTGGGAGAGTCCCAAGGCGGGCTCGTACGTCGTGAAACTGCCCGGCACCCGCAAGCTCTCGACGACCGTCTCGCTGATCGTCGGCAAGCACTCCCTGTCGCTGAACGCCTTCGTGA
The DNA here is from genome assembly GCF_019091445.1 of Streptomyces sp. GbtcB7. NCBI lineage: Bacteria > Bacillati > Actinomycetota > Actinomycetes > Kitasatosporales > Streptomycetaceae > Streptomyces > Streptomyces sp. GbtcB7. The sequence goes on from NZ_JAGXJM010000008.1 coordinate 33,024, forward strand.
TCCGCCACCCCGACGAGAACCACGAAGGCGTCCACCGCTGGCTCCTGGAGCGCAATCTCAAGCTCTATGGCGTGAGCTACGCGGTCGACCCCCTGGGGGACGTGTATCTGGTCGGCAAACTGCCGCTCGGGGCGGTCACGCCGGACGAGGTCGACCGGCTGCTCGGCTCGGTCCTGGAGGCCGCCGACGGCGCTTTCAACACTCTCCTTGAGCTCGGTTTCGCCTCCGCGATCCGCAAGGAGTACGCCTGGCGGGTGTCCCGCGGCGAATCGACCCGCAATCTGGACGCGTTCACTCACCTGACTCAGCGTCCCGCTGGCTGAATTCCAGGTCCAGTCCAACTAAGTAGTGCATGACCCCTTCCGGGCCAGGGGTCTCAGTGGCATGCTCACCGCCGACGCGGATCTGAACGTCATTCACATCCATGGAAGCCGATGGAATGCGACGGAAGGCGGGCGGGTATGAGCAAGGAGTACGTGAGCATCACCAGACGGGGCCTGCTCGGCAGCGCCGTGGCCGTGGCGGCCGCCACGGTGACCGGCGGACCGGCGACGGCCGCGACCGCTGCCGCACGCCCCCATGACCCAGGTCAAGTCCCCACCATCTGGCGGGAGTTCACCCGTACCCCCTTCACCCACCCGCAGATCCCGTACGTCGGCAGGGCCGGCCACCGTGGCGGGTCGGCGCGCTTCCCCCGCCGCCCCGTCGTGGCCGACGTCCGCGCCTACGGTGCCGTCGCGGACGGCACCACGGACTGCGCGCCCGCGATCAACCGTGCCATCGCCGCTGCCGGGAGGGCCGGCGGTGGCACGGTTCTCATCCCGCCCGGCACCTTCCGCATCGACGACCTGATCCGCATCGGCCACTCGAACGTCGTGCTGCGCGGCGCCGGCAGCGACCGTACGAAGCTGTACGCGACCAGGAACCTCACCGAGCTGATCGGCGTCTACGGCTCCCGCTACGGCGGCGACAAGTCGTCCTGGTCCTGGGCGGGCGGCCTCATCTGGCTGGCGCCCACGGCCCGTTGGGACTCCCTCGTCGCCGCCATCAAGGACAAGGCCTGGCCCTTCGAGGGCTGGACCGGCAACAAGCGCGACGAGTGGGAGACCCTGACGACCGTGGCCCCCGCCACCCGCGGCTCCTGGTCGGTGACGGTCGCCGACCCCCGCCCGCTGAAGCCGGGCCGGCTCGTCCTCCTGCGGCTCGCCGACGACGCCGACCACACCCTCCTGGAGCACATGGCGGGCGGCGGTCCGGGTCCTGAGGCGTACTACTGGGACGACAAGACCAAGCTCACGAGTTACGTCCCCTACGAGTGGCCCGTACGCATCACGCGTGTGCGGGGCAGAAAAGTCACCCTGGAGCGCCCGCTGCCCCTCGACGTACGCCCCGAGTGGGACCCGCGTCTGACCACCCACGTCGAACCGCTGACCGGCTCCGGCGTTGAAGGCCTCACCCTGGAGGCCGTCGAGACGCCCCAGTCCCCGCACCTCCTCGACAAGGGCTACAACGGGGTCGTCCTCCAGTGCGCGTACGACTGCTGGGTCGACGATGTGACGGTCCGCCACGTCGACAACGGCTTCGGCTTCGTCGCCGCCTCCGCCTGCACCCTGCGCCGCACCCGTGTGGCGGGCCGCGGCTCGCACCACCCGTACTTCTGCCGCGAGGGCTCGCACGACAACCTCGTCGAGGACTTCACCATCGAACAGCGCACCGTCCCGGCCCCGCCGAACACCCAGCTCCACGGCATCAACGTGGAAGGCCTCTCCTCCTACAACGTCTGGTCGCGCGGCGAGCTCCGGATGGGCACCTTCGATTCCCACCGGGGCCTGCCCTTCGCCAACGTCCGTACCGACATCACCGTCGACAACAACGGCCGGCACGGCGGCGACGCGAGCGCCGGTCCGCTCTTCGGCGCACGCTTCACCCACTGGAACATACGTGTCACGAACGGCCGCGCGGGGTTGATGAAGATCGACGGTCTGGCGCCCTACTCCGCCACCGTCGGCCTCAACGAGGTGACCGAGTTCGACCAGATCGACGTCCCCGACTTCACCGGCGACCTGCACTCCCGCCTGGAGCTGTACGGGACCACGGACGTCGTACGCCCGCGCAATCTGTACGAGGCCCAGCGGGACCTCTGACTCGGCCGAGCGTGTCGTACCCGACGAAGGTGACCGTGAGGGGTGCCGAGCGTACCCACGGGGGTCACGCCGGCCTCGAGCGTGCGTAGCGTCCCGGAGTCACCCCGACCAACTTCTTGAAGTGCCGGGTGAGATGGGACTGGTCGTAGAAGCCGGTCGCCGACGCCACCTCGCCCGGCGGCCGGCCATCGAGGAGGAGACGGCGGGCCCGGTCGACACGGCGGGACATCAGGTACTGGTGGGGTGCGATGCCGTAGGCGCCACTGAACGCCCGTACCAGATGGGCGGGATGGGCGTGCACGAGCCGCGCGGCCTCGTCGAGGCCGATGCCCTGGGTGAGGTGTCCGTCGAGGAGTTCGCGCAGGGTGCGAGCGAGGGTGGGGGAGTCGCGCGGGGTGGCGGCGGGAGTGCTGGGCCGCAGATGTGTGCGCAGCCGCTCGGCGATGAGCGTCAGTCTGCTCTCGGCCTCCAGTTCGTCACCGGGGTGACCGAGCGCGGTGTGCAACTGGCCGACGCGCAGTCGCAGCACGGGGTCACGCAGGTCGGGCCTGTCCACCGCGGACCCGATGAGGTCCTCGCCCAGATGCGTGCCGTCGAGATAGACGACGCGCTTGCGGAAGCCGTGCGCGGTGGCCGGGGAGCCGTTGTGCGGGACGTGCGGCGGCAACAGGGACACCGTGTCGTGCGGGGTGCCGTGTTCGTGCCGGTCCAGGTCGTACCGTACGGCCCCGTCGTCGACGATGAGCAGCGTCCAGGCCTCGTGCACGTGCATCGGATAGGCGTACTCGGTGAAGTGGGCGTGGAAGATCTCCACGACACCCGGAACGCGCGAGCGCCAGGCGGAGACCTCCGGCTGAGCGACCATGCAAAGAACGTACAAGACGGCGTCGTACGGCGGTCGGCAGTCTCGATCCATGAACAGCGAACCGATCCGCTTCGATACGAAGATCGTCGTCCTGCTGCGGGACGACCTTGAGCCCTGGCAGCGTCTGAACGTCACGTCCTTCCTGGTCAGCGGCCTGGTCACGCAGGTCCCCGAGGTGATCGGGGAGCCCTACGAGGACGCGGACGGGGTGCCGTATCTGCCGATGTTCCGGCAGCCCGTGCTGGTCTTCGAGGGGACGAAGGAGGTCCTTGTGGCGGCACACGGCAGGGCGCTCAGCCGTGCGCTGCCCCGGGCCGTCTTCACGTCGGATCTCTTCGGCACCGGCAACGACCGGGACAACCGGGCGGCGGTGCGGGCTGTCGCCACGGCTGGACTGGATGTGGTGGGGCTGGCTGTGTACGGGCCTCGGAACGCGGTGGACAAGGTGGTGAAGGGGGCGCGGATGCATCCGTGAGGTCGGCGGGGGCGTTTTTTCGGGGAGCTCCTGCGCTTGCGAGAGGCTCGCAGCAGTGTCGCTGCGCGATGTCCGCCGACATGTCGTAGGACTCGGAGACGCGGTACCGCACCCCCTTGTAATACCGGGTGGAGTGCGGGTGGAGCAGCGAGTCGACGTCAGGCCGCGCTGACCTCGGGCTTCGCCACCGCCGGACCGGCCTCCACCGCCGGTTCCTCCGTGGGCAGCCGCCGCATCAGCAGGCCGTACCCGAGCCCGGCCACCGTGCCCACCAGCGCGCACAGCCCCCACAGCCACTCGGCCCCGAACCGGTCGATGACCACGCCGGACATCAGGGGAGCGATCAGCGCGGCGAGTGACCAGGAGAGGGTGTACATGCCCTGGTAGCGGCCCCGGCCGTGGGTCGGGGAAAGCTGGACGACCAGGCCCGTCTGGGTGGGCGCGTTGACGATCTCGGCCAGGGTCCACACGCACACGGTGAGCGCGAAGACGCCCACCGACCCGGCGAAGGCGGTGAGCCCGAAGCCGTACCCGGCGAGGACCGAGGAGATCACGAGCAGCCGGCGCGGATCCCGGTGCTGGATGAAACGGGTGACCGGGATCTGCAGCGCGACGATGAGGACGCCGTTGACGGCGATCGCCATGCCGTAGTCGGCCGGGGTGAAGCCCGCCTCGCCCATCGCGACGGGGAGTCCCACGGAGCCCTGCTGGAAGACCAGGGCGACGAGGAAGGACAGGCCGACGACGCTCATGAAGCGCTGGTCGCGCAGCACGGTCCCGAGGCCGACGTCGTCCTTCGCCTCCTTGGCGTTCTGCACCGGCCGGGACTCCGGCAGCTTCGCGAAGACGAGGAGCGCGCAGGCCAGGGTCATGCCGGCCTCGATGAGGAAGCCCGCGAGGTAGCTGAACTCGGCGATGAAACCGGCGGCCATGGAGGAGACGGCGAAGCCGAGGTTGATCGCCCAGTAGTTGAGGGAGAACGCCCGGACGCGGTCCTCGGGTCGCACGATGTCGGCCATCATCGCCTGGACGGCGGGCCGGGAGGCGTTGCTGGCCATTCCGACCAGGAAGGCGACCGCGGCGATGCTCACCGGGTCGTGCATAAAGCCGAGCAGCGCGACGGAGGCGGCCGTGGAGGTCTGTGCGACGAGGAGCGTGGGCCGGCGCCCGAGCCGGTCGGTCATCACGCCCGCGCCGAGCGAGGAGACGACACCGCCGAGGCCGTGCAGGGACGCCACGAGACCCGCGTACGAGGCGGAGTAGCCGCGGTCGAGCGTCAGGTACAGAGCCATGAAAGTGGCGACAAAAGCACCGAGTCGGTTGACCAGGGTGCTGGTCCACAGCCACCAGAACTCGCGGGGGAGCCCCGAGACGGTCTCTCGGGCGGCGCGTCGCATGACGGCGAGTGGCATCGGTCGTCCCCCACGGATGTAAGCGGCTCATGTACTGATGGCAACTTACGAGCGGGAGGTCTCCGGGGGCCACTCAATTAACAGATGCCGTCAACTGTCCGCCTTCCGGGCAGGGGCGCGAGGGGACGAAGGCTTCCATTACGCTCGGACGTATGGCCGACGCACCGTACAAGCTGATCCTCCTCCGCCACGGCGAGAGCGAATGGAACGCGAAGAACCTGTTCACCGGATGGGTGGACGTCAACCTCAACGAGAAGGGCGAGAAGGAGGCAGTCCGCGGCGGTGAGCTGCTGAAGGACGCCGGCCTGCTGCCCGACGTCGTGCACACCTCGCTCCAGAAGCGCGCGATCCGCACCGCCCAGCTCGCGCTGGAGGCCGCCGACCGCCACTGGATCCCCGTCCACCGCTCCTGGCGCCTGAACGAGCGGCACTACGGCGCTCTCCAGGGCAAGGACAAGGCCCAGACCCTCGCCGAGTTCGGCGAGGAGCAGTTCATGCTGTGGCGCCGCTCGTACGACACCCCGCCGCCGCCCCTCTCCGAGGACAGCGAGTTCTCGCAGGCGAACGACCCGCGCTACGCGTCGATCCCGCCGGAGCTGCGCCCCCGCACGGAGTGCCTGAAGGACGTCGTCTTCCGCATGCTGCCGTACTGGTACGACGGCATCGTCCCCGACCTCCTCACCGGCCGCACGGTCCTGGTCGCCGCCCACGGCAACTCGCTGCGCGCCCTCGTCAAGCACCTCGACGGCATCTCCGACGCCGACATCGCGGGCCTGAACATCCCGACCGGCATCCCGCTCGCCTACGAGCTCGACGCCGACTTCAAGCCGCTCAACCCCGGCGGCACGTACCTCGACCCGGACGCGGCCGCGGCCGCGATCGAGGCGGTCAAGAATCAGGGCAAGAAGAAGTAACGCGATACCTACAAGCCCCCGACTTGCTGTTTCTTGGCAGGGCGGGGGCTTTTTGGTGGTGCTGGGCCGTCTCTGGGTCGTCAGGTGCTTGGTCGGGCCGTCAGGTGTGTCGACGCGAGCGGCGGATGCGGATGTCGAGGACGATCAGCAGGGCCGTGGGGATGGCGATCCCGGCGGGGGCGTTCGCCCAGAGGGCGAGGGTGCCGCCAGCCGTGCCGATGAGCGCCATGGGCAAGTCGCGAGGATGGATGTCGACGGTGACGCCTGTGCGTGGGACCATGGGTCCTCCATGTGTGATCGGTTCCTGGCTAGGGTTTCCGAGCGCAGAAATGGAAGCGAATGCCGCCCCAGCACGGGCGGCATTCGCATGCTGCGGAGACTTTCCCATAGTCGTCACGCGTGAACCAAACGTACAGCTAGATGCCGCCCTGTCTCTTTGGGGAGACGGATTGTCCACGATCGTGGACAGTCGGAGCGCTCCAATATTTCTTGGAAACTTTCCAAAACTTTCCAATCTTTCCAGAAGTCGCGTCGTGCCGCCCCGCGTGGCCCCCTGCCGTCCTGTGCCGCCTGGTGCTGCCTCGTGTCCTCCAGGCCGTCGCCGATGTTTACGCTCTAGCTAGGGATCCCCGCTCCTGGCGAGGGGCGGGTATTCGAGTAGTCGCTAAGCCGTACTGGTCGGCCGGTTCGGCTTAGCGGCTTTACCGGTTTGTCTTTATCGGTTAGGCATTACCGCTTCGGCTTTACGGATTAGGCTTTACGGGTTTCTAGTCTGCGAGCGCATCGCTCTTCTCGTAGGTGCTCGCAATTGCTTTCCGCGTACGCTCCTGGCTGGACGGCATGAGGTGCGCGTACACGCGGAGCGTCAGTCCTGGGTCCGAGTGGCCCAGGTACTCGGCGAGGGCCTTGATGTTCTCCCCGGCGTCCAGGAGCACCGAGGCGTAGAAGTGCCGCAGCGCGTGCATGCCGTTCTCGCGAGACTCGGCGTACGGCTGTCCATGCTCGGGGACCGGGATCACTCCGGCGCCGGCCAGCGCCCGCTTCCATGCCTCCTCGTTAAGCGACGTGCGCCAGACATGACCCCCGCGCGGTCCGGTGAAGATCAGTCGCTTGGTCACCGGGGGACCGTCCGCGACCTTCCACGGCAACGTGATCTCGACCGGCGGGAACTCCTTCATGTGCGTCCGGAGGGCGTCTGCGACGGGCCCGGGGAGGGGCACGTCCCGGAGCTTGCCCCCCTTCGGCGGGGCGAACACGGCCTTGCTGCGGCTCAGCTTGAGCTGCTGGACCACGTGAAGCGTGTCCGATTCGAAGTCGATCGCGTCGACGGCGACGCCGAGAATCTCGCCCTGGCGGAGCCCGCAGCCACCGCCCAGATCGACCATCGCTCGGAAGCGCTCGGGCATGGCCGCACGAACAGCGAAGACCCGTTCCGGCGTCCACGGGACGACGCGCTTGGTGTCGACGGTCGGCGGCCGGACCGAGCGAGCCGCACACGGGTTGCGGGGGTGATGCCCGTCATCCACGGCCGCGCTCAGTGCGGCGCGCACGTTGGAGTAGATCGTCCGGGCGTAGGAGCCCCGGATGCCGTTCTCCTGTAGCTGCCGCACCCAGTCCCGGATGTGGACAGGCTGGAAAGACCCGAGCGGGCGCGAACCCAGGTACGGGAAGGCATGCAGCCGAAGCTGCGACTCCATCGAGGCCTGAGTGTTCGGGTCAGCTCCCTGGGTGGCAACCCAGCTTTCGGCGTACTGCTGGAAGGTGATCCGGGCCGCGCGAGGGTCGATGTACTGCCCGCGAGCCATGTCCGCCTCGATGTGGGCGAGCCACTGATCAGCAGTACCAGCGATCTTGGACGTGTCCGGCCATTAGGCAGCAGCCCCTTCCATCAGGGACTCGACCTCCTTGGGATCACACGATGCAACGAGCCCACGCCTGGCCCTGCGATGGCTTCGCGAGCGCACAAGGAACGTCACGGACCAGCTCGACATGGCATACCCCCAGCCGGGCCGCTACTGGCTGCAGGACGAGACCGAGCACGAACGAGCCCTCGTCTACCTGACCACGGGCACCGCCTACCAACGCACCCTGCACGACGAGAACACGCCCTACGTCCTCGTGGCCCACCCGCCGGGAGCGACCTCGTGAACGGATACACCCGCGGCTTCTGGTGCGAATGCTGGACCGAAGACCTCACCGAAAGGCGACAGCCGACCCTCCGCGGCTCCTTCGACGCACACTCGGCCGGACAGGCAGACCGCTGGATAGCGATCGCACTGCGCACCATCACACCAGCACTGGACTCCAGAGCCTCCGACGAAGCCTGGGAGTGGCTGTACGAGGGCCGCATCGAAACGAGAAGAGCCCTCCTGTGCTCGGAACCCTGCACGGTCACCATCAACCAAGGCGGCACACGCATCACTTGGACAGCCCGACCAGCGCTCTTCCCATCCCTGGCACACCGTCGAAGCCTTGAACTTCCGTCCTGCGCATACGACTCCACGCCCTACATCAGGTCCTGAGTTACAACTTCTCTCTACGGGTCCAAGGCCCGCGCACGGCGCGGGCGCGCGCCGCCTCTGCGGCGCGGCCTGCCTCCTGTCTCCGCCCCGGCTGGCCGCGCCCGGCGGCGCGCTGCGTGCAGAAGCAAGGAAGTCACCCGCGGCCAAAGACATGCCTTCGGCGGGAATCGGCCAGCACCGGGATGGGAGCGGGGGTGAGTGGCGGCTGAGGAAAAGCGGGCGGGTGCGGCTTGACGCACAAGACGAGCGGGGCCACCGTCTTCAATGCCCTCGACGAGAACGGGCTGAGATTCGACCCTCCTGGTCAGCGTCAGCGGGCCCACCCGTTCCACTGACGACGGCGGGCTTGGGCCGTCACCGATTGGCGTACAGCGCCTCCAGCTCCCCCGAGAGTGCGGCACGTACGTTGCGGGTGGCCTCGTCGACGAGCACTTCGGGTTCGTCATTGAGCAGCGCCGTCATCGTCTTGTCGGCCACCTCGGAAGCAAGGATCTTCGGGGAGTCGATATCCGCCGCCAAGTCGGTGTCGACATAGCCGGCATGCACGCCGACCACCAGCGTGCCCTGCTCCCGCAGCGCCAGTCGGAAGGCATTCGTCAGCGACCACTGAGCGGACTTGGAGGCCGCGTAGCTCGGAAACTGCCTGTTGGCCACCCACGACGCCACGGACAGCATATTGACCAGCGCTCCGCCGCCATTGGCGGCCAGTACGGGCGCGAACGCACGCGAGACAGCCCAGGTGCCGAAGTAGTTGACCTCCATCTCGCGCCTGGCACCGTCGAATGCCCCCTCGAGAAGGGACGGGCCACCAGTGACCCCGGCGTTGTTGATGACGATGCTGACATCATCGGCGGCACGTGCTGCTGCAGCGACCTGCTCCTCGTCGGTGACGTCCAGTCGCAGCGAAACAAGCCCAGGGCCCCGGATGGTCTCCGGTTCCCGGACACCGGCGTAGACCTTGGCGGCGCCGTGAGCGAGCAGTGCCTGGGCGAAGGCCGACCCGATGCCACGGTTGGCTCCGGTGACAAGGGCTACCGAACCCTTGATGTCCATGATCACCCTCCTTGCCTGCGGATGCGGAGGACTCCTTTCTTCTGACGCTAGGCCCCGGACGGCGGCTGGTCCACCCGCAACCTGACTGCACCTGTGTCGGTGCCTTTGCGCACTCGATGGCGGACCCGGCTGATCGAATCTCAGGGACGAAGAGGCTCTGTGCCTGCCGCGTGCCCGATCCAACGGGATGCGGCGGGGACCCACGGGGAACGACGGCCATGTGGATGCGTGACCGGTTGGACGAGCTGTTCACCGATGAGCACTTCGCCGATTGGTATCCGGTTGATGGGCGGCGGGGGTTGTCGCCGGCTCGGCTGGCGATGGTGTCGGTGCCGCAGTGCGCGGAGAACCTCACTGACCGGCAGGTCGCCGAGGCGGTCCGCTGCCGGTTGGACTGGAAGTACTGTCTGGGCCTTGAGCTGGATGATTCAGGCTTTGACTATTCCGTGCTCAGCGAGTTCGGGACCGCATGGCCAAGGTGATCTGGCGGATCGGCTGCTGGCCGCGATGGTCAACCACCTGGTGGCTGCGGGCCTGGTCAAGCGGCGTGGTGCGGTGCGCACGGATTCCTCGGCGAGGGCGTGGATGTCGTCGGGGTCGCAGGTCCAGATGATGACCAGCGTGGATGGACTTCTCGGCTCGCTCGGTCCGATCCAAGATTCACGAGGCCAACGCGGATCAATCGACGAAGGGATCGGCGTACGGTGCGCCGAAATAGGGGAACTCATCGAGGATGTTCGTCGTAGCAACAGTCGCGCCGTTGTCGATAGGAGTATTGGTCTGCAGTGAGAGCATCACGTTCATCACGTTGTCGGTCCTAGCGCGGCCGTTGAAGCCTGCGAAACAGAACGAGGCCGCCGAATCGAGGACATAAGGCAAAGTGGTCGGGAACAGGCGCTCCACCACACGCTGTGCGTAGGCGGCTGGGTCGTCGGTCGAGCCCGCCAACTGGGTGACGCGCGGGAGGGCGTCCGCGACGATCTGGGAGAAACGCGTTGATCGATTAGGTGGCCGCAGGTCACGGCCGCCGATGATCAGTTGTGGCTGAACTGACGCCGCACAGCAAAGCTTGGACTCAGCACTCCTGCTCCTCAACCAGGGCACAGGCGAAGAGGAACGACTCCGCCGGCCCGATGTCAGTGCCGCCTGCTCTACTTCGGCACAGGACAGGATCGGTGAACGACGGAGACCGACATGGGCGTGCTGTACGACTACTTCCACGCGACCGACCGCACCACAGCGGTGAACCAGGCCATCGGCCCTGACGGCGACTGGCTCCGCGGGACGTCACTGGAGGAGACGGGCGCAGACTGGATCGACGCCAAGGGCCTGGACCCGAACGTCGTACTGGCCCAACTGGTCACCTACGCCGAGGGCGTCTCCTTCACCGATCAGCAGGATGCGCCGGAACTGATCTGGCCCGAACCGCCGTACCCCCAGGGTGAGCCCACCGACCCCGACTCCCCCTGGAACACAGGCCTGATTCTCGAACAACTCCCCGATCGCTGGCGGGACATCCTCGCCACCCTCCCTGATGACGCAGTCCCGATGGTGGCGGCTCAGTGGTACGAGATCGAGGAGGTCGATTTCGCCGACTACCTCCATGCCAAGGATGCGGTTGCCACGTTCATGGCCCTCGCCTGCCGCGCGCGGATGGCGGGCGCCCACCTTTACTGCCGATGCAGCCTATGAAGCCCCGTAAGGCCGGTAGCCCGCTGCTGGGGTCGTGTCAGACGCATGCCAGAGCGTGCGGGGAACCACGGAGAACAGCGGGCAACGCAGTAGCGGCCGACCAGGCACCGTGAGCACTTCGCCCCAGGTCAGCAGCCCATTCAGTCGTAGATCACCGCAGTTTCCCAAGCTGAGAGCACAGGCCGGCCCCAGGACAAAGCAGACCAGACTCACGAGCGTTGCGACGCGCGGTACCTCATGTGTGCGACGGAAGTTGGACATGACGCCGTTGGAGCAGAAGGAACAAATCGCAACGATCACCGCTGGGATGACAGCGGTGTGCCACGGCACACGTATGCAGCACCCACGGCCAGGCCGACAAGAATGACAAGCACCACGACCCCACCCCTCATCTGCGGGCTCCCCGCCCCGCGCCGTGCGCCACAGGGTAGAGGGGTACTGGGCGGTAATAGCCATTTTTGCGTTGGCGTAAAACGGCTCGAAGGTCGCCGGGTCACTGTGCCCCAGCCGTGCCCGATCGAGCGGGGAACCAGGGGGAGCACCGGACAGTCGCAGCGTCTGAGCGTGAGTACGGCCCCTGACCAGCTTGGCTGGTCAGGGGCCGCTTCACCTGGCGGTGGGTGTGGGATTTGAACCCACGGTGACTCGCGCCACGACGGTTTGCAAGCTTGTGGCCAGCCTGACCGCTCAGGAGCAGCCGCAGGACAAGGCGTAGGCGACGAATACAGCTGCCACGGCAAGCGTGCTCCCGCTACACCAGCCAACCGGCAACGCCGCCCTCGCCTGGCGGGAGAAGCAGCTCCCAGCCGCCATAGCCGAAGGAAGCCAGCACGGCACCGCCTACACCCCCGGTGACGAGCGGGCCGCGCCCCATCCCCAGACAAACGCCAGGCGAGATCACCGCGCACCGGGACGGGAACTCGGGTCTGTGTTAGTGGAGTCGTGGTCCGAACGGTGCCCTGGGCACACGGTCGCCGAGGGGCCTCCTGCTCCCGGCACCCCTCCGGGGTATCAGTCCTCGCCGCTGCCGTACGGCCTGGTCAGAATCTCCAGGTTGTGTCCGTTGGGGTCGTCGAAGTACGCCCCGCGGCCGCCATCGTTGTGGTTGATCTCGCCGGGGTGGTGGTGATGCGGGTCCGCCCAGTAGGTCAGGCCCGCCTCGCGGACACGGGCGAAGATCGCGTCGAAGTCGTCCTCGGAGACGAGGAACGCATAGTGCTGTGGGCTGATCGACTCGGCCGTGTCCATGTAGTCCAGCGTCACGCCGTTCGGTATCTGCACCGGGACGAACGGACCGTACTCCGGTGCCACCTCCAAACCCAGCAGATCCGCGAGGAACCGTGCGGACGCCATCTTGTCGTGCGCGGCGACGATCGTGTGGTTGAGTTCGACTGCCATCGGTCGGCCTCCTTCCCCCTGGGTGCCAGAACCACTTTCCACGCTAGCAACCGCCCGGGCCGGCGCCATCCGTCTCTGGTCCCGTCCAGCTCCGACCTGCGACCGAGACCGAGAACCAGGGGAACGAGGACCCTTCCTGGACTCCTATGGACCGGGGTCATCACCGATGAGCTCGTTGTCTTCCACCCGAAAGGGCACACCCCGCTCCTGGAGCGCATGCAGCGGATCCAAGGGACCTTCGACGTGACTCGCCCCGGTCGTCCGGATGGCTTCCCATACCCGTTCCACTCTCAACCCGGCGGTCTCATCTCCTGGGGCTGCGACTACTGCGGGGACGAGCACTTCTTCCTCCCTGGAGCTGCGCGGCAGAGCGTGATCAACGCGTTTCAGGAACTCGGAGTCGACGGCGAGGGCATAGAACGGTTCGGCATGGTCGCCCTGGACGTCCCGCCCGCCGCTGATCTCGCCAAGGTGCGAAGGCTGCTCAACCACGGTGTATCCGAGGAGTGGTGGGACATGGAAGAGGGGTGCATCACCGCGCGTTGACCGGCCGCTTCCGCCGGCTGACGCCGTTCAGGTGGGCCACGGCTGGGCCGTCCCTGGGCCGTCCGAGGCCGATCGGCGGCGGCCAACGACGACCAATGGCGACCTCTGTGAAGGGGCGGACTAGGGCCCTGACCAGCAAGCACCAGCTCCCCAAGATCCCCGACAAGACCCAGGCCAAGAAGAAGTAACCTGAATTGATCAAGCCCCCTATCTGCGGATTCCCCGCGGGTAGGGGGCTCTTTTTGTTGGGGGCCGCAAGCGAGTCACGGAGGTGGGGGCTGTGGAGGTGATGTTGCAACGGACTGTGGCTCACCTCTCTGCAGGATGTATGTGCTGCGCGAGTCCGGGTCGCCGAAGAAGAAGTAGAGCTTCAGTGCTTCCTTGTCGTCGCGCCGCAACTCGAAGGTCCACGTGTAGGTCTTGGGTGGCTGGGGGCGGTCCGCCGGCGGGTCGAGCGGCTCGTTCGGCTCCGGCGCACGAGTCGCGACCGCGGTACGTGAGGTGAGAGTCAGTTGGACATGCTGACCGTCGTTCCATCCGGTCCGCTTGTCAGTCAGCTTCCAGGTTCCCGTGCCCGACAGGCGCCACCTGTCGTCGAAGTCCCATTCCTGTCCGTCCAAGAGACGGATGTTGGCCTTCCCGCCAGGCCAGAAGACGACGTTCGTCCGGTCGTAGCCGATCCATGACCCCGATACTTCTGCCCGCTTCGCGTCGTGCAGCGCGGGCACTTCGTCGTACATACGGGGATTGCATCCCGCGAGCGCGAGCAGACAGGCGACGAACACCGCATGCCACCCCCTGGCGAGGCCGGATGAGTGGGTCAGCACGGCACCTCCCTCCCCAAAAGAAGCCGCACCACAGGCGACTGCGACTCAACCGCTCACCGATCAAGGCCCCGTCATGCTGGCACCATTTCTGAACACGTTCAACTCTTGTGCTGAGCCGAGTGGTCGCAGGCGGTAGCACAGCAGCGAAGAGCGCCGGACAAGGTGAGTGTCCAACTGCGTGACAACGCCCACGCGCAGCGGCTGACAACCACGTACGAGGGCGGACCATCGCAGCAGGTGCGAGGCACTCCGGCCTGAGGTGAAGCGCTCACCCAAGTTGCTTCGGGACGAAGAAGTCCGCGCCCCGACCTCCACGACGGTTGCCAAGCCGGTGTCCAGCCCGACCGTTCAGGAGCAAGTGCAAGACCAGGCGTAGGCGACCACGGCGAACGTGGCGGCCGCCACGCCGGCCAGTCGCCCGCGCCGCCCTGGCCTGGCGGGACGAAGCAGCTCCCAGCCGCCATGGCAGAGGAAGACCAGCAAGGCGCCACCGACACCCCCGGTGACAAGCGGGCTGCGCTCCCATCCCCGGACGAACGCCAGAGCCAGACCCGCCACGGCAAGGCAGGCGACCACCGTCAGCACTACCTCTCCGGCGAGCTCCTCCAGGAGTTCTTTCAAGAACGAGCCAATGCCGCGGATCACGCGTAGGACACGACTCCGAGCCGCAGGAACAACCACACGCCCCCCAGACCCAGTCCCGAATGATCGGACCCTACGAAATCGCGAGGTGTCGGGGAAGAGTGCTCAACGCCATCCGCAACGACGCCGGACGGGGACGTACACCAGCGACTCTGCCCGGCCGTCGCGTCAGCCCACGGCCGCAGCCGGGGCGTCATCAGGGCTGGGTAACTCGCAGGTGTCGTCGTTCGGCCAGTTCCTCCGCGCTGACCACGGTCAGAACCGGGGTACCCGGCGGCGCGAACATGGTCACCACCAGCTGCGACTGCGCGTCCGAAAGGTTGTTGGCGCCCTGGTAGTGGATCACGTCGCCCCCAGGCTCGAACAGGGCGTCACCGGCCTTGAGCACCCGGGGCGGCTGCCCCTCCAGCTCGAAGAGGATCTCGCCCTGGGTCACGTAGCCGAAGAGCGGCCCGGGGTGCCGGTGCGGCGGCGCGCCTGGGTCACCGGGCAGCAGGGTGACCCGGATGGTCCTGGCCTCGGCGCCGGTCGGGATCCGGGCCGCCGCCTCCGACAGGGTCGTGATCACCTCAACGCCTGGGGGCAGGTGTGTGTGCTCAGCGCTCATGCATTCCTCCAAACAGGGACTGTCCACAGAGAGGACAAGACGGCCTCCTCGTTTGTGACAGCCCTACGCGGCGAACCTGCCCGGGGCGGTTCACCCTCGGGTGCCTGCTGGAGCACCCGGAGCCATGGACGCTCGAGTTGGGCCTCCTCGCCATGGGCGCCGGTTCGGCAGTTGGCGGGGCCGAAGCTGCTCGCGCCATCCGTCCTGCCGGTTGCCGGAACGCGGCGGGACGCCTTCAGCCGTCGCCAACAGACGAGCGCACAGGCCGAGGTGAGGAAGGCCGCGTGGATGTCGTAGCGGATCTCCCAGCGGATCCGCGGACGACGGAGCCAGTGCAGGGGGCGAAGGTCCTCTCGACAACCCGGCGTTGGGTGCCCAGTCCGGAGCCGTGGTCAGTAGTGCGTCGGGCAATCGACGGCTTCACGCCGAGGGACCAAGGCGAGACGGCGGTACTGGTCGTGGTCCTACCCGCGGTCGCCGAGCACGGCGTCGGGGCGGCGCCTGGGCCGACGCGCTTGCCCCGCACCGGTGGGACCGCCCGGCCGAGCGGAACGAGCCGGTCAGGAGTGTCCCGCCGTCGGGCCGCAGTGCGCGCGGCGGCGGGTTGTTCTAGCGTCGAACAGAGGAGGGGCAATCCTGCCGAGCCGACGGGTGCGGGGGCCCGAGGCCACGGTCGTACACCGGCCGGGTCCGCTGCTCGGCGCCTTGAATCCGCGAATCCCCGACCAGCCCCGGAGAGACAGGTGCCTCCCATGCACACGGCGGCCCGTATCGCCGGTGTCCTCACCGGTTTGACCCTCACACTCGGCGGCGTGGCCTTCGCCGCCCCCGCCGCCCACGCGGACATCCCGGCCTGCACGAACATGGTCCGTCAATCGGGCGTCGAAGTCTCAGACGCCGTCAGAACGGCGTGCACCCAAGGTGTGCACGGTGACCTGCGGGGCTGTGTGAGCGCCTTGACCCAGGCCGGCACGCCGGGCGGCGCCGCGAACGGTGCCTGCCGAATGGCGGCCAACCCCCCGTGACGGCGAACATGCCGGGCGTCCGGGAAAGAGCCGGGACATAGGTCGGTCGTCGGCGAAGCCGCCACCGGTACGCCGTGCCGTCGACGACGATGCGCCGTGATCCCTTGCGACCCAGTGCCATGGGTCCTGGCGGGGTCCCGGCCTGGTGACCGCATGCAGAAGGGGCCCTGTCGTGGTGACGGGGCCCCTCTGGGTGGGGCTACGCGATCAGCCGCACTGGCACGGGTTGCCCGACTGGCACCCGCACCCGCAGCCGGAGCCGCAGCCGCAGGCGCCGAACAGCGGGAGACTTTTGATGTCGGCGGGCTGGTCGGTGTCGCGGTCCAGGGTCGGGTCGGGCGTGGCGGGAGAATCGGCCATGGTGTCCTCCTCAATGAGGCCTCAATGAGGCATCGAGGCCGGGTGCCTACGCCTGTATGCCTAGGCGCCTGGGCGTAGGCGCGGGTGCCTACCCCCATTGCATGCCCGCTCCCCTGGGCGCATCAACGGCGCACTGAGGCTCGCCCGCGCCCCCGGAGTGAGACGGCAGCCCCGGGCGCTCCCGGACCTCAGACGCCCTCGGCCCCCGTGACCGGCTGAATGTCGGGCTGGAGCTCGTCCGCGTGCTCACCCGTCACCAGGTACACCACGCGCTTGGCCACCGACACCGCGTGGTCGGCGAAGCGCTCGTAGTAACGGCCCAGCAGGGTGACGTCGACGGCGGTCTCGATGCCGTGCTTCCAGCGGTCGTCCAGCAGGTGCTGGAAGAGCGTGCGGTGCAGCAGGTCCATCTCGTCGTCGTCCTGCTCCAGCTGGAGCGCCAGGTCGACGTCCTTCGTGATGATCACCTCGGCCGCCTTCGCCATCAGGCGCTGCGCGAGCTGGCCCATCTCCAGGATCGTGGCGTGCAGGTCGTGCGGGATCGCACGCTCGGGGAAGCGCAGCCGGGCCAGCTTCGCCACGTGCTGGGCCAGGTCGCCGGAGCGCTCCAGGTCGGCGGACATGCGGAGCGAGGTGACGACGATACGCAGGTCCGTCGCCACCGGCTGCTGGCGGGCCAGCAGGGCTATCGCGCGGGCTTCGAGCTCGTGCTGGAGATCGTCGACCTTCTGGTCGGCCGCGATCACGCTCTCGGCGAGCTTCAGATCGGCGTCGAGGATGGCCGTGGTGGCGCGCCCGATCGCCGACCCGACGAGCCGGGCCATCTCGACCAGGCCGTCGCCGATCGAGTCAAGTTCCTCGTGGTACGCGTCACGCATCTGGTTTGTCCCTCTCTTACGTCACCTTGGGGCCCGGGGGGCCGGGCTGCCCTGACCGCCGGACGGACCGCCGGACGGGCCCCGTGAACCCCACGCTCCCACGTTCCGGCCCGTACGCGTCCGTTTCCGGCATCCCAAATGAACCATCCCTGGCTCCTGGGTGAACTCTGGGCGACGAGTGTTCGAGGTCGCACTCCGATGGCTGTGGCCTGGCGTGACGACGTGCCTAACCTGGGGGCATGGACGTGAACGCGGCGGTCGCCGCAGCGGCAGCGATCGCCGGAGTGCTCACCGGTGTCATCGCCATGCTGGCGTTCCGCTGGAGCGAGCGCGACCAGAAACGCCCCACCCGCACATCCCTGCACACGGACCCGGTGCTTCCGCCGGGCGTCGACACGGTGCTCTCCGTGCTCCGGTCCTCGGCCGTCGTCCTCGACGAGGCCGACGCCGTGGTCAAGGCCAGCTCAGCCGCGTACGCCCTCGGGCTGGTGCGCGGCGGCAAGCTCGCCGTCGAGCCGATGATGCAGATGGCCCGCGACACCCGTCGCGACGGGGAAATACGCCAGGTCGAGCTGGATCTGCCGAGGCGGGGGACCGGACGGGGGGAGGCCCTGGCGGTCTCCGCGAGAGTCGCCCCGCTGGGCTCCCGGCTCGTGCTGCTCCTCGTCGAGGACCTCACCGAGGCCCGGCGGATCGAAGCGGTACGGCGCGACTTCGTCGCGAACGTCAGCCACGAGCTCAAGACGCCCGTCGGCGCGCTCTCCCTCCTCTCCGAGGCCGTCATGGACGCCTCGGACGATCCGGAGGCCGTCGAGCGCTTCGCCGGACGTATGCAGATAGAGGCCACCCGGCTCACCAACCTCGTGCAGGAGCTCATCGACCTGTCGAGGGTGCAGAACGACGATCCCCTGGAGGACGCCGAGCCGGTCCGCGTGGACGAGCTGGTCGCCGAGGCCATCGACCGGTGCCGCCACCAGGCCGGCACCAAGCAGATCACCATGGCCGCCGGCGGCACCGCCGACCTGAGCATCTGGGGGAACCGGGGCCAGCTGGCCGCCGCCCTCGGCAACCTCGTCGAGAACGCCGTCAACTACTCGCCCGCCCGCACCCGGGTGGGCATAGCCGCGCGCCGGGTGACCGCGCCCGGCGGAGAACTCATCGAGATCGCTGTGACCGACCAGGGCATCGGCATCTCGGAGAAGGACCGGGAGCGCGTCTTCGAGCGCTTCTACCGCGTCGACCCGGCCCGTTCCCGCCAGACCGGCGGTACGGGTCTCGGTCTCGCGATCGTCAAGCACGTGGCCGCCTCGCACGGCGGGGAGGTCACCGTGTGGAGCTCCGAGGGTCAGGGCTCCACGTTCACCCTGCGGCTGCCTGAGGCGGCCGCGGCCCGCGACCGCGGGATCGACCACGACATGCCCGGACTCGACGATGAGGACGAGAACGGGCAGCCCGACGGGACGACCACCGTCACATCCCCGTATGAACCGCTTCCCGCTCCGGAGGTCCTTCCGTGACCCGTGTGCTCGTCGTCGAGGACGAGGAGTCCTTCTCCGACGCCCTGTCGTACATGCTCCGCAAGGAGGGCTTCGAGGTCGCCATCGCGACCACCGGGCCCGACGGACTCGACGAGTTCGAGCGCAACGGCGCCGACCTCGTCCTCCTCGACCTGATGCTGCCGGGGCTGCCCGGCACGGAGGTCTGCCGCCAGCTGCGCGGCCGCTCCAACGTCCCGGTGATCATGGTCACCGCCAAGGACAGCGAGATCGACAAGGTCGTCGGGCTGGAAATAGGAGCCGACGACTACGTCACCAAGCCCTTCTCCTCCCGCGAACTGGTCGCCCGCATCCGGGCCGTCCTGCGTCGCCGCGGGGAGCCGGAGGAGGTCACCCCGGCCGCTCTCGAGGCGGGTCCCGTCCGGATGGACGTCGACCGCCACGTGGTGACCGTCTCCGGCTCCAAGGTCGACCTGCCCCTGAAGGAGTTCGACCTCCTGGAGATGCTGCTCAGGAACGCGGGCCGTGTGCTGACCCGTATGCAGCTCATCGACCGGGTGTGGGGGGCCGACTACGTGGGCGACACCAAGACGCTGGACGTCCACGTGAAGCGTCTGCGCGCCAAGATCGAGCCGGACCCGGGCGCCCCGCGGTACCTGGTCACGGTGCGTGGCCTCGGATACAAGTTCGAGCCGTAAACCGAACCCGTCTCACGGCGGCACGTACGACGCGACCCACCCGTACGACAAAGGGCGGCACGTACGACAAAGGGCGGCACCCTTCGGGGTACCGCCCTTCGTGCGTGCTGGATCAGTTGCCGGCCGACGAGGAGGCCGTCGCGGTGGCCGTCGCGCTCGCCGAGGCCGCGTCGGTGGGCGTGCCCGAGACGGAGTCGGACGGCGAGGTCGAGGCCTTCGGTGACTTCGAGGTCTTCGGCGACTTCGAGGAGGTCGCGGAGCCGGTGGCCGCCGCGCCGGGCGCCGCGGGGATGGTGGTGGGGCCCCACTTGGTGAAGTAGCTCTCGGCCGGGACGACGAACGCGCGCAGCTTCACGTCACCGGTCTTGCTGAAGGTGAAGGTGATCGGCTGGGCGTTGCCGTCCTTTACGGCCGCGCCGGGGTTGCTGAGGGCCGCGGAGGCGTTGCCCTCGCCGCCCAGGATGACGTGGCCGCCGGCGGGGATGGTCAGCTTGCCGCCGCCCTTGGCGGGCGTGATCTGGGCGACGCCGTCGCCGCCGATCTTGACCGAGTCGAGGGTCTGCGGGGTGCGGCCGTTGTTGAAGACGGTCGCGGAGACCACCGCCGGGCCCGTGGACGTCGTGTCGGGCTGGGTGATGACGAGGGCGTTCTGGATCTTGATGTCGCCGACGCTGGTCGCCGCGTTGTCCGGCTTGACCTCCAGCGTCTGTGCGTTGTTGCCGGCGCCGCATGCGGCGAGCGAGGCGATCGAGAACGCAATGGCGGCGGCGGCGAGAGCGCCGCGTCGAAGGCTGCTGCTCACGGCGGCGGCAACTCCTTGAACGTGGGCGAAGCAGAGCGGCTCCGGTGTAAAGCCGCCCTAAGGGTCTGTCAGCGGCCTTAGGTTACCGAGCCGTTCCCACGCCGCCGCACCCGACCCGCCCCTTGACGCCCGCGAGCCCCGTTGCGCCGCTCGTGCGCCCCGGTCCTCGAGTGGTTCCGGTCCGCCTCATCAGCTACTTTGAGCTTCCGTTCGTCTGCCATTCACATAAGCGGCTGTACGTGTTGCCGCGAGAGTAGTGACGAGATCCGCTTGGGGTTTTCCGGTAAGGAATCCACGGCGGTCCGGAAAATTGATCATCGGTAGATCGGCGCGGTCCGTGATCAATTCCGGATTCGTCTCGTACCCGACTCCGCTCACCGAACGGAGTAGCGGAAGTCGAGCTCCTGGAGCGGGACAAACCGGGATGTTCAGACCCTGGTCAGGAACGTCCGGTGTGTGTAACGTACGCGTTTCTCTTGCCCTGGACAGCCGCTCCCACCTGCGAATACCCTCTTCCGCTCCCCCTTCGCAGCACGTTCCTGTCGCGGTTGTCAAGCCCCGAGATATGCCCTGACCTGCGAAAACGCCATTCAGAAGACGCCGTTTCCGTGTTACCCTGGATAGCCACGGAAGGGGTACCTGTCACATGACGTTCAAGGTTGGCGACACCGTGGTCTATCCCCATCACGGGGCCGCGCTGATCGAGGCCATCGAAACTCGCCAGATCAAAGGCGTGGACAAGACCTACTTGGTGCTGAAGGTCGCCCAGGGCGACCTGACGGTGCGTGTGCCAGCGGACAATGCGGAGTTCGTCGGCGTGCGTGATGTGGTCGGTCAGGATGGGCTGGACCGGGTCTTCGAGGTGCTGCGCGCGCCGTACGCCGAGGAGCCCACGAACTGGTCTCGTCGTTACAAGGCAAATCTGGAGAAGCTCGCCTCCGGCGATGTCATCAAGGTCGCGGAAGTCGTGCGTGACCTGTGGCGTCGTGAGCGCGAACGCGGACTCTCCGCCGGAGAGAAGCGCATGCTCGCCAAGGCCCGCCAGATCCTGGTGAGCGAGCTCGCCCTCGCGGAGAACACCAACGAGGACAAGGCCGAGGCCCTGCTCGACGAGGTTCTCGCGTCCTGACGCAGACAGTCGAGACGGTGGCCGCTCACCCGGCGGTCGTCCCGGCGTCCACACAAGGCCGCACAGCTGCGCAATGAAATGCCGCGGTGCCCGATGACGTAATTGCTGTCGCTCCACACGATGGCTGTCGCCGGGCGCTGCGGCATGTTCGTACCCGCGCGATTTCGGAAACGCGTGGCCCCGAATACACCTGCGTCCCATGGAATACACCTGTGTCCCATGCGCCTGCGTCCCCGATGCCGCGTCGATACCCGCGTCCCCGATACTTGGCGTGCCGGGCCCGGACAGCTTGCTCGACCGGATGTCACGGAAGGGTCCGGTCAGGGCTCGCGCCCGGCACTGCCCCGAGCTCTCGGCTTCGCTCGAGCAAGGGGCACGCCCAGGCCATACCCAAGCACGCCGAGTACACAAACCTGACAGGAACCGATGTCTGACGATTCGCGCTCCTCGCTGTCCGGAGGCCGCACGGCGGCCGTGATTCCGGCCGCCGGACGGGGCGTGCGCCTCGGTCCGGGCGCCCCCAAGGCGCTTCGCGCGCTGAACGGTACCCCCATGCTCATCCACGCGGTGCGCGCCATGGCCGCCTCCCGCGCGGTGTCGCTGGTCGTCGTCGTGGCCCCGCCCGACGGTGCCGCCGAGGTGAAGGCGCTGCTCGACACGCACGCGCTGCCCGAGCGGACCGACTTCCTCGTCGTCCCCGGCGGCGACAGCCGTCAGGAGTCCGTGAAGTACGGGCTCGACGCGCTGCCCCCCGGCATCGACATCGTCCTCGTGCACGACGCGGCCCGCCCGCTCGTGCCGGTCGACACGGTCGACGCCGTCATCGAGGCCGTACGCGACGGCGCGCCCGCCGTCGTACCCGCGCTGCCGCTCGCGGACACCGTCAAGGAGGTCGAGCCGGCGAGCGAGCTGGGGATGCCGGAGCCCGTCGTCGCCACGCCCGAGCGGGCGCGGCTGCGGGCCGTGCAGACGCCGCAGGGGTTCGACCGCGCCACCCTCGTCCGCGCGCACGAGACCGTCACCGACAACGTGACCGACGACGCGAGCATGGTCGAGCAGCTCGGGGAGCGGGTGGTGGTCGTGCCGGGGCACGAGGAGGCGTTCAAGGTGACGCGTCCCTTGGACCTCGTCCTCGCGGAGGCGGTCCTCGCACGCAGGAGGGCCAACGATGGCTTCTGAGTCACCCGCGCCGGTGCCCGTGGTGCTGCCGCAGGTCGGCATCGGTACCGACATCCACGCCTTCGAAGAGGGGCGGGAGCTGTGGTGCGCCGGGCTGCTCTGGGAGGGCGAGGGGCCGGGGCTCGCCGGGCACTCCGACGCGGACGTCGTCGCGCACGCCGCCTGCAACGCGCTGTTCTCGGCGGCGGGGATCGGTGACCTCGGCGCCCACTTCGGGACCGGGCGGCCCGAGTGGTCCGGCGCGTCCGGGGTCACGCTGCTGACGGAGGCCGCGCGGATCGTCCGCGCGGCGGGCTTCACCATCGGCAACGTCGCCGTCCAGGTCGTCGGGCCCCGCCCGAAGATCGGGAAGCGACGGGACGAGGCGCAGAAGATCCTCTCCGAGGCGGTCGGGGCACCGGTGTCGGTCTCCGGAGCCACGACGGACGGCCTCGGCTTCCCGGGCCGCGACGAGGGCCTGATGGCGATCGCCACGGCCCTGGTGGCCCGCACGCCCTGACGCGCGTCGGCCCCGGTGCCGGTGCACGCGCGTCGGCCCCGGTGCCAGTGCACGCGCGTCAGCCCCGGCCCCGGTGCCGGTGCCGATGGTGTCGAGAGGGCGATGGCCGCCCGCAGATGTCACGAATAAGTCCTCCTTGCGAGGGAAGGTCGCGGGGCACTCCCCGTGGCCCACTACCCTGGAGTGGTGACCATTCGCCTGTACGACACCAGCGCCCGGCAGATCCGTGACTTCTCCCCGCTCAAGCCGGGTTGTGTCTCGATCTACCTGTGTGGCGCCACCGTGCAGGCCGCACCGCACATCGGGCACATCCGCTCGGGCCTCAACTTCGACATCATGCGCCGCTGGTTCGAGTACCGCGGGTACGACGTCACGTTCATCCGCAACGTGACCGACATCGACGACAAGATCATCACCAAGTCGGCGGACCAGGGCCGCCCTTGGTGGTCGATCGGGTACGAGAACGAGCGCGCGTTCAACGACGGGTACGCCGTGCTCGGCTGCCTGCCGCCCACCTACGAGCCGCGGGCCACCGGGCACATCACCGAGATGGTGGAGATGATGCGCGGGCTCATCGAGCGCGGGCACGCGTACGAGGCGGACGGGAACGTCTACTTCGACGTGCGGTCCTTCCCCGGGTACCTCCAGCTGTCCAACCAGGAGCTGGACAACCTCCAGCAGCCGTCCGGCGTCGGTGAGACCGGCAAGCGGGACCCGCGCGACTTCGCCATGTGGAAGTCCGCGAAGCCGGGCGAGCCGAGCTGGGAGACGCCGTGGGGACGGGGCCGGCCCGGCTGGCACCTGGAGTGCTCCGCCATGGCCCACAAGTACCTGGGCCCCGCGTTCGACATCCACGGCGGCGGGATCGACCTGATCTTCCCGCACCACGAGAACGAGATCGCGCAGGCCAAGGCCTTCGGTGACGAGTTCGCCATGTACTGGGTGCACAACGCCTGGGTCACCATGAGCGGCGAGAAGATGTCCAAGTCCCTGGGCAACTCCGTACTCGTCTCCGAGATGGTCAAGACGTGGCGTCCGATCGTGCTGCGTTACTACCTCGGCACCCCGCACTACCGCTCGATGATCGAGTACAGCGAAGAGGCCCTGCGCGAGGCCGAATCGGCGTTCGCGCGCATCGAGGGCTTCGTGCAGCGGGTCGTCGAGAAGGCGGGGGGCGTCGTCGAGCCCGCCGCCGAGGTGCCGCCCGCCTTCGCCGAGGCGATGGACGACGACCTGGGCGTCCCGCAGGCGCTCGCCATCGTGCACACGACCGTGCGACAGGGGAATTCGGCCCTGGCCGCCGACGACAAGGAAGCCGCCGTCGCCCGTCTCGCCGAGGTACGGGCCATGCTCGGCGTCCTCGGGCTCGACCCGCTCGACGAGCAGTGGGCCGGCGAGGGCGACCGCGGTGAGGATCTGCACGGCGTCGTCGACACCCTCGTCCGGATGGTCCTCGACCAGCGCGAGGCCGCCCGCACCCGCAAGGACTGGGCCACCGCGGACGCCATCCGCGACCAGCTCAACCAGTCCGGTCTGGTCATCGAGGACGGCCCGCAGGGGCCGCGCTGGACGCTCGGCCCCCGCTGAGCGGCCCTGCCCTCGGGGCTTTCTCGGGGTCTCCCAGGGGCCCCCGACCTTGATCGATTGTGCCGCCCGGGCCTCCGGGCGGCACACTGCATATACGACACTTCAAGAACGTACGCACGCTCGCCTCACACAGACAGGTAGGTCATGGCCGCTAACAACCGCCGCATGTCCGGCAAGAAGGGCGCGCAGGTCGGCAGTGGCGGCCAGCGACGCCGGGGCCTGGAAGGCAAGGGCCCCACCCCGCCCGCCGAGATGCGCAAGGGGCACAAGAAGAACCGCATCGCGGGCGCCAAGGCGAAGCAGGTCGCACGCCGTCCCGCCCCGCGCGGGCGCGGCGGCAAGGGCACGTCCGAGATGGTCGTCGGGCGCAACTCGGTCGTGGAGGCGCTGCGCGAGGGCGTGCCCGCGTCGATGCTGTACGTGCAGCAGTTCATCGACAACGACGAGCGGGTGCGCGAGGCGCTCCAGCTCGCCGGTGAGCGCGGCGGCATCCACCTCATGGAGGCCCCGCGCCCCGAGCTCGACCGCATGACCAACGGGCTCAACCACCAGGGTCTGGTCCTCCAGGTCCCGCCGTACGAGTACGCGCACCCCGAGGACCTCGCGGCCGCCGCGTACGACGAGGGCCAGGACCCGCTGATCGTCGCCCTCGACGGCGTGACCGACCCCCGGAACCTGGGTGCCGTCGTCCGTTCCGTCTCGGCCTTCGGCGGCCACGGCGTCGTCGTGCCCGAGCGGCGCGCGGCCGGCATGACCGCCGGTGCCTGGAAGACGTCGGCCGGTGCCGCAGCCCGTACGCCCGTCGCCCGCGCCGCCAACCTGACGCGGGCCCTTGAGTCATACAAGAAGGCCGGTCTCGTCGTGGTCGG
The DNA here is from genome assembly GCF_019091445.1 of Streptomyces sp. GbtcB7. NCBI lineage: Bacteria > Bacillati > Actinomycetota > Actinomycetes > Kitasatosporales > Streptomycetaceae > Streptomyces > Streptomyces sp. GbtcB7. The sequence goes on from NZ_JAGXJM010000008.1 coordinate 58,643, forward strand.
ACTCGCCGCGGACGGCGAGGTCGAGGTCGGTGATCTGGAGGCCCTCGGCGGTCCCGTCGTCATCGTCGTCGGCAGCGAGGGCAAGGGACTGTCCCGACTGGTCGGCGAGACCTGTGACTTCCGGGTACGGATTCCGATGCCGGGCGGCACCGAGTCGCTGAACGCCGGTGTCGCGGCGGGAGTCGTGCTGTACGAGGCCTCGCGCCGACGCGTCTGAACAGACGTCCGAACGGATATCTGAACAGGTGTTTGAGTGGACGTCTGAGTGAGTCACCCCCGTGGGGCAATCGGGATGTTCGGGATGACCTTGACGCGGTCCGGACAGATCTGCGCGGTCAAAGCAGTGTCCTAAACACACATCACTCGGTTAGATGAGTGTGGACACCAGAACACCCCGCACACCCACGGGGGACCGCTCGTCGGGATTCGACGACGCTCCCGCGCTGAGCATGGTGAAGGTGCCGAGCGATCCGGCGCAGGTCATCGTCAATCATGCGAGCTTCCGCGTGCAGCTAGGCGGCGCGACGCGGACCCCATCCTGGCGCGTCGCACGGCATTTGAGCGCCGACGACACCGCGCGGATCCCCGTCGTCGGTACGGCGGGCAGAGCGGGCGGTCCGGCCGCCGGGGCCCGCCGCCGCGCACCCGTCGTCTGGAGCGGGCGGTCCGACCCCGACGACACCGGCGCCCACCGCCTTCTGCAGGCAGTGCGCAGCACCAGCGTGCGCCACGGCGTCGCGGACCCGACGGGTGACGGCGGCGCCACCCAGGTCATCCCCCGCCTCGACGAACACCAGGGCTACGCGGGCGACTTGACCGTCGACACGGTCGGGACGCCCCTCGTCGGCAGCCAGCGCGGCCACGACCACGACTCCGCGGGGACCCGGCTGCTGCCGAACATGCGCAGCGTGGACAGCGCGTACGACGAACCGCGCTACTTGGGCGGGCAGTTCGCGGCGGAGGACCCCGACGACGACGGCCACGGCGGCGCCACACCGGCCAGGCGGCACGGCTCGGACCCGGTCCGGCACGCCTACTACCCCGGGCGCCGGATGAACCTCGGCGTGGTGCTGCTCCCGCTCCGCGTCTTCCTCGGCTTCATCTCCATCTACGCCGGCATGGGCAAGCTCTGCGACCCCGTCTACTTCGACGGCGGCAAGCGCGGCTCCATGGTCAAGTGGCTGAACACGCTGCACCCTTGGGACGTCGCCGAGCCGCTGCGTCAGTTCGCGCTCCAGCACCCCGTCGGCTCCGGGCTCGTCATCGCCTTCCTCCAGGTCATCGTGGGCGTCCTCACGGTGCTCGGGCTGTGGCAGCGGGTCGCCGCCGTGGTCGGCGCGATGCTGTCGGCCGCGCTCATCGTCACCGTCAGCTGGAAGACGGTCCCCGCGTACGACGCGCCGGACATCATCTACCTCGCCGCCTGGTCGCCGCTGATCATCGCGGGCGCGCCCGTCTACTCCGTCGACGGACGCCTCGCGAGCGAGGCCTGGCGCACGCTCGGGCCCCGCGCCGACATCTGGGACCTGCGGTACCGGGTGCTGCGCCGCGGCGCGCTCGTCTCGGCCATCGTCGTCGGCCTCACGCTCCTCGTCGGCTCGCTCCTCGGCGGTGCCGTCCGTGACGCCGACCGGGTGGTCGTGCCGGGACCGGGCGAGGCCCCGCGCAACGAACTGCCCGGCTCCCCGCTTCCCGAGGAGCCCGGCACGCCCCAGCACAGGACCACCACTCCCTCGGCCTCGGCCAAGGCGCCCACCCACGGCAGCTCCTCCTCGCCGTCGGGCGCGGCCACCACGCCGGGCGCCACGGTCCGTGAGACGGGCGGCACGGTCACCAGCGGCCCCAGCCAGACCCAGGGCACCGGCCAGGCCCCGCCCCAGCAGTCCTCGCCGGTCCACCAGGCCCCCAGCACCAGCGCGGGCCCGACGTCCAGCGGCGGCAGCTCCAGCACCGGCGGCAGCGGCTCGGGCGGCGGCACCTCCTCCGGCGGTTCGAGCGGCGGCGGCGGTGGTGGTGGCACCTCCGGCGGCTCGGACAAGCTGGTCGGCGGTCTCCTCGGGTAGCGCGTAACGCCCCCTGGCGATACGAGGACGGGCCCCGCACATCAGATGTGCGGGGCCCGTCCTCGTACTGCCGGGAAGGGGCTCTCGGCCCTCGTACTGCCGGGAAGGGGCTCTCGGTCCTCGTGCTGCCAGGAAGGGGCTTCTCAGCCCTCGTACTGCCGGGAGGCGGCTTCTCAGCGTCCCAGGGCCGCGAGTTCCCTCGCCGCCTCCGTGAGGTCCTTCGCGGTGTCGATGGCGCGCCAGTAGGCGCCCTGCGGGAGCGGGAAGCCGGCCAGGCGGCGTTCGCGGGCCAGGTGCGGGAACGTGGTGCGCTCGTGGTCGCCGCGCTCGGGGAGCAGGTCGGCGAACTCGGCGGAGAAGACGTAGACGCCCGCGTTGATCTCGTACGTGGTCGGCGGGGACTCGATGAAGTCCGTGACGCGGCCGAAGCCGTCGGTCTTGACGGCGCCCCACGGGATGCGCGGGCGGGCGAGGGCGAGGGTCGCGACGGCGTCGCGCTCGGTGTGGAAGTCCGCCATGTCGCGCAGCGAGAAACGGGTCCAGATGTCGCCGTTCGTCGCGTACCAGGGCTTGTCCGGGTGGGGGAGGTGCGCGGCGGCGTACTTCAGGCCGCCGCCCCGGCCGAGCGGTTCCGTCTCGACGACCGTCGTGATGTTGACCGGGAGGTCGGCAGAGTCCAGCCACTTCTGGAGGACCTCGGCGAGGTGGCCGCAGGAGACGACGACGTCGGTGACGCCCTCCTCGGCGAGCCAGGTCAGCTGGTGACCGATGATCGGGGTCCCGGTGCCGGGGATCTCGACCATCGGCTTGGGCCGGTCGTCGGTGTAGGGACGCAGTCGGGAGCCCTGACCACCGGCCAGGACAACGGCTTGAACGGGGCGTGACGCGGCGTTCGGATGGGTCATGCCCGAACTGTACGTGGCGCCCCGCTCACGGCTTCTGTCGGCAACCGTTCCCTTAAGCAGCTGTTACCTGACAGAACAGGTGGGGCCGGTGGGGGCTCAGAGATGCGTGGCCGCGACCCCCGATGCGAAGGACGTGTCGCAGACCGGGCGCGCGAACGCCTGGGCGCGTGTCGGGCCGTACGCGCGGACCGCGGCGCGGCCGAGGGCGCGGGCGATGGAGACGCAGTGCTTGGCGAGCGACGGGCGGCCGTTCACGGCCTCCTGGAGGTGGGTGAGGGCGACGCCCGGGTTCTTCTCCTGGAGCTCCAGCAGGAGCCGGTCGCGCAGCACGTCCTGCGGGGCACGGGAGACGGCACGCGAGGAGACGTCCGAGGAGGAGGCGGTGAGCACCGAGTCCGAGGAGTTCCCCGACCAGTTGACTCGGGTGACCGCCAGGGTCCCGGAGAGCACCAGGACGACAGGCAGAACGAGGGCGAGGGTGCGACCGATCCGGCGCGCGGGGCCACGGCCACGCCGGGTCCGTTGGTTAGTGGTGGAGTGCTTCACGCGAGTGAGGGTAGCGCGGGGTGATGATTTGGCGACATTTAGTAATCAGTTCGGGGGATAGGGGAACGGCTTTCGCTGGGTGGCGAGTTGACGTACGGCGATCGAAATGACCGGCTTGCCGGGGTATTTGTCGACAACGAAGAGGGCCCCACAGCAGGCTGTGGGGCCCTCTTCGTCAACTTGGGTGAATTCGACCGCGGCGCGGTTTTCATCCCCCCGACTTGCTTTTCGCGGTGATCAGGGTGATCAGGGCGGTCAGTCGGAGAGGCGCTCGCCCGTGGAGGTCGAGAACACGTGGGTCTCGCCCGGCCGCGGTACGACGTGCAGCGTGGCGCCCTTGTCCGGGACCGCGCGGCCGCTGACGCGGACGACCAGGTCCGTGAGCTTGTCGTCGACCTTGGCGCTGCCGTAGACGTAACCGTCGGCACCGAGCTCCTCGACGACGTTCACCGAGACGGCGAGGCCGGCCGGGGCGTCCGCGGAGTCCTTGGACAGCGACTTGGCGGCTTCGCCGTTGTGCTCGACGATGTCGAAGTGCTCCGGGCGGACGCCGACCGTGACGGTGCGGTCGCCCTTGTCCGCGGCGGCCTTCAGGGCCTCGCGGTTCACCGGCACGACGGAGTTGCCGAACTTCACGCCGCCGTCCGTGATCGGGACCTCGACGAGGTTCATGGCGGGGGAGCCGATGAACCCGGCGACGAACAGGTTCGCGGGGCGGTCGTACATGTTGCGCGGCGAGTCGACCTGCTGGAGCAGACCGTCCTTGAGCACGGCCACACGGTCGCCCATGGTCATGGCCTCGACCTGGTCGTGGGTGACGTACACGGTGGTGATGCCGAGGCGGCGCTGCAGCGAGGCGATCTGCGTACGGGTCGAGACGCGGAGCTTGGCGTCGAGGTTCGACAGCGGCTCGTCCATGAGGAAGACCTGGGGCTCACGCACGATGGCGCGGCCCATCGCGACACGCTGGCGCTGACCGCCGGAGAGGGCCTTCGGCTTGCGGGCGAGGTAGTCCGTGAGGTCGAGGATCTTCGCCGCGTCCTCGACCTTCTGGCGGATCTCGGCCTTCGGGACACCGGCGATCTTGAGCGCGAAGCCCATGTTGTCGGCGACCGTCATGTGCGGGTAGAGCGCGTAGTTCTGGAACACCATGGCGATGTCCCGGTCCTTGGGCGGCAGGTGCGTGACGTCGCGGTCACCGATGCGGATGGCGCCGGCGTTCACGTCCTCGAGCCCCGCGAGCATGCGGAGCGAGGTGGACTTGCCGCAGCCGGAGGGACCGACGAGGACGAGGAACTCGCCGTCCTCGATGTCGATCTCCAGAGCATCTACGGCGGGCTTGTCGGAACCCGGGTAGATCCGGGTTGCCTTGTCGAACGAGACAGTGGCCATGGTGAGGGGCCCCCTTCACCGGCAGGAACGTGCCGGACGATCCGTTGTAAAGGTGGTGTCCACCGCGAAGCCTTCGCGGTGGTGTAGTCCACAAGAGTGAACTGGCTCAGGACGGTACCTGGCGTTCACCTGGTCTGTCAGTAGCCAGGGGGCTGTGAACTTCGCGGAAATTTTCGAGAGGGCCCGGCTGGGACCTGGGTACACTGCACGGGCACACGCGTGCAGGCCTCCTTAGCTCAGCTGGTCAGAGCGCCGCTCTTGTAAAGCGAAGGTCGTCGGTTCGAATCCGACAGGGGGCTCCAACAGCGCAAACAACACGGGCATCCCGCGGTGGTGCCCGTGTTTTTCCCTGCCATGCCCCGCTTTACGGCCTTACCCTGTTGGGCACCATCAGGGTGCCGCGCCAGCTGTGTGGAGGTAACGGGGTGAGAGGGCGCAGTCCGGATCGGGTCCGCAACGAGCTCATTGTCTCCATCGTGGACGCGTTGCAGGGGTCGGCCACGGTGAGCCAGGGGAGCAGCCGCGAGGTCTGGCGGGATCTGCTGGCCGGTGAACTGGCCGCGCCCGTGGAACCCTTCGGCGGCGATCGGCTGCGGCCGTGGCTGTTACAGGTGGTGAAGGAGTGCACGGCCGTCGGTGACGGCCTGGCCTGCCTGGTGCGGTCGCTGGAGTACGTGGAACAGCAGTCGGCGACGGTCGCCGAGCTGTGGCCGCTCGTGGACGAGTGGGAGGCCGTCGACTTCTTCAACAACGCCGATCTCGGTCACCTGCGGCCCGTCCTGCTGGCGATGGGCTCCACGGATCTGGCCGTCATGGCGCGCCGCGCGAGCCGCTCCCGGGTCCAGGAGCTGCCCGGGTGGTGCCAGACGGGGTGGCAGGTCTTCCTGCGGCTGGCGGGCGAGAACTCGCCGGCCGGTGAACTCCCGCCCAGCATGGCCTTCCTGGCGCTGTCGGCCGATCGGCTGATGGAGGACGGCCAGTCGGAGGCCGCCGAGGTACTGCGCCGCTTCAACCGCACCCAGACCCTCGCCCTGGGCATGGAGGGCCTGCTGGCGGACTGGCAGCACTCGGACTTTCCGCAGCCCGCGCCCTCCCTCGTCCCCGCGTATCTGATGATCCAGTTCGAGCCGGACCGCATCGAGCCGGACAGGTACTACCTCTCGCACTGGCGCCAGTCCGACTCCGAGGGCTGGCATCCCGTGCGCGGCGAGACCGTCCACCTGGGCCGGGAGGAGCTCCCGGGCGCGGTGGAGCGACTGATAGAGGAGGCCGAGGAGAAGTGGGCCGACCTGCGGCAGCCGGTGATCCTGGAGTTCATCCTGCCCTGGGAGCTGCTCAACGAGCCCGTGGAGTGGTGGTCGAAGGAGTCCGGCTCCGAGGCCCCGACCCCGCTGGTCATGGACTATCCGGTGGTGGTGCGCAGCATCGAGCGCCTGCAGCGGGCCGCCTGGCACCGGCCCTGGCACCACAAGTGGCGGCAGCTGCGGGAGCGCCCGGCGGACAGCCACCCGCACTGGAGCAGCCCGGCGCAGGACGAGGCGTACTTCTTCCATCTGGAGCGTGAGCTGAAGGAGGACCGGCACGCGGTGTGCCTGGTGCTCAGCCAGCCCCCGGGCGACGAGTCGGGCACCGGCCGCCGCGAGGTCCTCGCCGGGCTGCGGGCCGGGGTGCCCGCGATGATCTGGCACCGCAACGACTGCGGGGACCCGAAATTCAAGGACGCCATCGGCGAGATACTCCAGGACCGGGGGCTGGGCAGCCTGGCGGAACGGGTCGGGGAGTGGCGCAAGGACGCGCTGGCCCTAGGCCCCGGGGCGTGGGACCTGCACGTGGGTCGCCATCTGGCCATTCTGCTCGACGATCCCGAGCGCAAGCCGAGTCCGCCCGGACCGGTGTAGGTCATCATGCGCCCATGGCCCGGAAGGGGCCTCCGACCGGCGCGCGGAGGCGGATGCCACACGGTCTTGCACACGTCAGCGCCGACTGTCAGGCTATTGATGAGACAGCGCCACCGGCTGTCCCCAGGGGGCAAGTACCACCCGGCGATTGACTTTCGGACCCTTCTACCGTCTCCTGTGGCCTGCCATGTTGCACCGCAAGCAGACCACTGCCAGGCTTGGCACGTGGATGTCACGCATGCCCGCGGACTGCGGGACTCCTCCTCGGTGCTCCCTCCGTCGTCGGGCATGACCGGACGCTCTGAGGGCGCTTATGCAGTGTGACGACGGTCCACGACCACCATCCGCATCGGCATCGGTATCCGCATCGGTATCCGCATCGGCATCGGCTTCTGACGACGCGTCACTCGACGTGGTGTCGCACGCCCTGCGTGGCCTCGGACGGGCTTCTTCCGCGGACCGCCCGGACGTGCCGCCGGACGTACTGCTCGTGGTCGACGACTACGTGACCATGCGGGTCTGGGACGAGACGGTCACCCGACTGGCCGACGAACTCGCCCGCCAGGAGGCGCTGGGCCCGATCACCCGCTTACGGCTGCTGAGTTCGGACGACACCGAGCCGGGCCGGATCCGGCTGGAGCACCTGCCCCCGCCCGTGGGCGAACACCGGGTGGTGCTGGTACTGACCGACGGGCTGGCCGCGGGCTGGCGTTCGGACGCGGTGCTGCCGCTGCTGCGCGAACTTGGCCGCTCCGAGCCCCTCGCGGTCATGCACCTGCTGCCCCAAAGGCTCTGGTTCCGTACCGGCTTGGACGTCTACCGCATGCGCCTGCGCTCCGGGCACCCCTGGGCGCCCAACGACTCCCTGGGCTGGGAGCTGCGCACCTCACCCCTCGAACCGGTGGACGACGACACGGCGGCACGGGCCGGCGTGGTGCCCGTCCCGGTCCTGGAGCGGACCGGTCACTCCCTCACCGGCTGGGTCGACCTGGTGACGGGCCGGGCCTCGGACGGCGTGGAGATGTCGGGCGTGCGGGCCCGCGACTGGAAGCAGCGGCCGGACGCCGCGCGTGCCGTGCCCTGGGTCGACGACGTGCCCGACCCCGCCAGCGCCGTACCCCCGTGGGAGCGCGTCTCGGAGTTCCGGGCCGCCGCCTCGCCCACCGCGTTCGCGCTGGCCACCCGCCTCGCGGCGGCTCCTCTGACGCTGCCCGTCATGAGCGCCCTGACGGCCTCGGTGCCGGGTGCCGGACCCGCCCACCTCACCGAACTGCTGATGAGTGGTCTGGTGCGGCCCGCGGGCGCGGAGGCCGAACGCGCGGCCGACGTGGTCTTCTCCTTCGGCCCGAACATCCGCCAGGAGTTATTGGCGCTGGCCCGCCGCCGGGACACCGTCCGGGTGCTGCACGACGTACGGGTGCTGATGGCGGTCCCGGAGGGCTCCGACCCGGTCCTGCCCGCCGCGGACGAACTCCTCGAGACGACCGTTGTGCCGCCCGTGACCCCGCGGAACGTGGCGTTCCTGCGCATCGAACTGGCCGCGCTGCGCGCCCTGTCCGGACGCTTCCTGCCCCAGGCCGAGCGTCTCGCGCGGGCAGTGCGCGCGTACGACCTGCAGAACACGGTCAACCTGGGCAAGGACGCACGTACCCACACGCGGCACCAGGACCCCACCACCCGGGCCCAGCGGGATGCCGCACACGCCCCGAGGGGGCCCGAGACAACTTCAGAAGGAGCCACGAACATGGCCACCACGCAGCAGCCCACGGTGGAGAACGCGCGTTCGGCGCAGCCGCGCATCTGGGGGAACATCCCCCCGCGCAACCCGAACTTCACCGGCCGTGTGGACCTTCTGGAGCGACTGAGCGAGCGCCTTCGGGAAGGCACGACCACCGTGCTGCCCGAAGCCATCCACGGCATGGGTGGTGTCGGGAAGACCCAGATGGCGATCGAATACGCGTACAGGCATCAGTCGGAGTACGACATCGTCTGGTGGATCCCCGCCGAGCGCCCCGGCCAGATCGGCCAGGCCCTGGTGGAACTCGCCCAGCGGCTCGGCCTGGGCACCAGCGCCGAGGCGAACATCGCGGGCCCCGCGGTGCGGGAGGCGCTGCGCGAGGGCCGGCCGTACTCCCGCTGGCTGCTGATCTTCGACAACGCCGACAGCCCCGAACGCGTCCGCGACTACTTCCCCACGGGCGGCAGCGGCACCATCCTCGTCACCTCCCGCAACCGGCGCTGGAGCGTCGTGGGTCCCTCCCTGGAGGTCGATGTCTTCACCCGGGAGGAGAGCAAGGAGCTGCTGCGGCGTTCCAGCGCCTACGGGGAGGATCTCGCCGACGCCGAGGCGGACCGGCTCGCCGACGCGCTGGGCGACCTCCCGCTCGCCCTGGAACAGGCCGCCGCGTGGCGGGCGGAGACCGGGATGCCCGTCTCGGAGTACCTGCGTCTGTTCGAGCACAAGCGCAATGAGCTCCTCGAGGTGTCCCCGCCGCCGGACTACCAGCTTCCCGTCGCGGCCGCGTGGAACGTCTCGCTCGACCACCTGGAGACCCGCAGCCCCGCAGCCCTGCGTCTGCTCCAGCTGTGCTCCTACTTCGCGCCCGACCCCATCTCGCGCTCGATCTTCTCCGGTCTCGGCGGTTCCAGGATCGACCCCGAGCTGGACCGGGCCCTCAACGACCCGATGCGGCTGGCCCGTGCCATACGGGAGATCAACCGCTACTCGCTCGCCCGTGTCGACCACCGGACCAATTCGATCGAGATGCACCGCCTCGTCCAGGCCGTGCTGATCCACCGTATGACCCCAGAGGAACAGAAACGCATGCGCAATGGGGCCCACACACTGCTTGCTGCCGCCGACCCGAAGGGGCCCAACCAGGCGGCCAACTGGCCTCGCTACGCCGAGTTGTACGGCCATGTCATCGCGTCGGACGCCGTCGAGTCCGACCAGCCGTGGGTGCGCGAGCTGGTGATGAACGTCGCCAAGTACCTGTGGTACTGGGGTGACCACCGGGTTGCCCTCGAGTTCTCGGAGCAGGCCTGGGGCACCTGGCAGCGGCTGTTCGGGGAGGAGGACCAGCAGGCGCTCCTCATGGGCTGGTGGCTGGGCTTCCTGTATCTGATGGTGGGGCGCCACGAGGACGCCTCCCGGGTCGTGGCCTCGTTCCAGGCGGTCTACGCCCGCACCGCGCCCGCGGACCAGGAGGACACCCGTGAGGACGCGCTGGTCGCGCTGAACCTCGAAGCCGCGGTACGGCGCCATCAGGGGGACTTCCTCGCCGGAGCCGAACTCGACGAGATGGCCTACGAACGGGCTCGGCGTGCCTTCGGCGAGGACGACCCGACCACGCTGGTCACCGCCCACAACCTCGGGGTGAGCCTGCGGGTGGTCGGCGAGTTCCAGCGCGCGCTGGAACTGGACCGGCACACGCACGCGATGAAGACACGGCTGTTCGGCCGCGATCACCAGCAGGCACTGGTGACCGAGGCGAGCGTCGCGGTCGACGTGCGTGAGACGGGTGACTACGTCGGCGCGCGTTCGCTTCAGCAGGCGGTCGTCGACGGGTACCGGGCGACCTTCGGGGCCGGGAACCCCACGACGTTGCGGTCCATGCGCCAACTGAGCGAGGCGTGCCGCAAGGAGGGCGACCACGTCACCGCGCTGGAACTGGCACGTGAGACGTTCGACCAGTTCACCCGGCGCTACGGTGCCACCCATCCGGAGTCCCAGACTGCCGCGCTCGCGTTGTCGGTGGCGCTGCGGCACAACGGCGATCTGGAGGAGGCGCGGGAGCGTGGTGAGAAGGCCTGCGAAGGCTTCCGCACCATCTTCCGGCCTGACCACCCGCACGCCGTGTCGGCCGACGTCGACCTGGCGGTGACGCTGCGGCTGCTGGGCCGGGTGGAGCAGGCCAGGCAACTGGACGAGGCGGCACTGGAGTCGCTGACCGCGCGCCTCGGGGCGAGCCATCCGATCGTGCTGGCCTGTGCCATCAACCTGGCGAGCGACCTGAGTGCGCTGGGCAGGGTGGCGGAAGCACGCGAACTCGGAGAGAAGACGGTGGCGTTGTGCCGGACGCGGATGGGTGAGAACCATCCGACCACGCTGGTGGGCGCGGCGAACCTCTCCTTGGACCTCATCGCCCTTGGCGAGGAGGCGGAGGGCGAGGCGCTGCGCGAGGACACCTTGGCGCGTATGGAGAGGGTTTTGGACGAGCCCCGCCTCAACTCCGCCGAATCCGCTCCCCACCCGGCGACCGCGCAGGCCCGGTCCAGGCAGCGCAGCGACTGCGACATCGACCCGATGCCGATGTGATCCCCGCCGGTCAGACCGGGGGCTCGAGCCAGGTGGCAAGGCGGATCGGGTCCGGTGCGGTGCCCGTGATCCGGAGCAGGGCCTGGTGAACCGCTCGCGCGCGTTCCGGGTGGTGGCACAGCAGGCGGGCCGCCCTCGGTTCGGTGTCCGCCACGGCGAGGGCGCGGCCGAGGCCGGCCCAGGCGCCGGCCGGACCGGGCTCCGCAGCCAGGTGTGCCAGGTACGCGTGCCGGGCGGCCGTCGCGTCGCCCACGGCCAGCAGGGCGTCACCGGTGAGTGCTCCGGTGACCCGGGCCGCGGCCTTCTCGGGTGCGTCGAGTGGGATCCGGTCGTCGTCAACGCCGCTGAGGCGGTGACGGACGAGGATCGCCAGGCTGTCCAGCCAGCGTGCCGAGGGGTCGGGCACGATCTCGGGCTCGGACGCCAGGGAGCGGGGCGGCCTGCTCGCCCCGTCCAGCCACGCGCGTACGGTCGCCTCGACCGCCGGTGTGGGAGGCCGACGGTGGTGGGCCCGCCAACGGGCGAGGTTGTCGTCGGCGCACAGCCGCGCGAGGGCCAGATACTCCTCGGGAACGGGCTCCGCCAGCCACTGCGCGCAGTGGTCGCGCAGCGTGTCCAGCAGAGTCGTGCCGAGGGGCGTCAGACGAGGATGGTGGTGAACCTGTTCCATCGCGGTCGCCACGTGGGTCCGCCACAGTGCGAACTCGAAGTGGGCCATGGCGGACCGCGCGGACGTGGCCCGGCGGTGTTCGCGCCAGAAGCGGGCGATCCCCGCGAACGCGTAGATGCCCTGGAGCAGCCCCTCAAGCGGCCGGGGATCGTTGCGCCAGGGGGCGTACCACAGCTCCTTGATCCCGTCGGAGCCGTGTGTCAGCAGGGGCGTCAGATGGAGCAGTCCGCCCAGTTTGGTGTGCTGGAACTCGTGTACGAGGGTGACGGCCAGCTGTACGGCGTCGTCCGGCTCCGAGGCCTCGACGCCGCCGAAGGCGTCCCCCGCGCTCACACTGCGCGGCCGAAACCTTTCGCCTGCCGGGGTCGGTGTCAGCGAGAACATCCCCCGCCGCATCGCCTCGGCCGTTTCGGGCTGCTCTCGCAGCAGTAACTCCCAAGCCTGCTCCAGCATCCGCCGCCACTGCGCCGCGGCCTCACCGGACAGCGGGCGCGGCTCTGTCGGCTCCGGATAGGTGCGGTACGGGTCCACGTCGTCCAGAGCGATGTCGAGTTGCCGCTCTTTCGGGCCGACCGTGAGTCGGCGTACCGGATGCCACCCGGGTCCCGCCGATCCGGCCGCCGACGGTACGGCGACCTCGACCCCGGCCGTCTCGACCACCGTGCGTCCGCCCTCGGCCCGTACCGTGGCCCTTGCCCAGGGTTCCGCCACCGGCAGTACGGCACAGCCGAGGGTCGGCAGCGATACCCGGCCGTGCCGCACCGGGACCTCGATGGAGAAGTCGAGCTCCGCGCGTAGCGCCGCGGCGGCCGCGAGGGCCTGCATGTGGCCGAGCTCCACCCACAGCGGCGGCTCCTCCTTCGGCGCCCTGCCGCGCAGTCGGCGCAGCGCCGTGGTCAGCCACATGCCCGTCTGCGGATACATGAGCAGGTCGTCGACGACATGCGGGGCGCGGTGCTGCGCTTCGCTGAGAAGGTTCCAAGCGGGGCCGAGGTCGGTGGCGTCGTCGAGCATCCGCAACAGCAGCAGACGGCGGCTCCGCTCGCCGCCGAGCAAAAGGTCGACAGTGGCCGGACCGCCCTCGCCGCGGACCAGTTCGGCCAGCCTGTCGGGTGGAAGGTGATGGCGAGGCAGGGGCGGCTCAGCGCTCATACGCGGCCCCGGCGTCAGTCGAGACGCTCGCCGCGGCCGCCGTCGACGCCGGCGACGCTGGCCAGCTGGTGGTCGATTCCTGGCAGTAGTTCCTGTACCGAAGCGGCGAGAACTCGGCTGTCCATGGAGCGCAGCGTTTCAAGAGACACCCCCGCGAGATCGACCAGGCTGGACTCGACGGCGGCCACAGTCGGCTCCATGACGGCCAAACCCCTTCCCCCCGGCTGCATTTGTGGATGCTGGCGGCTCGCATCCTCCTGATAATGACCCACCGCACGGAGTATGAAACCCCGCGCCCGCGCGGCCCCGCCATATCAGGTCAGCGGCTCTCACCGGCTCGGCGGTGGCGCCGGGACAACTCCACCGCCTCTTCGTCCATGCGGGCCACCCCGGCGGAGTCGCCCTCCACCAACCGTATCGCTTCGAGGAGTTGGTCCAAGGTCCCCGGGTAGCGCAGGCAGGTCCGCAGGATTCCGAACACGTCCGGTCTCAGCGCCGGTGTCCTCGGACTCATGGCCGCGATGGCCGGGTTGATGCTGCCCAGGACCAGGGCCAGGGTGGTGCGGTCGCTCACCGTAGGCAGTGCCGTCAACGCGCCCACCAGGCCGTCGAGTTCGCGCAGCGGCAGGTCTTCGCGCAGGTCGGCCAGGGTGACCGGGCCCGCGGCGGCGGTCGGTGCGGACGGGATGCGGGGCAGCTCGGGCGCCGACGCGGGCAGGCCGGCGCACTCGTGCAGCAGGGCCAGTTCGGACCTGGTCAACAGCTCGTACCAGCGGTCCACGCGGACGGCGGCGAGGCGGCCGAGACCGTCCGTGCGGTGGTGCGCGCTGACCAGGCCGACGATCGCGTCGTCGTGCCAGACAGCCGCGCCCGACATGCCCTCCCAGGGCGACCGGTCCGGCTCGGCGTCCGACTCGGGCGGGGTGACGGCGAGTTCGAGCGTGCCCTCGCGCCGGTTGGACAGCACCGAGGTCATGCCCGTCGCGTGGCAGGAGTCGCGGTACTGGGACGCCGAGCCGTCGTCGAGCCGTCGCATCCGGTCCTCGCGCAGCTTGAACCGGGGGAAGCCCATCGCGCTGCACGGCAGGACGAGGTCCGCGTCGGGCACGGCCCCGTACGAGGGAGGTTCGGTCACGGCCGCGTGGACGCCGCGCGGCGCGGATCCGTCCAGTTCGAGGAGTGCCACGTCGGCCTTCTCCGAGGCCAGTACCACCCGGGCGGCCACGGTCCACTCGTCGGCGCGGTCGGCCTCGAACCGTACGTCGGTGGCTCCCGTTCTCGCGTCACGGACGACGTGTGCGGCGGTGAGCACCCACCAGGGACCCACCCGGTAGCCGGAGCCGCGCCGTCCGGGGCCCCGCCCCGCGAGCGGTCGCACCATCACCTCCGCCACCCGGACCGGATCCAGTCCGCGGCGCGGATCCTGTGCCGCCACGGCTCAGCGCTCTCGTTCGGCCTCGGCCCCGCCCACCCACGGGGCCCGTCCGCCGCCGCTGTGGGTGCGTGGGTCGAGCGTCAGCTTCACCCGGTGCGTGACGCTGTCCGCCACCCGTCCGTCCGCGCCCGCCTCCACCACCCAGAAGCGGATCTTGCCGCCCGCCGTCGCCGACCGCTCCACGACCACGGCCGCCTCCAGCTCCACCGGACCCACCTCGAAGTACAGATCCTCCCCCTCCGCGGCCGTCCGGGCCGCGGTCAGTTCCCTGCGCAACTCCTCGATCAGTTCAGCGAGTTCAATCACACCCGGTCCCTACCCCCACCGGCCGTGCTCCCACCGCCCTTCCGTCACCCGATCCGGGCCGATTCCGCGCTGTGGCCCTGCGTGACGGCTTTGATGCAATAGGGTCACTCAAGTAGCCTGAAATCCCTGGAAACGCCATATTCAGTGATATCTAAGGCATTGATCGCATCACTTCACTGTTACAGGGGCGCCGCCATGGAGAAGTCCGGAGTCGAGTCCGAGCTGATCGACCTCAGCGACGTTCCGCTGGACGCGTGGCCCCAGCTGGACCTGCCGTCCGCGCAGGGCTCCATGCGCCGACTGCTCAGCCGTATCGACGACCCCGCGAGCAGCCTCGGCGGCTACAACCCGCAGCGCGACGCGTAGCGGCGCGAGAGGTGCACCAGACGGCCCGGTCCCACGTTCTGCCCCACGTTCTGCCGTCGCAGTCGTTCGACGAACTGCTGTGCGGTGGGGGCGGCCCCGCGACGGTGGTCCGTCTGCGTGTGAGCGAGCGGAGCTGGCGGCTGCTCGTCGTCCGGGCCCTGCTGGACTCGGCCGCGACGGCACCGGCCGGCCCCCTGCCCCCCTTGGCGGACGGCTGGAAGTTGCTGTCGCGCGCCTGGGCCGTGTCCAAGGAGGCGGTGGAAGACCTGCTGGCGTATCCGGCCGTGGGCGTGTGGGCGGCGCACACGCTGCGCCGGCTGCGCGGGACGGCCCAGGACGACGCACCCCTCTGGGCGGACACAGGGCACCTCCACGCGATCGCCGCAGCCGCGGCCGTCCGCGTCGGCCTGGAGTTCCGTACCGACGTTCCGGTCCGCCACGGCTGGGTGGTCCTGCCCGCGCTCGGGGCGATGCGGGTGCCCGGCCGGGCGGACTGGGACGTGGCCGAGGTCAGCGCCTCCGCGGGATCCGTGCGGATCGGCGGACGCCCACTCGGGGGGCCGGACTGGCATGCCCTGACCGAACTGCGCGCCGACGGCTGCACCCTGCTCCTGGACGACACCGACCCCTACCGCGACCTGCGCGCACCGGCCGGGGTGGAACCGATCGACTCCACCGCCGAGTGGCAGGAACTGTTCGGCCCTGCCTGGGACATCCTGCGGCGCACCGACACCGAGGTGGCCGAGGCGCTGGCCGGTGGGCTGGTGTCGGTGGTGCCCCGTCCGCGCGCCGAGCGGTTCCGGCCGCACAGCGCGTCCTCGGGCGACGCCTTCGGCACCGCCCTGGCATCGGCCCCGGACGACGCCGAGCAGTTCGCCTCGACGCTGGTGCACGAGTTCCAGCACAACAAGCTCAGCGCGTTCATGCACCTGTTCACCCTGTACGACGACCAGGGCACCCGGCTCCACTACGCCCCCTGGCGCGACGACCCCCGTCCCCTGGGCGGGCTGCTCCAGGGCGTGTACGCCTTCTTCGGCGTCACCGCGTTCTGGCGGCGGCGCGGCCACGCCCTCGGACAGTTCGAGTTCGCGCTGTGGCGCAGCCAGACCGCGTACGCGCTGCGCGCCGTCGGCTCGGCGGACGGGCTCAACGATCTGGGGCGGCGGCTGGTGGCCGAGCTGACGCGGCGCATCGAGCCCTGGCTCGACGAACCGGTCGACGCCCGGGTCCGGGCCGCGGCGGCCCTGGCGGTCGCCGACCACCGTGCCACCTGGCGCGCCTGCCATCTGCGGCCCGCGCCGGGGACCCTCCGCGCCCACGCGGCAGCCTGGGCCGACGGAAACCCGCTGCCCAGGACGACGGACGAGCCCGAGCCCGGGCCCGTCCCGGGCAGTCCGGCGCGGGGCATCGACACCCGGGCGGTGCTGCTGCGATGGCTGCTGGCGGACCCCGCGGGCTTCGCGGCGCTACGGGACGACCCCGGCGCGGTGGTCGCAGGCGCGCGCCTCGAGGACATCGCCCTGGTGGAAGGCCGCACCGCCGAGGCCCTGAGCGTGTTCCGTGCGCGCATCGGCCGCGGCGACGGCGACCCCGAGACGTGGGTGGGGCTCGGCCTCGCGGCACGGGCCGCCGGAGACCCGGCGGGAGACGGTCTGCTGGCCCGCCCGGAACTGGCGATGGCCCTGCACGGCGAACTGGACGGACAGGCCGATCCGCTGGCACTGGGGCGCGCCCTCGCGAACGGGACCTGAGCCGAAGTAGGACCTAGGCTCCGCGCGGGGCGCCCCGCAGTCGGCGCGCGATCTCCAGCTGGACCGCCTCCAGCGGGCGGCCGTCCTCGATTTCCCACAGAGTGTTCTGTAGGACACGACCGAGGGTCCAGGCACGGGCCCGCTCGCGATCCAGGCCCATGACGTCGGTCATCGCGTCGAAGCGCCAGCGGATCTCGGCGGGCTCGAAGCGGTTGCCGAGCGCCGGGCAGAGGTCGAAGCCGGGGTCGCCCGCGAGCGGCTTGGGGTCAATGGCGACCCAGGGCCCGCGGCCGACGGAGCGGGCGCCCCCGTCCTGGAGACCGTCGGGGTCCTGGAGGTCCCGGAGGTCCTGGAGGACGTTGTCGTAATGGAGGTCCCAGTGGAGGAGACGGTCACCCGGCTCGGTCGCCACCTCGCGCACCGCCGCCGCGCAGTCCTCGACGAGACGACGCTCGGCCGGGTCCGCGATCAGTTTCAGGGCCCCCGGCACCCGCTCCAGCATGGCCTCCGCGATGTCACCGAGCCGCCGCATCCCCTCCGGCGCCGGTACGGCCGTCAGCCGGGCCAGCAGCCGCGCGACGACCAGGACGGCCCCGCGTGTGTCGGGGAGGTGCGTCAACATGCGGGTGTGGTCGAGTCGTTCGAGCAGCAGGGTGCAGGTGGCCTCGTCGTGGGCGAGGAGGCGTACGGCCGCGCCACCGTCCCAGACACGCAGGGCGGCCGGCTCACCCGCGCTCTCCTCGTCCAGGAGCTGGAGCTTGAGCACGGCCGGGGTGCCGTCGGCTCGCAGCACCGGCAGGACCAGCGCCGTGACACCGTGCATGGAGGGGCCGTCCAGGCGCAGCTCCCAGCGCTCCAGGAAGTGCGCGGCCCGCTCGGGCAGCCCGGCGACGAAGGCGCGCCCCGCCGCTCCGTTGTACTTGTCCTGCGAGGCGGCCAGACCCACCGGAACGTCGATCACAGAGCCGAGCCTACGTGCGGCGGTGAGGCGGCTCATGCGTATTGACGGGGCCCTGCACCGCGCCGGGAGCTACCTACGCAGTGCCCCCGGCACCTACGTGTGGCTGGCGGTCCTCTTCGTCACCACAGTGGCTCTGCACCACATGTCTCCGGATTTCGAAGAGGACTTCCTGCGACAGCGGTCCACGAACATCCACGAGCTGTCGGACAACCCCGTACGGGTGCTGATCACCAGCGCGATGTGGATCGACGGCGGTCTCTGGCTGCCGTACGCCGTCCTGTTCACCGCTTTCCACGCCCAGGCGGAGCGCTGGCTGGGCACCCTGCGCTGGCTGGCGGTCGCGGTGGCCGCGCACGTCCTGGCGACGCTGATCAGCGAGGGAGCGCTGCTGGGCGCGATCCGGCGCGGGGCGGCGCCGCACTCGGCGGTCGACACCCTGGACATCGGGGTGAGCTACGCGCTGGCGGGCGTCGTAGGGGTCCTCACGTACCGCGTCGCGATGCCGTGGCGGTACCTCTATCTGGCGGTCATCCTCGCGGTCTACGGCCTGCCGCTGCTCACCGGCCGTACCTTCACCGATTTCGGGCATTTCATATCGATCCTGATAGGTCTCTGCTGCTATCCGCTGGTCAGAGGCCGCGGAAAAGCATGGAATCCGAAGGAGACACTGGCCACCCTCAGGGGTTAACGTCCCGCCCATGAGCAGCGCAGGAAGCGGCACGGTCAACGGCGGCATCTCCTTCTGGTACGCGGACGACGGTCTGCCCGAGCCCCGCGAGCCCCTCCAGGGCGACGCGACCGCCGACGTCGTGATCGTCGGCGGCGGCTACACGGGCCTGTGGACCGCGTACTACCTCAAGAAGGCGGCCCCCTTCCTGCGCGTCACCGTCCTGGAGCAGAAGTTCTGCGGCTACGGCGCCTCCGGGCGCAACGGCGGCTGGCTCTACAACGGCATCGCGGGCCGCGACCGGTACGCCAAGCTGCACGGCCACGAGGCGGCGGTCCGTCTCCAGAAGGCGATGAACGAGACGGTCGACGAGGTCGTCCGGGTCACCGCCGAAGAGGGCATCGAGGCGGACGTCCACCAGGGCGGCGTCCTCGAAGTGGCCTACACGCCCGCCCAGCTGGCCCGCCTGAAGTCCTTCCACGAGCACGAGCTCTCCTACGGCGAGAAGGACCGCGAGCTCTACGGCGCCCGGGAGACCGTCGAGCGCGTCCGGGTCGCGGACGCGGTCGGCTCGACCTGGACCCCGCACGGGGCGCGTCTGCACCCGGTGAAGCTCATCAAGGGGCTGGCGGCGGCCGCCGAGGCACTCGGCGTCACGATCCACGAGAAGACGCCGGTCACGGAGATCCGCCCCAAGCACGCGGTCACGCCGTACGGCACTGTGCGCGCCCCCTACGTCCTGCGCTGCACGGAGGGCTTCACGGCCTCCCTGAAGGGCCAGAAGCGCACCTGGCTGCCCATGAACTCCTCCATGATCGCGACCGAGCGGCTGACCCCCGAGCAGTGGGCGACGATCGGCTGGGAGGGCCGCGAGACGCTCGGGGACATGGCGCACGCCTACATGTACGCACAGCGCACCGCCGACGACCGCATCGCGCTCGGCGGCCGGGGCGTCCCGTACCGCTTCGGCTCGCGCACCGACAACGACGGCCGCACCCAGCAGGCGACCATCGACGCCCTCCACGAGATCCTGGTCCGCTTCTTCCCCTCCCTGGCCGGCGTACGGGTGGCGCACGCCTGGTCGGGCGTCCTCGGCGTCCCCCGCGACTGGTGCGCCACCGTCACCCTGGACCGTTCCACCGGCCTCGGCTGGGCGGGCGGCTACGTCGGATCCGGCGTCGCGACGACGAACCTCGCCGCGCGCACCCTGCGGGACCTGATCCAGCAGGACTCGGGCCAGGCGGGCCCGACCGACCTGACCACCCTCCCGTGGGTCGACCACAAGGTCCGCAAGTGGGAGCCGGAGCCGTTTCGCTGGCTGGGCGTGCAGGGCATGTACGCCACCTACCGCACGGCCGACCGCCGCGAACTCACTACACACAGTGCGCAGTCGTCGCGGCTCGCACGCATGGCGGACCGCGTCGCGGGCCGGCACTGACCACCGGGCGGACCTTTCTGTCCCCCTGCGAGGGGTTCTTCACGTGTGTGTGAAACTGCGCCCATGATTCGCACCGCGACCCCCGACGACATCCCCGTCATCCACGCGATGGTCCGTGAACTCGCCGAGTACGAGAAGGCGCCGGACGAGGCGAAGGCCTCCCGGCAGCAGCTGCACGAGGCGCTGTTCGGGGAGCGGCCGGCCGCGTTCGCGCACATCGCGGAGGCGGCGGGGGAACCGGTCGGCTTCGCGTTGTGGTTCCTGAACTTCTCGACCTGGCGCGGGGTGCACGGGATCTACCTGGAGGACCTGTACGTCCGGCCCGGGGCGCGCGGCGGCGGGCACGGGAAGGCGCTGCTCACCGAGCTGGCACGGATCTGCGTCGAGCGCGGGTACGAGCGTCTGGAGTGGTCGGTCCTGAACTGGAACCGGCCTTCCATCGAGTTCTACGAGGCGTTGGGCGCGCGTCCGCAGGACGAGTGGACGGTCTACCGGCTGACGGACGGGGCGCTGCGGGAGCTGGGGGAGCCGGGTTCAGGGGACTGACTCGGGCACGGGGGCCGGTGTGGCCGCGTGTCTGGGGGTTCTCGCGGTGACCATGAGGCCCGCGACCAGACCGGCCAGGAGCATGATTCCGGCGGCCCACCAGATGGCGACCGTGTAGCCGTGCACGATGCCCTCGCGGACGATCAGGGCCTTCCGGGCGGTGTTGGTGAGGTGCGCGGCGATGTACGCCGCGCCGCTGGTGGTGGCGATGGTGTTCAGCAGGGCCGTACCGATCGAACCGCCCACCTGCTGTGAGGTGTTGACCGTCGCGGAGGTCACGCCGGAGTCCTGTGGGGCGACCCCGGCGGTGGCGGTGGCGAAGACCGGCATGAAGATCAGGCCCATGCCGAGGCCCATCAGGATCAGACCGGGCAGCAGCCGGCCCGCGTAGTCGGCGTCGACCGTGAGGCGGGTGAAGAACAGCATCCCGGAGGCCGCGAGGAGTGCTCCGGGGACCATCAGCACGCGCGGTGCCACGCGGCGCAGCAGCCGCGCCGAGATCTGCGTCGTACAGATGACGATCGCGGCCGTCATGGGCAGGAAGGCCAGGCCCGCCCACACGGGCGAGTATCCGAGGACGACCTGCAGGTAGTAGGTCATGAACAGGAAAATGCCGAACATGCCGATGACGGCGAGGGCCATCGTCAGGAAGCAGCCCGCGCGCGTGCGGTCCTTGATGATGTGGAGCGGGAGGAGCGGGCTCGGGGCCCTCGTCTGCCAGTACACGAACGCGGTCAGCAGCACGATTCCGCCCGCGAGGAGGGCCAGCACCAGCGGGTCCGTCCAGCCGCGCGCCTCCGCCTCGCTGACTCCGTAGACGATCGTGACCAGTCCGCCGCAGCCGAGCACCACACCGGGGATGTCGAGCCGGGCGCGGGCGTTGCCCGGGGGGTCGGGCAGCAGCGCGAACGCGCCGAAGACCCCGATGACGGCTATGGGGATGTTGACGTACAGGCACCAGCGCCAGTTCAGGTACTCGGTCAGCAGCCCGCCCATGATGAGTCCGATCGCCGAGCCGCTGCCCGCGAGGGCGCTGTAGACGCCGAAGGCCTTTCCGCGCTCCTTGGGTTGGGTGAAGGTGGTGGTCAGCAGGCTGAGCGCGGAGGGGGCCAGGACGGCGGCGAAGGCGCCTTGGAGAGCGCGGGCGCCGTAGAGCATGGCCGAGTTGCCGGCCGCGCCGCCGATCGCGGAGGCCGCCGCGAAGCCGATGAGGCCGAAGACGAAGGTGCGTCTGCGGCCGACGAGGTCCGCGATCCGGCCGCCGAGCAGCAGGAGACCACCGAAGGCCAGCGTGTACGCGGTGATGACCCACTGCCGGTTGCCGTCGGACATGCCCAGGGCGCGCTGTGCGGAGGGAAGCGCGATGTTCACTATGGTCGCGTCGAGGACGACCATCAGCTGCGCGAGGGCGATGATCACCAGGCCCCACCAGCGGCGGGAGTCGGCGCCTTCGGAGGTTCCAGGGGCGCCGCGTTCACCTGATCGGGTGGCGCTCACTTGCCCAGAAGACCATGAATTGGTATGTATCGCATCTTACCGGGCAGTTGATCCTGGTCACGGCTCCAGGACCACCTTTCCGAGGGTGGCGCGGCTCTCCAGGGCCCGGTGGGCCCCGGCCGCCGCGGCCAGCGGGAAACGGGTCACGGCCGGGGTGAGGCGGCCAGCGGCGGCTTCGGCGAGAGCCCTCAGCTCCAGCGTGCGGACGGGGTCGGGGCCGCCCGCCGCGCGCAGCATCACGGGGCCGAGGACCTGCTCGGACACCCCCTCCACGAGCAGTGGCCCGCCGCTCTGGATGCCCTCGCCGGACCAGCCGAAGACGAGGTGTTTCCCGCCGGGGCCGAGGAGGTCGACGGCGGCGCGGGCGACGTCACCGCCGACGCCGTCGAAGACGACGGTGACCGGCTTCCCGTCCAGATGGGCGCGGACCAGGTCCGGCCAGCCGCTGTCCTTGTAGTCGACGGCCAGGTCGGCGCCGTTCTCGTGGACGCGGGCCACCTTCTCCGGGCCGCCCGCGAGACCGATCACGGTGGCACCCGTGTGCCGGGCGTACTGCACGAGCAGGGTGCCGATACCGCCCGCGGCGGCGGGGATCAGGGCCACGGAGCCGGGGCCCAGCTCGGCGAACTGGAGGATGCCCATCGTCGTGCGGCCCGTTCCGATCATGGCGACGGCCCGGGCGAAGTCCAGGTTCTCCGGGATCTCGTGCAGGCGGCCGACGTCGGTGACGGCCAGTTCGGCGTAGCCCCCGGGGGCGAACCCGAGGTGGGCGACGACGCGCCTGCCGAGCCAGTGGCCTTCGACGCCCGCGCCGAGGGACTCGACGGTGCCGGCGACCTCACGGCCGGGGATCGTGGGCAGCGGGGTGGGGGCGGGCCCCGGGCCCCGGGCACCCGCGCGCAGGGCGGCGTCCAGGAGGTGGACACCGGCCGCGGCCACGGCGATACGGACCTGCCCCGGGCCCGGCTCGGGATCCTCGGTCTTCTCGTAGGTGAGGTTCTCGGCCGGGCCGAAGGTGTGCAGGCGGATGGCGTGCATGACGGTCTCCCTCGCTGACGTGCTGGCGTGCGTTGATCGCTCGATGTGTGCTTGATCGCTCGGTGGTGGTGCGGCTCAGCGTTCAGCCTCAAGCGCGCTTGAGGTCAAGGCGTGGGTGAGGGGCGTGCGTGGTCGGAGGCACGGGTCGGGGGCGTTGTCAGTGGCGGAGTGCAGGATGGGGGACATGGTGCGAAAAGCGGCGGGCAGGGCGAGCGGGCGGGGCCAGGGGGCGCGGCGGCCGGAGGTGCGGCTGCCGCCGCTGGAACCCCATGACGGCTCCGAGCTGGAGCCGGACGGGGACTATGACGGGCTGGAGTTCCGGGAGGCGGACTTCGTCGGTCAGGACGGCGGAGGAGCGACCTTCATGGACTGCGCCCTGACGGGGTGCGCGCTGGACGAGACGCGACTGCACCACGCGCGACTGCTGGACTCGGTCCTGACGGGCATACGGGGCGTGGGCACCGATCTCGCCGAGTCGACCTGGCGCGACGTCGAGTTGGTGGACGCCCGCCTGGGCGGGGTGCAGCTGCACGGGGCGGTGCTGGAGCGGGTCCTGATCCGCGGCGGCAAGATCGACTATCTGAACCTGCGCAAGGCCCGGCTCAAGGACGTCGTCTTCGAGGGATGCGTGCTGGTCGAGCCGGATTTCGGGGCCGCCCGGCTGGAGCGCGTGGAGTTCGTGGACTGCGTCCTGAAGGGGGCGGACCTCACCGCGGCCACCCTGACGGACGTGGACCTGCGCCACGCGGCAGAGCTGGACATCGCACGGGGCGTGGACCGGCTGGCGGGGGCGGTGATCAGTCCGAGCCAGTTGCTCGACCTGGCGCCCGTGTTCGCCGCGGCGCTTGGAGTGCGGGTGGACGGGGGGCCGGGACCGGGAGCGTAATGAGCCGGGGCCGAGTGGGGAGTACGGGGGTCTCAGCCCACTCGGGGGAAGCGGGCCTGGAGGGTCCAGATCGCCGGGTTCTCGGCGAGGTCGTCGTGCAGGTCCGTGAGGTCGGCGATCAGGTCGTGCAGGAAGTCGCGGGCCTCGCGGCGCAGTGCGGAGTGGGAGAAGGTCAGCGGCTTCTCGTCGCCCGGCATCCAGTCGGCCTCGATGTCCACCCAGCCGAAGCGCCGCTCGAAGAGCATGCGGTCCGTCGACTCGGTGAAGTCGAGCTCCGCGTGCTGGGGGCGCGAGGCCCGGCTGCCGCGCGGGTCCCGGTCGAGCTGCTCCACGATGTCGCACAGGGCCCACGCGAAGTCGAGCACCGGCACCCATCCCCAGGCTGTGGACAGCTCCCGGTCCGCCTTGGTGTCGGCGAGATAGACGTCACCGCAGAACAGGTCGTGCCGCAGCGCGTGGACGTCCGCGCGGCGGTAGTCGGTCTGCGGGGGGTCGGGGAAGCGGTTGGAGAGGGCGTAGCCGATGTCGAGCACGTAGGTGATGGTGTCATGGGCCTGGGGGAGGGGACACGGCTCCGCCGCGCGGGCGCGACCGGCCCCCACCGGCCGGGCCCTCGGGCGGGGTGCGTGGCCCGGGTGGGGTTGCCGGGGCCTCGTAGGATCGCTGGTGTGCCCCGATCTTCCGTTGCCGTCGGCTTTGCTCCGGCCCCGGCCCTCGCCCTCGCTCTCGCGCTCACCCTCACCGCGTGCGGCGGTGGTGGTGTGCACGGCAAGCCCGGTGCCACCGGGGTCCGGGATCCGTACTTCCCGAAGATGGGCAACGGCGGCTACGACGTCACGCACTACGCCCTGACCCTCTCCTACGACCCCAAGGCGCACCATCTCGACGGCACCGCCGAGATCACCGCCCGGGCCACCCAGAATCTCAGCGCCTTCGACCTGGACCTGAAGGGCCTGGACGTCACCGCCGTCACCGTCGAGGGCAAGGAGGCCCGCTGGAACCGGGCGGGCCAGGAGCTGACCGTGCGCCCGCACACCGACCTCGACAAGGGTGAGACGTTCCGCGCGACGGTCCGCTACTCGGGGACCCCCGAGACGCTCACCGACCAGGACGGCTCGCAGGAGGGCTGGCTGCGCACGGCCGACGGCGCCCTCGCCCTCGGTGAACCCACCGGCTCGATGGCCTGGTTCCCCGGCAACCACCACCCCTCCGACAAGGCGACGTACGACATCGCCGTCACCGTCCCGAAGAACCTGCGGGCGGTCTCCAACGGCGAGTTGACGAGCGAGACGACGACGGCCGACGGCCGCAAAACCTTCACCTGGCACACCGCCGAACCGATGGCGAGCTATGTCGCCACGGTCGCGATCGGCCGGTACGACATCACGCGCTCGACGACGAAGAACGGCCTGCCCGTGTACGTGGCGGTGGACCCGACGCAGACCGCGGCCGCGAAGAAGGTGCTGTCCGAGATCCCCGAGATCATGGACTGGGAGGCGTACAACTTCGGCCCGTACCCCTTCTCCTCGACGGGCGCGATCGTGGACCGCAGCGGTGCCGCGGGCTACGCCCTGGAGACCCAGACCCGCCCCGTCTTCCCCGGCGCCCCGGAGACCGGCATCCTCGTCCACGAACTGGCCCACCAGTGGTACGGCGACTCCGTCACCCCCAAGTCCTGGCAGGACATGTGGCTCAACGAGGGCTTCGCCACGTACGCGGAGTGGCTGTACCAGGAGGACCACGACGGCGAGAGCGCCGACGAGATCTTCAACTCCCTCTACCGGGGCGACTACTACGACACCCCCGAGAAGAACAAGGCGATCTGGGCCTTCCCGCCCGCCAAGCCCTCCAGCACGGCCCACATCTCCGACCCGCCCGTCTACGAGCGTGGCGCGATGGTCCTGCACAAGATCCGCCGGACCGTCGGCGACGACACGTTCTACGACATCATCCAGGGCTGGGCCGCCACCCACCGCCACGCCAACGTGTCCACGGCCGACTTCACGGCCTACGTCGAGAAGAAGGCCCCGGACAAGGACTTCAGCGGCATCTGGAAGGACTGGCTGTACGGAGAGGGCAAGCCGCCCCGGGCGTGACTCAGGTCCTCCCGTTCAGCGCCTTGCGCAGTACCGCGCAGGGGCGGCCCAGTCGGCGGTCCTCGCGGTGACCGATGGTCTCGTAGCCGAGGGTGGTCCAGAAGGCGAGGCCCTGGGGGTTGTTGTCGAGGACGGCGAGGCGGACGGCGTCTCGGCCGGTGCGGCGGAACCGCTCCTCGACGAGTGCCGCGAGCTGACGCCCGTACCCCTTCCGCCGCTCCCGCGCGTCCACGATCAGCAGCCCGATCCACGGATCCGGATCGGTGGGGTCGGGGTGGTGCGCGAGGGTGATCGCGACCCCGACGAGTCGCCCCGCACTCCGCGCGAGCAGCACCTCGGCCCCCGGATGCGCCATCTCCTCGGTGAGCGCCGCCGCGACCTGCTCCGGCCGGATGTCGTGGGCGTCGGGGAAGTCCCCGCTGAGGGAGAAGAACTCGTGCTGGGAGGCGTAGAGGGAGGTGAGTTCGGTGAGGACGGCGACGGGGATGTCGTGGCCGGGTACGAGGGCTTCGAGAATCACCCGGTGCAGGCTAGCCAATCGGTCCCGTGCCCGGTGGTGGCCGGGCACGGGTGGGGAGGAGCGGGGACGGTCAGGTCTCGTCAGGGGCGGACGGGGGACGGGGGCCGCCGAAACCGTGTGCGGAGAGGTCGAACCAGTTGCCCTCCGGGTCCATGGCCCGGTATTCGGCGAAGGGGCGGTTGGTGAAGCGTTCGGCTGGCTTGTCCGCGCCCGCTTCGACCAGGGCCGCCGAGGTGGCCTCCGTGTCGGAGACGTGGAATCCGAAGTGGTTCATGCCGAGCGGGGTGTCACCGTCGAGGCGGTGCTTGATGAGGGCCAGGGAGAGATAGCCGTCGGAGAGGAAGCAACTGCCGTCGGGGTCCCGGTGGAAGAGTTCCATCGAGAAGACCGAGGTGTAGAAGGCGGCGAGTTCCTCCGGGTCCTTGGCGACGATCGCCAGGTGGCGGAGCTTGGGACGGGCCTGTTCGGACTCGGTGGGCTGCGGCACGGCGGCTGTCTCCTTCGGGATCGCCGGGATCATGTTGTGGAACGCGGTGAGGTGCCAGTCCCCGGCGGCGGTCCGCTCCGCCACCGCCAAGGCGTGTGTCTTCGCCAGGGGCGTGCCCGCGGCGGTGAGGACCGTCGACTCGGCCTCGACCGTTGCCAGGCCGGGACGCAGGTGACGGACCGCGACGATCCGCGCGTCCAGTCGCGTCGAGGCGTACTGCGTGCGGAACAGGCGGTCGTGGCCGGCCGCGATGCCCGCCCGGCCCGGTGGCTTGTCCCCCCGCACCGTGGTGAAGTCGCAGTCCGGGGAGAAGACGGAGGCGAAGAGCGCGGCGTCGGCCGATGCCCAGGCGCGGGCCATCGTTTTCCACAGGGCGTGGATCGCGTGCGTTTCGGCGGTCGTCATGACGTCAGACACCTGCCGCGGTGCTCGTACGGACACGCAGGGGGAGTTCGGCGCAGTCGCTGTCGAGATGTTCGGCCGGAGGCGGGGCCCAGGCAGCGAGCGCGTGGTAGAACGCGTCGGCCCGGCGCTCCAGGTAGCAGATGATGTTGATCGGCCAGGCCGTCTGCCCGAAGACGTGGCGGTCCATGGGGGTGGGGCGCTCGCTGAGCACGACGCCGCGTTCCTGCGGCGGCCCCAGGCGGTGCCAGTCGGGGTGCATGTGGATGGAGCCCAGCAGTTCCAGACCCAGGGCGTCCGCTTCCTTGGAGGCCTTGAGGAGGTCCCGGGAGTCGATCCACCAGGCGCGGTGCTCGTTCTCGTAGGCCGGTCCGAAGCGGGGCACGATCGTCTCGCTGAACTCGAGGCGGGCGGCCGGGTCCGAGGTGCGGGCGTTGCGGCCGAAGGCGACGCGTTCGATGTGGAGGGTGCCCCGGCCGGCGTTGCCCAGGAGGAGGGCGAAGCAGGGGAGGGGGGTTCGGGGGGTGATGAGCTGGTACTCGGTGACCGCGGCGGTGAGGAAGTCGTCGAGTGCCTGGTTGTCCATCAGGACGGTGGGGGGAGCGCTGTCGTTCGTACAGTGCTCGTCCGATAAGTCGGACAGGGAGTGGGACATGAGGTGGGGGCTCCGTTTCCCGTGGGGGGTGAGTGGGACGCCCGGGAGCCTAGAGGTGAATGCTTGAAGGTTTCAGTACCTTGCTCGGAACATGGGGATATCCCTATGGAGACGGGGAGCGGGGCGCGGGCGGTGGGAACGCGAGGAGCCCCTGGCCCGGTGTCCCGGGCCAGGGGCTCCTTCAACCGCTTTGTACGGATCAGACGTTGACGCCGAAGTCCTGGGCGATGCCCACGAGGCCCGAGGCGTAGCCCTGGCCGACCGCGCGGAACTTCCACTCCGCGCCGTTGCGGTAGAGCTCGCCGAAGACCATGGCGGTCTCGGTGGCGGCGTCCTCGCTCAGGTCGTAGCGAGCGATCTCGGCGCCGCCGGCCTGGTTGATGATGCGGATGTAGGCGTTGCGGACCTGGCCGAAGTTCTGCGAGCGGTTCTCCGCGTCGTAGATGGAGACCGGGAAGACGATCTTGTCGACGTCGGCGGGGAGGCCCGCCAGGTTGACGTTGATCGCCTCGTCGTCGCCCGCGCCCTCGCCCGTGCGGTTGTCGCCGGTGTGGACGATGGTCTGGTCCGGGGTCTGCTTGTTGTTGAAGAAGACGAAGTGACCGTCGGAGTAGACCTTGCCCTGGGTGTTGACCGCGATGGCCGAGGCGTCGAGGTCGAAGTCGGTGCCCGTGGTGGTGCGGACGTCCCAGCCGAGGCCCACGGTGACGGCGGTCAGGCCCGGAGCCTCCTTGGTGAGCGAGACGTTGCCACCCTTGGACAGGCTTACAGCCATTGTTGGGAGTCCCTTCCCTCGTTGCGTACGTGCGCTGTGCCCGTACGTATGGGCTTCGTACGGGCACGAAGCTACAGCTACCCCTAAGAACGCCAAGAGGGGTGTCGAAGGTTCCTGCCCTCTTTACTTTCTTTACCCTCTTGGCGGACACGTGGCGGCGAAAACGGGGTGACGTGGACCGGACATCCACGCGACCATGGACCCATGCCTGGTCCTTACGTCATCCGCGGCTCCGTCTCCCTCCCCGAGGCCGAGCTCCTGTGGCGTTTCTCCCGCTCCAGCGGGCCCGGCGGACAGCACGTCAACACCAGTGACTCGCAGGTCGAGCTGAGGTTCGACCTCGCGAAGACCGAGGCGCTGCCCCCGGTCTGGAAGGAGCGCGCCCTCGCCAAGCTCGCCGGGCGGCTCGTCGACGGCGTCATCGGCGTCCGAGCGTCCGAGCACCGGTCGCAGTGGCGCAACCGGGAGACCGCGGCCGTACGGCTCGCCTCCCTGCTCGCCGAGGCCACCGCGCCACCGCCCAAGCCCCGCCGGGCCACCCGCATCCCCCGGGGGATCAACGAGCGGCGGCTGCGCGAGAAGAAACAGCGCTCCGACACCAAGCGGGGCCGCTCCGGACGCGACTGGGGTTAGGAGCACCCGCGGCACCCGCCGCACCCGCGAGTCTTCCGCGGGCGTGTCGGCCACTGCGTGGGTATGAGGTGACAGGCCTTTGTGCCGAGTTGTCGCTAATCTCATGGAATGGACGGATACGAGGACAGGGCGCACCTCGAGTGGTGGGCCAATCGATCGACCTGCCTGGCGCGGATCCCCGTCCGGTTGCGGCAGGCCGCCGTGCCCGACGCCCGTGCGTGGGACGCCGTCGTCTCCGCGCCGCTGGACAGCGGCGCGCGTGAGGACATGCAGTTCCTGATCGAGGCCAGTCCCTACTTCACCCTCCGCTTCGCGGACGATTCCGTGAACGAGGTCGAAGTGGAGCGCTCCGGGGACGGCAGCCGACTGCGACTGAGCGCCGTACCGGAGACGTGACGTCACATCAGCAGGCCGCGGTCCGTCAATGCCATGACGGGCAAGTCCGTGCCGGACCGCGGCGGCGACCAGGAGATGTGACGTATGAGCGACAGCGAATTTCCCGGAGAGAACGGGAATGACGACAAGAATGCGAAGAACGCGAACGCGAAGAAGGCAGAGAACGCGAAGGGCGGCGCGAACGCGAACGAATTTCTCGCCGCGCGATTCGAATCCCACCGCGGTCACCTCCGCGCCGTCGCCTATCGCATGCTCGGCTCCCTCTCGGAGGCCGACGACGCCGTCCAGGAGGCCTGGCTCAAGCTCAGCCGCGTCGACGCCGACCAGGTCGACAACCTCGGCGGCTGGCTCACGACCGTGGTCGGCCGGGTCTGTCTCGACATGCTGCGCTCCCGCCGAAGTCGTGGTGAGGAGCCGCTCGGCCCCCTCGCCGAGGGGCCCGGTGTCCGGATGCCGGAGCCGGTGCTCAGCCCCGTCTCGGGCATCGACCCCGAACAGGAGGCGCTGCTCGCCGACTCGGTGGGCCTCGCCCTGTTGGTCGTACTGGAGACACTGACGCCCGCCGAACGGCTCGCCTTCGTGCTGCACGACCTGTTCGCGGTGCCCTTCGAGGAGATCGCGCCCCTCGTGGGCCGTACGTCGGCGGCGTCCCGTCAGCTCGCCAGCCGGGCCCGGCGCAGGGTCCAGGGCGGGGCGCCCACGCCCGATCCCGACCTGGCGCGGCAGCGGGCGGTCGTGGACGCGTTCCTCGCGGCGGCGCGGGAGGGCGACTTCGACGCGCTCGTCGCCGTGCTCGACCCGGACGTGGTGGCCCGGAGCGAGGCCGGGGTGACGGCCGGTGCCCTCGCCGTGGCCTCGGGGGCGAGCGGGTACGCGCACCTGGCCCGGATCGCGCGGCCCGCGCTCGTCAACGGCGCCGCGGGTGTGGTCGTGGTCGTGGAGGGACGCCCCGTCGGTGTCCTCGCCTTCACGGTCGTGCACGGCAGGATCGCCGTCATCGACATCCTCAACGACCCGGAGCGGCTGGCCGGGCTGGACGTCACCGTCCTCGACCGGTAGCCCCGGCCCCCGGCCCTCGGAGAAGGGGCGTCAGCCCAACTGCCGGTAGCGCCCCTTGAAGTACAGCAGCGGTCCGCCGTCCCCGCTCGGTACCGACGCGGCCAGCACCCGCCCGATGACGAGGATGTGGTCACCGGCGGCGACCCGCTGCTCGGTGCGGCACTCCAGGGTCGTCAGGGCGCCGCGCACCAGGAGTGCCCCGGACGCCTCGCCACGGACGTACGGGATGTCCTCGAAGAGCAGGCGGTCGCTGATGCGGCCCTTCATGGCGAAGCGGCCCGCGATGTGGCGCTGGCTCTCGGAGAGCACGGAGACGGCCCACAGGGGCTGTTCGTCGAGCAGGTCGTCCATGCGGGAGCCCTCGCGCAGGCTGACCATGACGAGCGGCGGGTCCAGGGAGACGGACAGGAAGGCCGTCGCCGTCATGCCGACGTCCTCGCCGCCGGGGCCTTCCGGGTCCAGCGCGGGCTCGTGCGCGGTCACCAGGACCACACCCGCGGCCAGCCGGGACATGGCGGCACGGAACTCGTCGTTGCTCACCCCCTCAGCATGCACGGAGGGGGTGAGTGGAGCGGCAGAGGGAGTGTTCAGCACGCCGAAACGCTAGTCTCCGACCCCGGGGAGCCACATCGGGCCTCGGTCCGAGCCGGGTCCTAAGTCTGGTCCTAGGTCTCGGGACGGACACAACTGCTCACAGTGTCTACACAGCGTCCAAATAAGCGTTCAGTAAACACACGGGGGAAATGCAGAAACCCCACTCAATTGCTCATCTTCCGCTGTGACTTGAGTCACAGGAGCCATATTTTGTTGACCCTGTGTACCGAGTGGGCAGCGCGCTGTGATTCAGTGGCGTGGAAGCTATGCACGAAGCTACCAAGTAGTACGCGAGAGAACCGTAAGAGAACCAGGTACGCCGAAGACAACCCTGGAGTTGCTGCGAGGTCTCGAGGGGAGGGCGAATGGAGACCGAGTCGGAGCCCTACGTCCGTCTTGCGACCCTGCGGCAGCTCCATCAGGTGATGGCGGACATGAACACCGCGCGGAGCCTGGCGGACACGCTGCAGACCGTCGCCGACGGCGTGGTCACGGGCCTCGGCTACGAGCTGGCGTGTGTCAATCTCGTACGCCCCGACGGCGACCTCGTGGTCGCCGCGCTCGCCGGCAACTCCGCCGCCGAAGCACTGATCACCGGCCGGGTCGGCTCCCGCGCCTCCTGGGACCGCCGGCTGAACATGGGCGAGGCCTGGGGTGATCTGCGCTTCATTCCGCACACCGAGGGCTGGGTCCTCGACGACGACGACGTACCGCAGTGGTACACCGACGGGCCCGCGCCGCGCTTCGAGGACGAGTGGCACCCCTCCGACCGCCTCTTCGCCCCCATGTACACCCCGGGCATCTCCGGGGGCAGCACCGGTGAGCTGATCGGCGTCCTGTCCGTGGACCGGCCGCGCAACGGGCGGCGCCCCGGCGCGTGGGGACGCGAGGCGCTCCAGATGTACGCCTTCCAGGCCGCCATCGCCATTAGCAACGCGCGTCTACGAGCCAATATGCAGCGCGCCCTGGTCCGCCTCGAGCGGGAGCAGCAGGCCCTGCGCGCCAGCGAGGAGAGCTTCCGGCAGGCCTTCGAGTACGCCCCCTCCGGCATGGCCATCGCCGAGATGGGCGGCGACCAGCACGGCCGCATCCTGCGCACCAACGACGCCCTGTGCCGCCTCCTGGGCCGGCCCGCCTCCGCGATGCGCCGCTACTCCTTCTCCGACCTCGTGCACCCCGAGGACATCGGAACCCTGCTCCGGACGTCCGCCGAGGGCGGGCGCGCCGAGCTCAGACTCGGCCGCCGCGACGGCACCTACGTCTGGGTCTCGCTGCGCAACTCCGTGGTCGCGGACGCCGCCGACGGCCCCCGCTTCCTGCTCACGCACGTCGAGGACATAGAGGAACGCAAGCGCCGCGAGCTCCAGCTCGCCCACCGCGCCTCGCACGACTCGCTCACCGGCCTGCCGAACTCGGCCGAGCTGCGCTCCCGCCTCGGCTCCCGCCTCTGCCAGCGCCCCGGGGCCCTTCAGCCGGGCACGGTCGAGTCGCTGGACGCGGCGTACGGGCACGGTCCGTTCGCGGACCAGGCGGCCGAGCACAACTCCTACGACAACCACCTCGGCGGCGGCGCGGGCAACGGGAGCGGGCACGGGTTCGATCTCGGGCCGGGCTTCGACGCGTACGACGCCTTCGACCATCATGTGCACACCATCGCGCCCGAGGGTGAGACGGACGACGGCACCAAGGGGCTCGCGGTGCTCTTCTGCGACCTCGACGGCTTCAAGTCGATCAACGACCGCTTCGGGCACAACGCGGGCGACGCGGTGCTCATCGAGGTCGCCAGACGCCTGACCAACGGTGTCCGGGACGGCGACACGGTGGCCAGGCTCGGCGGCGACGAGTTCGTGGTGCTCGCCGACGGGCTCGGCCGGGCCGACGCGGCTGACCTCGCCGTACGGCTGCGGAACGCGATCATCCCGCCGATCCGTGTGGACGGCCGGGCCGTCCGGGTGGGCGCCAGCTTCGGCATCGGGTGGGCACACTGTGGCATGACGGCGGACGAGGTCTTGAAATCCGCTGACGAACGGATGTACGTCGAGAAACGGTCTCGTCCCAAACAGCATCGGCGTGCCGGATAAGTCACAGGTCAGTGGGTTGATGCGGTGAAGCCCACCCGTTTGGCCCCTTGGGAGCGGGTAGGCTCGCCATTCATCCATGTACCGCATCTGAACCGCACCTGTTGAGGAGACCAAGGGATGACGCCCGGCAACAACGGCGCGAGCACGCCCGAGGACGACGACCCGTTCGGCTATCTGTACGCCGACGGTCAGGCCAACGGCGCCACTCCGCCCAGCGGAGGCGGCGGCTACGGCTACCCCGGCTCGGTCAACCGGGTGCGGGCGGTCGGCGAACGCCAGTACGGACAGCAGCAGCCCGGTTACGGCCAGCAGGCTCCGACCGCGCAGTACGGCCAGCAGGCCGCCCCGACCGCACCGTACGGCCAGGTGCCGCAGCAGGGCGCCTACGGCCAGCCGAACGCGCACTACGCGGCGCCCGAGACGGTCCCCGGCGGGGCCCCGACCGGCCGGCAGTCGTCGGGAGGCGGCGGTCGCGGCCGCGGACCGAACACCAAGGGCCTGCTGATCGGCGCGATCGCGGTGGTCGCCGCCGTCGTCATCGGCATCGGCGTCGCCATGATGAACGGCAACGGGGACGAGAACAAGGCGAGCAGCGGCGCCTCCGCTTCCGCGTCCACGTCCACGTCCCAGAGCGCCTCTCCATCCCCGTCCAGCACCAGCTCCGTGTCGGCTTCGGGAGAGCTGCCGAAGACAGATGCGAAGGCGCTGCGACTGGAAGGCGGGACCACCACGGCGTCTGAGTTCAAGGGTGCCAAGGCCGACGGCGGCATATATGTGACCGGCTTCAATCAGGTCGGGGCGAAGGTCACCTGGACCGTCAACGGCATCCAGAAGGCCGGTACCTATCGGCTGTACGTACGTTATGGCGTCCCCGGCACGGACGCCGACGCGACCCTGCTGGTCGACGGACAGGCCAATTCCCAGCCGCTGAGCATGAAGAACTTCGGCAACACTCCCGCAGGCGACTGGGAAAAGGGCTGGAAGACCACCTGGGCCAACGTCACGCTGACCCAGGGCACCAACACGATCGCGATCGCCTGCAACGACGGCAACCAGTGCAACGCCGTCCTGGACCAGGTCTACCTCACCAAATAGAGGCCGATGCGGTCCGTCAAGCGCGACAGCCGCCGGAGGTGTTGATTTCCGGCGGCTGTCGAACATGGTGAACTTCAGGTTAAGCGCTCTTGGCGCACTCAGCCGAAAATCTCAACCGAGTTGGCGCTGCCGGGGTTGTCCGAGTAGGTGCCCGGCTTCAGAGTGACCAGCTTGGTGCCGGTGGCGCAGCCGAGGGTGGCCTTCCAGAAAACCAGAGTGTAAGAAGTCTGGTTCGAGACGGACCGGGCGATGTGGTCGAGAGGGATACAGCCGGGCGATTCGGAGTAGACCGTCCTGGTCCCGGTCCTGTTCGTCCCCGACCATCCGCAGAACTTGCCCTTCGGGCAGGTGTTGGGATCGGCCGCCGCGGCCGGTGTGGCAAAGGTGCCGCCCAGCAATGCGCCGGCCACAGCCACCGTTGTCAGGCTTTTCTTGAGCATGCTCATATAAGGTTCCCCGATTCTGATTCTTTTCTTTCGCCATTGGTCGATGTGGCGAACGAATGATCATCCGATCATCCGGCAGACGTGAGGGGGAAGGGCGTTTCTCGGCCAACTTGTCAGGCGGGCATATCCGGCAAGGGTTCCAAAGCTGTCACGCCGCCGTCACTGACACTCGCGCCAGGAGTTTCTCGTAGGCCGCGCGGTCGAACTCGCCCGCCGCCGGGGCCTGGACCGTCGCCGCCGACAGGGCCACCGCGCGGGTCAGTCGGTCCGGCCAGGGGAGTTGTTCGACCAGGCCGGAGAGCAGGCCGGCGACCGCGGAGTCGCCCGCGCCGGTCGGGTTGCCGTGTTCCCGGGCGGGCGGGGTCGCGTGCCAGCGGCCCTCCGGGGTGAGCGCCAGCAGGCCCTGCGGGCCCAGTGAGGCGACGATCGCTCTCGCCCCGCGTCGGCGGGCGTCCTGGGTCGCGCGTGACGGGTCGTGGGAACCGGTGAGTTCGGCCAGTTCGTAGGCGTTCGGCTTGACCAGGTCGGGCCGGGCGGCCACACCCCGCCGCAGCGGCTCCCCGCTGGTGTCGAGGAGTACAGGGACACCCGCCGAGCGGGCCGCCTTTATCAGCCCCGCGTACGCGCCCACCGGCACCCCCGGCGGCAGGCTGCCGCACAGGGCCACCGCCGATGCGGAGCGCAGCAGCACCTCGTAGGCCTCCTGGAAGGCCGCCCACTCGGCAGGGGTGATCTCCGGTCCTGGTTCGTTGAGTTGAGTCGAGTCACCCGTCGTCGTGTCGACCACGGCTATGGTGCGGCGGGTTGAGCCCGCGACAGGGATCAGCGCGTCCACCACCCCGGGTGTGTCCGCGAGTTGGTCCCGCAGGGCGCGGCCCGTCACGCCGCCCGCGAAGCCCGTGACCGTCACCTCGTGGCCGAGGGCGGCGAGCACCCGGGCCACGTTCAGGCCCTTGCCGCCGGGGCGTTCGGTCACCTCGGTCACCCGGTGCGAGGTGTGCGGGCGCAGGGACCGTACGCGATAGGTGATGTCGAGAGCGGTGTTCAGCGTGACCGTGAGGATCACCTGGACCGACCTCCCCCGATGAATGCGCTGACCGACAGTTTCGAGTTCCGGAGAATCCGGAGGCTCGATCATGCCAAAGACAACGGCGGTCGGCCCAGTCCCGGGACGACCGCCGTACGTCACATCGCGGTCCAACCGGAGGGCGAATCACCCCAGTTGTGGGTCAACCACCCATTCGCCCCGGCGCATCACGCCCTTGAGGGCGAACTCCGCGTCCAGGACCACCAGGTCGGCGTCCTTGCCCGGTTCCAGCGAGCCCACCCTGTCGTACAGGCCGAGCAGGCGGGCCGGGTTGGCGGACAGGGCCGCGACGATGTCCTCGACCGGCAGCCGGTCGACGGTCACCGCCCGCTGGAAGGCGCGGTCGAGGGTGAGCGTGGAGCCCGCGATCGAGCCGCCCTCCACCAGCCGGGCGACCCCCTCGCTGACCTCGACCTCCAGCGGGCCGAGCCGGTAGCGGCCGTCGCCGAAGCCCGCCGCGTCCATGGCGTCCGTGATGAACGCCACCCGGTCCGCGCCCGCGTGATGGAACGCCAGCTGGAGCGCGGCGGGGTGGAGGTGGGTGCCGTCGTTGATCAGTTCGACGGTGATCCGCTCGTCCTCGAGGAGGGCGGCGATCGGGCCGGGCGTGCGGTGTCCGAGCGCGGGCATGGCGTTGAACAGGTGCGTGGCGACGGTCGCGCCTGCGTCGATGGCCTCCACCGTCTGCTCGTACGTCGCGTCCGTGTGCCCGATCGCCGCGATTACCCCGTGCTCCGCCAGCAGGCGTACGGAGTCGATGCCGCCGGGCAGCTCGGTGGCGAGGGTGACCATGCTGGCCCGGCCGCGCGCCGCGTCGATCAGCTTGCGGACCTCGGCCGGGTCCGGGTCGCGCAGCAGTTCCTCGGAGTGCGCGCCCTTGCGGCACGGCGAGATGAACGGGCCCTCGAAGTGGATGCCCGCGATGTCGCCCTGCTCGGCCAGCTCGGAGAGCAGCCCGGCGCGCTGGGCGAGGCCGTCCATATCGCCGGTCACGGTCGAGGCGACGAGGGTGGTGGTGCCGTGCAGCCGGTGGGTGTGGACGCCCTGGAGGACCTCCTCGACGGTCCCGGAGGTGAAGGAGGCACCGCCGCCGCCGTGGTTGTGGAGGTCCACGAAGCCGGGGACGAGCCAGTGGCCCGACAGGTCCAGTGTCCGCGCCGACGAGGGCGCGCTGCCGGCGATGCGTGTGCCGTCGACGATCACACGACCGTCGTCGACGACTCCGGTGGGCAGTACCACCCTGGCACCGGCGAGAACCGTTCTAGGGGCCATCAGGTGGTTACCTCCGAAGTCGGTCGGGAAGTGGTCGGCTGATTCAGCAGGTCCCAGGCCAGCAGGCCCGCGCCCAGGCAGCCGGCGGTGTCCCCGAGGGCCGCGGGGACGAGGGACGGCAGTTTCTGGAAGGTGACGCGCCGCTCGACGGCGGCCCGTAGCGGTGTGAACAAGGTTTCCCCCGCCTCGGCGAGACCGCCACCGATGATCAGCGTGCGCGGATCCAGCAGGGTGAGCGCGGTGACGAGCCCGTCGGCGAGCGCGTCGATGGCGTCCTGCCAGACCTCCCGCGCCCGAGCGTCCCCGGACTCGACGGCCTTCGCGCAGTCGGCGGCGTCCGCCGCCGGGTCCCCGCAGGCCTCGGCCCAGGCCTGGCTGACGGCGGCGGCGGACGCGTACCGCTCCAGACAGCCGTGCTGCCCGCACGGACACGGGGTCCCGCCGGGGCGTACGACGACATGGCCGATCTCGCCCGCGAAACCGTGCGCGCCCGCCTCGACGCCGCCGTCGATGCCGATCGCGCCCGCGATGCCGGTGCCGAGGGGGACGAACAGGAAACGGTCGGCCCCCTGCCCCGCGCCGATCCGGCCCTCCGCGAGCCCGCCGGTGCGCACGTCGTGTCCGAGCGCCACCGGCACCCCGCCCAGCCGGTCGCCGAGCAGCCGGCGCATCGGGACGTCGCGCCAGCCCAGGTTGGCCGAGTACACCGCCACGCCCTGGCCGGCGTCGACGATGCCGGGGACGGCGACTCCGGCGGCCGCCGCGGACTCGCCGAGGTGGTGCTCGCCGTACGCGCGCAGCTCGGCCGCGAAGTCGAGGATCGCGGCGACCACGGCGTCCGGACCGCGCTGGCGGCCCGTGGCGCGACGGGCCTGGTGGAGGAGCTCGCCCTCCGACCCGACCAGGGCGGCCTTCATCCCGGTGCCGCCCACATCGAGGGCGATGACATGTCTCACGGGGACAGTGTCGCCCCTTACCCCAGGAGAGGTCTAGTCCACTCGCGTGGTGTAGACCTTGTATCCGCATTCCGAGACGGATGCAACGGACGCAGAAGCAAAGACGGACGGCCTCTGGACAGGGGCGGCCGGGGGTTGGGAGAAGTGCGGTGCAGCGGCGTAGGACAGGACGTAGGACAGTACTGATCGCGGCGGCGTCCGCACTGGGCATGACGGCGACCCTCGCGGGCTGCGGCGGCTCGGCCGGTTCCGGGGACGTGACCCTCAGGCTCGTGGCCGCCGACTACGGGGACTCCGAGGCCAACAGCTCCCAGAAGTACTGGGACGAGCTCGTCAAGGCGTACGAGGCCGACCACCCCGGGACCAAGGTCGAGGTCACCGTCTACCCGTGGACGGACGTCGACCGCAAGGTCAAGGAGATGGTGGCGCGGGGCGACGCCCCTGACATGGCACAGATCGGCGCGTACGCCGACTACGCCGACAAGGGCGAGCTGTACAAGGCCGAAGAGGTGCTCTCCATACCCGTCCAGGCCGACTTCGTCGCGCAGCTCACCGATGCGGGGAAGATGAACCGGGTGCAGTACGGCATGCCGTTCGCGGCCTCCACCCGGCTGCTCTTCTACAACAAGAAGCTGTTCTCCGCCGCGGGTCTCAGCGCGCCGACGACCTGGAGCGAGCTGGCCGCCGACGCGCAGGCGCTGAAGGCCCGGGGAGTGAAGATCCCGTACGCGCTGCCCCTTGGTCCCGAGGAGGCGCAGGCCGAGACCATGCAGTGGCTGCTGAGCGGCGGCGACGGCTACACCGACGACGTCGGCACCTACAGCCTCGACTCCGCCCAGAACGTCGCCACCCTCACCTGGCTCAAGGACGACCTGGTCGGCAAGGGGCTGACCGGACCGGTCGCGCCCGCGAAGCTCAATCGTGCGGACGCCTTCGCGGCGTTCGCGCGCGGCGAGGTCGGGATGCTCAACGGGCACCCCACGCTGATGAAGATGGCCGCCGACAAGGGCGTGAAGTTCGGAATGGTGCCGATGCCCGGCGTCAGCGGGAAGAGCCGGGCCACGATGGGTGTCGCCGACTGGATGATGGCCTTCAAGAAGAACGGCCACCGGGAACAGATCGGTACGTTCCTCGACTACGTCTACAGCGAGAAGAACGTGCTCGCCTTCTCGCACGAGTACGACCTGCTGCCGGTCACGACGTCCGCGTCCGAGGCGATGGCGGCGGACAGCGACGACGCGGACCTCACCCCGTTCCTGGACGAGCTCCCCTCCTCCCAGCTCTATCCGGTCGGCAAGACGTCCTGGGCCGCCGTCAGCGCCGACATCAAGAAGCAGATCGGCAAGGCGGTCTCCTCGGACGGCAGCCCGGCCGGGATCCTCGGCTCGCTCCAGCAGAGTGCGACCACGATGGACTCCGCGGGGTAGCTCCGCTGTCGGTGGTGGGCGCTACGGTGCGGTCATGGACGAACTGAGCGGGAGGGAGCGGGGGATCCTCGCCATGGAGCGCCGTTCCTTCGCGGGGCCCGGCGCGAAGGAACGAGCGATACGCGAGCGACTCGGCCTCGCCCCCGTCCGCTACTACCAACTCCTCAACGCCCTCCTCGACGACCCCCGCGCCCTCGCCCACGACCCGATCACGGTGAACCGCCTCCGCCGCATCCGGGACACCCGCCGCGCGGAACGCTGACACCGCCTGGTGTGACTCGGTGAGCCGTGGGTGCGCCCGGGGGTGCGCGGATAGGGTCGGGGCATGGGCAGCCACTCGGAAAACCCGGAATCCCCGGACGTCACGGACCCCTTGCCGACACCCGTGACCCCCGCCGGACGCGACGGCCTCGACGCCATCCTCACCCGGCCCGACCGGGCCGTCATCGCGCTCGACTTCGACGGAACACTCGCCCCCATCGTCGCCGACCCGGAGCAGGCCCGCGCTCACCCCGACGCGGTCCCCGCCCTCGCGGCCCTCGCCCCGAAGGTCGCCTCCGTCGCCGTCGTCACCGGCCGCCCGGCCGGCGTGGCGGTCCGCCACGGCGGCTTCGCGGGCGTCCCGGGCCTCGACCACCTCGTCGTCCTCGGCCACTACGGCGCCGAACGCTGGGACGCCCGCACCGGCACCGTCAACGCCCCCGCCCCGCACCCCGGCGTCGCCGCCGTCCGCGCCGAGCTGCCCGGGGTCCTCGACGGGATCGGCGCCTGGCACGGCACCTGGATCGAGGAGAAGGGCCGCGCGGTCGCGGTCCACACCCGCCGCGCGGAGGACCCCCAGGCCGCGTTCGAGGCACTGCGCGAACCCCTCACCGACCTCGCCACCCGCCACGGCCTGATCGTCGAACCCGGTCGGATGGTCCTCGAACTCCGTCCTCCGGGCATGGACAAGGGCGTCGCCCTCCTGGAGTACGTCCGCGAGGTCCACGCCGAAGCCGTCATGTACGCCGGCGACGACCTGGGCGACCTCCCCGCCTTCGCCGCCGTCGACAAACTCCGCTCGGACGGCGTCCCGGGCCTGCTGGTGTGCAGCGGCAGCGCGGAAGTCACCGAACTGGCCGAACGAGCCGACCTCGTCGTCGACGGCCCAGCGGGAGTCGTACGCCTGCTGAAGGCATTGGCGGCGCACTAGCGCCCGCACCCGACCGATACCCCTTACCCCTCCAACTCCCGCAACTGCTCAAGAAACCACTGCGCCGGAGGCAACGCGGTCCCGGCGGCAGCCAACCGCTTCGTACGTTCCGCCCGTTCCCCCACCGGCATGGTCAGCGCCGCGTCCAGCGCCCGCGCGGTGCCGACCACGTCGTACGGGTTCACCACCACCGCGTCCTCGCCCAGCTCCTCGTACGCCCCCGCCTCCCGGGAGAGCACCAGCACGCACCCCTCGTCGGAGACGACCGGCACCTCCTTGGCGACGAGGTTCATGCCGTCGCGGATGGGGTTGACGAGGGCGACGTCGGCGAGCCGGTACGCGGCCAGGGAGCGGGCGAAGTCGTCCTTGACGTGGAGGACGACCGGGGTCCAACCCGGTGTCCCGTACTGGGAGTTGATCTCGGTCGCCACCCGCTGGACCTCGGCCGTGTAGTCGCGGTAGACGGCCAGGTCCTGGCGGGAGGGGTAGGCGAAGGCCACGTGGACGACGCGCTCGCGCCACTCCGGGTGGTCCTCCAGCAGCTGCCGGTACGCCAGCAGGCCCCGCACGATGTTCTTCGACAGCTCGGTCCGGTCGACCCGTACGATCGTTTTGCGGCCCTCGCCGATCTGCTCGCGCAGCGCGGCCATCCGGTCGGCGACGTCCGCCTCGTGCGAGCGCCTGCGCAGGAAGTCCGCGTCCGCGCCGAGCCCGTGCACGCCGATCCGGGTGTCGCCGAGCCCGCCGACGAGCGCGTCGCAGCAGGCGGTGAACGCGTCCGCCCAGCGCTGGGTGAGGAAGCCGAGCCGGTCCGCGCCGAGCATGCCGCGCAGCACCTGTTCGGCGATGTCGTCGGGCAGCATCCGGAAGTAGTCGACCGGCGCCCAGGGGGTGTG
Source organism: Streptomyces sp. GbtcB7 (assembly GCF_019091445.1). NCBI lineage: Bacteria > Bacillati > Actinomycetota > Actinomycetes > Kitasatosporales > Streptomycetaceae > Streptomyces > Streptomyces sp. GbtcB7. The sequence goes on from NZ_JAGXJM010000008.1 coordinate 100,547, forward strand.
CGAGAAGTGGCCGATCCGCAGGTCGGGGCGGAGCTCGCGGAGCATCCCGGGGACGAGGGTCAGGTGGTAGTCCTGGACGATCACCACCGCGCCCCGCGCCGCCTCCGCGGCCAGCGCTTCGGCGAACGCGCGGTTGTACGCCTCGTACGACGCCCACTGGCGCCGGAACTCCGCGTCGAAGACCGGCTCCAGCGGGGTCTGGTACAGCATGTGGTGGACGAACCACAGCACGGAGTTCGCGATGCCGTTGTAGGCGTCCGCGTGCACGTCGGCGTCGATGTCCAGCATCCGTACGCCGTCCTCGGCGATCCCGCGCCGGACCGCCTCGCGGTCGCCGTCGCCGAGCGCCGAGCACACCCACAGGGCCCCCGCGTCCGGCCCGATCGCGGAGAGGCCCGAGACCAGCCCGCCGCCGCCGCGCTTGGCGCGCAGCGAGCCGTCCTCTTGGACCTCGTAGGTGACCGGGCCGCGGTTGGAGGCGACGAGGATGTTGTGGGCGCCTTGCGTTGAAGCGGGGGAAGCCATGCCTCGAAATCTAGCCCGGTGCGGAAACGCTCAAACGTTCCCTTCAGCCGTATGCCGTCTGCGGGCCGGTGGGGGTTGCTCGCGCAGTTCCCCGCGCCCCTTGCAGGGGCGCCTTACGCGGCCCTGCGTTTCTGGTATTCGGAGATTTCGACCATCGGCGGACGTTCCTCCGTGTCCACCGAGTACGTGCGCGGCTCGAAACCGTCCCCGCCCCGTTCGAACTGGGTGAGGGCCGGGCGGATCAGGTGGCCGCGGGCCAGCCGGAGCTGGGCCGTGCGGTAGATCGCGGCGGACATCCTGCCCAGCGCCTGCCCGTCCTGGTGGCGGTGCTTGCGCACGCCCACGTCGACCTGGGCGAGCGCGTCCAGGCCCACCAGGTGCAGGGCGTCGATCAGCATGCCCAGCTCGATCCCGTACCCGACGGGGAAGGGGAGCTGTTCGAGCAGCGAGCGGCGGGCCGCGTACTCCCCGCCGAGCGGCTGCACGAAGCCGGCCAGCTGCGGCCAGTGCATGTTGAGGAGGGGGCGGGCCATGAGTTCGGTGACCCGGCCGCCCTGCCCCGCCGCACCGCCGAGCGGACGGTCGTACATCGCCTTGACGAGGTCCACACCGGGCTCGGTGAGCAGCGGCCCCACGATCCCGGAGACGAAGTCCGAGGAGAACTCCTTCAGGTCCGCGTCGATGAAACAGACGATGTCCCCGCTCGTCACGAGGAGGGAACGCCACAGCACCTCGCCCTTGCCGGGCACGGTCGGGATGCGCGGCAGGATCTCGTCCCGGTGCACCACGCGCGCGCCCGCCGCGGCGGCCACCTGCGAGGTGCGGTCGGTCGAGCCCGAGTCGACGACGACGATCTCGTCGACGAGGGGCACCTGCTGCATCAGGTCGTGGCGGATGATGGCGACGATCTCGCCGACCGTCTCCTCCTCGTTCAGCGCAGGCAGGACGACGCTCACCGAGGAGCCCGTGGCCCGTTTGGCGGACATGAGTCTGTGGAGCGGGCGATCGGTCACGGACCAGGAGCGATTGCTCAGCCAGCGCTCAGTTTCCTTCAGCACAGTCTGCGGCTCCTCACTGTCTGATCACCCGGTGTCTCACGGTGTGATCCATCTCGCGGTTCGGACGACTATCTCAACTGTCCTGGCCTTCGGTTACAGTCTTGAACAACGCGGATGACCATCGCATGTCGTAGATCATTTGCGGACCACCGCACCACCCGCACGACACAACCGAATACCGCTCATCCAGAGGGGCAGAGGGATACGGCCCGATGAAGCCCCGGCAACCCTCCAGCTGGTTCCTGTCACATTGATGTGGCGAGGCTCCCGGCTAGGGAAGGTGCCAAATCCGTCTCACGGCGAAGTGCGTCGTGAGGAAGATGAGGAGAAAGGGCCTCGCCTCCATGGCTGCGCAGACTGTTGCAAGTTCGACTGTTGCAAGCACCACGAACCCTGTCGCGGGCGACACCACCACCGTAGTCGGTGTGGATCTCGGACCCGCCGCCGCGCTTTCCTGCCGCGAGTGCGGGCACCGCGTGCCGCTCGGCCCGGTCTTCGCCTGCGAGGAGTGTTTCGGCCCGCTGGAGATCGCGTACGACTTCTCGGCCTACGAAACCGAAGAGCTCCGGGCACGTATCGAAGCGGGCCCCGCGAACATCTGGCGCTACGCGCCGCTGCTCCCCGTCCCGGCCGACGTCGCCGACAAGCCGAACATCAACCCCGGCTGGACCAAGCTGGTCAAGGCCGACAATCTCGCCCGCGAGCTGGGCGTCGAGGCCGGCAAGCTCTTCGTCAAGGACGACTCCGGCAACCCGACGCACTCCTTCAAGGACCGCGTCGTCGCCCAGGCCATCGAGGCCGCCCGCGCGTTCGACTTCACGACCCTTTCCTGCTCCTCCACCGGCAACCTCGCCGGCGCCGTGGGCGCCGCCGCCGCCCGCGCCGGCTTCCGCTCCTGCGTGTTCATCCCGCACGACCTGGAGCAGGGCAAGGTCGTCATGGCCGCGATCTACGGCGGCGAGCTCGTCGGCATCGAGGGCAACTACGACGACGTGAACCGCTTCTGCTCCGAGCTGATCGGCGACCCGGCCGGCGAGGGCTGGGGCTTCGTCAACGTCAACCTGCGGCCGTACTACGCGGAGGGCTCCAAGACCCTCGCGTACGAGATCTGCGAGCAGCTGGGGTGGAAGCTCCCCGACCAGCTGGTGATCCCCATCGCCTCCGGCTCCCAGCTCACGAAGATCGACAAGGGTCTTCAGGAGCTGATCAAGCTCGGACTGGTCGAGGACAAGCCGTACAAGATCTTCGGTGCCCAGGCCGAGGGCTGCTCGCCGGTGTCCGTCGCCTACAAGGCCGGCCACGACGTCGTACGGCCCCAGAAGCCGAACACCATCGCCAAGTCGCTCGCCATCGGCAACCCGGCCGACGGGCCGTACGTGCTGGACATCGCGCGGCGCACGGGTGGGGCCGTGGAGGATGTGAACGACGAGCAGGTCGTCGATGCGATCAAGTTGCTCGCGCGTACGGAGGGGATCTTTGCGGAGACGGCGGGTGGGGTGACCGTGGGTGTCACCAAGAAGCTGATCGAGAACGGGCTGCTCGACCCGAGTCTGACGACCGTGGTCCTGAACACCGGGGACGGGCTCAAGACCCTGGATGCGGTGGCCGGCACGGGTCTGACGGCGACCATTCGTCCGAGCCTGGACTCCTTCCGGGAAGCTGGGCTTGCGTAAGCGCTTCGTTGGAAGGGCTGTCTTTCGGCTGCGGGCTGGTGGGGGCTGGTCGCGCAGTTCCCCGCGCCCCTGACGGGGCGCTCCCCATCCGTACGCCAAAATCCGACCGGGAGGTCACCGCATGAGCGTCAACGTCCGCATCCCCACCATCCTGCGCACCTACACCGGTGGTCAGGCCGAGGTGACGGCCGAGGGTGGGACCCTCGGCGAGGTCATCGCGGATCTGGAGAAGAACCACACGGGTATCGCCGCGCGCGTCCTGGACGACCAGGGCAAGCTGCGCCGGTTCGTCAACGTCTACGTGAACGACGACGACGTCCGCTTCGAGCAGGGTCTGGAGACGGCGACGCCGGACGGCGCGGGCGTCTCGATCATCCCCGCCGTCGCCGGTGGCTGACCGCCCCGCGAGCCGTTACCCAGGGTGAGATAGTTACCCTTGGTAATGCCAATTACCGAGAGTTCATCGAATTGCCCCCTCCGCGAGAGAAGCGGAGGGGGCAATTCTGCATGGTTGAGCGCGGTACAGTTGGGGAACCCGCTCCACTTTGCATGCCGGGCGCATATGAGTTCGCGCCCGAAGTCCGGCAAGAAGTAGCCAAAGTGTCCCGCGCTTTTGAGCCTTATATGGCTTTTATGGGGCCCGACTTGCCCTGAATCTTCGCAAATTCTCCCTATATTCCCGATCGGTCGTGCCCGGAATTCTCGTCCGATTGACCTGTTGCAGACGGCAGTTGGACAGATACATTCAGCCGCGGTCGACGCGTTCCGGCGCACACCCCCAACCGTTGGGGGGTGAGGTCTGACCCGGGTCCGCGAAGTGCGGTCCTGTGCAAGGGCCAGTAATAGGGGAGTTAGGCATGGCTCAGGGCACCGTCAAGTGGTTCAACGCGGAGAAGGGGTACGGCTTCATCGCGGTCGACGGTGGTGCGGATGTTTTCGTCCACTACAGCGCGATTCAGATGGACGGCTACCGCACCCTGGAAGAGGGTCAGCGGGTCGATTTCGAGATCTCGCAGGGCCAGAAAGGGCCGCAGGCGGACATGGTCCGGCTCGCGACCAGCTGAAGCACGCGCCGACTGACTGTTCGACGTGACGAAGGGCTCGTATCCCATGGGGTACGAGCCCTTCGGTCTGCCCGCGCACTGTCGTGGGCCCGCTCGCGCACCGGCGCGACGCGCGGGTTGCGCGCCCCTTCTCACCTGCGGATCAAGGGAAGGCGCTTGCACTCGGCAGGGGCGAGTGCTAATCATTGGCGTTAGCACTCTGAAGGTGAGAGTGATAACGAAGGACCGGGTCGGTGAGGCCCGCAGGCCAGGTGGTGCAAGGAACCACGGGGCAGGCAGGCCGTCCGTCGCGGGCGCCAGCGCGGTCCGGAGCAATCCACCCCAGTCCGGGAGGACCACTTCACATGGCCAAGATCATCGCGTTCGACGAGGAGGCACGGCGCGGTCTCGAGCGCGGGATGAACCAGCTCGCCGACGCCGTCAAGGTCACCCTTGGCCCCAAGGGCCGCAACGTCGTCCTCGAGAAGAAGTGGGGCGCCCCCACGATCACCAACGATGGTGTTTCCATCGCCAAGGAGATCGAGCTCGAGGACCCGTACGAGAAGATCGGCGCCGAGCTGGTCAAGGAAGTCGCCAAGAAGACGGACGACGTCGCCGGTGACGGTACGACCACGGCGACCGTTCTCGCCCAGGCTCTCGTCCGCGAGGGCCTGCGCAACGTAGCCGCCGGCGCCAACCCGATGGCTCTCAAGCGCGGTATCGAGAAGGCCGTCGAGGCCGTCTCCGGTGCCCTCCTTGAGCAGGCCAAGGATGTCGAGACCAAGGAGCAGATCGCCTCCACGGCCTCCATCTCCGCCGCCGACACCCAGATCGGCGAGCTCATCGCCGAGGCGATGGACAAGGTCGGCAAGGAAGGCGTCATCACCGTCGAGGAGTCCCAGACCTTCGGTCTGGAGCTTGAGCTCACCGAGGGTATGCGCTTCGACAAGGGCTACATCTCGGCGTACTTCGCCACCGACATGGAGCGTATGGAGGCCGTCCTCGACGACCCGTACATCCTGATCGCCAACTCGAAGATCAGCAACGTCAAGGACCTGCTGCCGCTCCTCGAGAAGGTCATGCAGTCCGGCAAGCCGCTGCTGATCATCGCCGAGGACGTCGAGGGCGAGGCCCTGTCGACCCTGGTCGTCAACAAGATCCGTGGCACCTTCAAGTCCGTCGCCGTCAAGGCTCCGGGCTTCGGTGACCGCCGCAAGGCCATGCTCGGCGACATCGCCATCCTCACGGGCGGCGAGGTCATCTCCGAGGAGGTCGGCCTCAAGCTGGAGAACGCGGGTCTGGACCTGCTGGGCCGTGCCCGCAAGGTCGTCATCACCAAGGACGAGACCACGATCGTGGACGGCTCCGGCTCCGCCGACCAGGTCCAGGGCCGGGTCAACCAGATCCGTGCCGAGATCGAGAACTCCGACTCGGACTACGACCGCGAGAAGCTCCAGGAGCGCCTGGCGAAGCTGGCCGGCGGCGTGGCCGTCATCAAGGCCGGTGCCGCCACCGAGGTCGAGCTCAAGGAGCGCAAGCACCGCATCGAGGACGCCGTTCGCAACGCGAAGGCGGCCGTCGAGGAGGGCATCGTCGCCGGTGGTGGCGTGGCCCTCATCCAGGCCTCCTCGGTCTTCGAGAAGCTCGAGCTCTCGGGTGACGAGGCGACCGGCGCCAACGCCGTGCGGCTCGCCCTGGAGGCCCCGCTCAAGCAGATCGCCGTCAACGGTGGTCTCGAGGGTGGCGTCATCGTCGAGAAGGTGCGCAACCTGCCCGTCGGCCACGGCCTGAACGCCGCGACCGGTGAGTACGTCGACATGATCGCCGAAGGCATCATCGACCCGGCGAAGGTGACGCGCTCTGCCCTGCAGAACGCCGCCTCCATCGCCGCGCTGTTCCTGACCACCGAGGCCGTCATCGCCGACAAGCCGGAGAAGGCCTCCGCGGCCGCTCCGGGCGGCATGCCGGGCGGTGACATGGACTTCTGATCCTTCCGAGGATCGGTTTTCCTGCCGAGGGCGGTACTCCCTGGAAACAGGGGGTACCGCCCTCGGGCGTGTCCGGGGTCACAGGGCGACGTGCCGGGCGGCCGGAATGACATGAACGGCCGGAGAGTTGTGGTTGACGCACCATCGATGCATGCGCACATACCATCCGGTACCCGAGGAGCCCCCACACGTGTCTACGACTGCCCCCGCCTCCCGCGCGGCCGAGATCCTGTCCCGCCCTGTCTCGCTGAACGGCCTGACCGTCCCGAACCGGATCGCGATGGCACCGATGACCCGGCAGTTCTCCCCGGGCGGCGTCCCCGGTGAGGACGTGGCCGGGTACTACGCCCGCCGCGCCGCCGCGGGCGTGGGCCTCATCGTCACCGAGGGCACGTACGTCGGCCACGACTCGGCGGGCGAGAGCGACCGCGTCCCGCGCTTCCACGGCGCGGAGCAGCTCGCGGGCTGGACGAAGGTCGCCGACGCGGTGCACGCGGCGGGCGGCACGATCGTTCCGCAGCTGTGGCACATCGGCATGGTGCGCAAGGCGGGACGGCCGCCGTACGCCGACGCCCCCGCGGTCGGCCCCTCCGGCATCCGTCTCGACGGCACCGAGGGCACCGGCAAGGCCATGACCCAGACCGACCTGGACGAGGTCATCGCCGCGTTCGCCGAGGCCGCCGCCACCGCCGAGCGGATCGGCTTCGACGGCGTCGAACTGCACGGCGCGCACGGCTATCTGCTCGACCAGTTCCTGTGGGCGGGCACCAACCGGCGTACGGACGCCTACGGCGGTGACCCCGTCGCCCGTACGAAGTTCGCGGCGGAGATCGTCGCCGCGGTCCGTGACTCGGTCTCGGCCGACTTCCCCGTCCTCTTCCGCTACTCGCAGTGGAAGTCGGACAACTACGACGCCCGGCTCGCCGAGACCCCGGAGGAGCTGGAGGCCATCCTGACCCCGCTCGCCGCCGCCGGCGTCGACGCCTTCCACGCCTCCACCCGCCGCTACTGGCTCCCCGAGTTCGACGGCTCCGACCTGAACCTCGCGGGCTGGACCAAGAAGCTCACGGGCAAGCCCACCATCACCGTCGGCTCGGTCGGCCTCGACGGCGACTTCATCAAGGCCTTCATGGGCGAGAGCTCCAAGGTGGCCTCCCTCGACAACCTCCTCGACCGCCTGGAGCGCGACGAGTTCGACCTCGTCGCCGTGGGCCGTGCCCTCCTCCAGGACCCGGAGTGGGCGGCGAAGGTACTGGACGGACGGCTCGAGGAGCTGGGGTCGTACGACCCGAAGGCGCTGAGCACGCTCAGCTGAACCTCGGGCCGACCGGACGGGACCTGACCCCGTCCGGACCCGGCCCGACCGGATCGGACCGGACGTGACCCGACCTGTCCGAAATCGCATCCAGGCGATCACCCTCCCCATCCCCGGGGGGTGATCGCCTGGTTGTTTCGTAGCACGCTGTTCCCTCAAGGACCCGTTCCGTTCCACCCGTACCCAGGGAGCCGTCGTGACGTCAGCAGGAGCGAGCGTGGTGCGTACCCACGCCGGTGCGGTGCGTGGTCGCCGGGAGGACGGGCTGGTGGTCTTCCGGGGTATTCCGTTCGCCGAACCGCCGGTGGGGGACGCGCGGTTCGCCGCCCCGCGTCCGGTGACCGCCTGGGACGGCACCCGCGACGCCTTCGCCTTCGGGCCGCCGCCCCCGCAGGAGTCGGGATTCCAGGGCCGTACCGGGGTGATCGACGCCCCCATGGGCGACGACTGGCTGACCGTGAACGTCTGGACGCCCGACCCGGACCCGGCCGCCCGCCGTCCGGTGATGGTCTGGATCTACGGCGGCGCCTACAAGCTCGGCCACTCCGGCAGCCCCGGATACGACGCCCGCCGCATCGCCCGTGACGGCGACCTGATCGTCGTCACCCTCAACTACCGCCTCGGCGTGGAGGGTTTCGCCCGGATCGACGGAGCCCCCGCCAACCGGGGGCTGCTCGACCAGGTCGCGGCCCTGGAATGGGTACGGGAGAACATCGCGGCCTTCGGCGGCGACCCCGGCCGGGTCACCGTCTTCGGCGAGTCCGCGGGCGCCGGGTCCGTCGCCTCACTGCTGGCCATGCCCGGCGCGGCCGGGCTGTTCGGCCGGGCGATCGCGCAGAGCGTGCCCGGCCCCTTCTTCTCCGACGACCTCGCCCGCGACATCGCCGCCGCCATCGCCGCCGAGGCTGGCCTGCGCCCGACGGCCGCCGACCTGTCCTCGGTGGATCCCCGCCGACTGACCGCCGTGGGCGAGGCGTTGGGGCCCAAGATGCGGGAGTTCGAGGACAGATGGGGCATGGTCGCCCACACGCTGACCGCCTTCTCGCCCGTCGTCGACGGAGAGGTACTGCCGACCGCCCCCTGGCAGGCGCTGGCGGCCGGCTCGGCACGGGACGTGGAACTGATCGTCGGGCACACACGGAACGAGTACCGGCTGTTCGCCGCGCTGGGCGGCCAACTCGGGACGATCACGGACGAGCAGGCGACGGCGGCACTGCGCACCTTCGGACCGGGACCGGGAGTGGGAGTGGGACCGGGGTCGGGGTCAGGCTCCGGGGCTGACGGCGAGCGGGCCTACCGCGCCGCTTTCCCTGACGCCTCTCCCGAGGAGCTCTACGAGTGGGTGCACTCCGACGCGGTGTTCCGTATGCCCTCGTTGCGCCTGGCCGAGGCGCAGATCGCGGGCGGTGGCCGCGCGCACGTCTACGAGCTGGCCTGGCCCGCGCCCGCCTACGGAGGCGCGCTGGGTGCCTGCCACGGCCTCGACGTACCGCTGCTGTTCGGAACCTTCGCCGCCGACCTCGGCCTGATGCTGTTCGCCGGGGTCGGGTCGTCCCCGGAGGCCGAGGCCCTGTCGTCCCGCTTCCGCGCGGCCTGGACGGCGTTCGCCACGACCGGAGACCCGGGCTGGCCCGCGTACGACACCGAGCGGCGGCCGACCCAGGTCTTCGACACGGACTCCGCGGTCACCCCGTACCCGCACGAGACCTCGCGCCGCCTCTGGGAGCACCATGACTTCGGGGCGCTGCCGTTGTTCGGTCAGTCGGCGTAGTCCTTGAGTTCCTCGGTGTTGAGGGTGATACCGACGGGGGCGGGAAGCTCCACGACAGATCCCCAACGGTAGGAGGGGGACTGCTGGTATCGGCCGTCCTTGGGTTCGCTGAACACCACGACGGTGTTGTTGTCACGGTCGACGAGGAGGTAGATCGGGATGCCGGCCGCCGCATAGCCGGCCGGCTTGTCCACCCGGTCTCGGCGGTCGGTGTCCCGGTCGTGAGAGGTGATTTCTACGGCCATGAGGATGCCTTCGGAGTCGGACCACTCGCCGTGGCCCCTGAAGTGGCCCCGCTGCGCGACGGCCCCATCCGTGCGGGCGCGGCCGTTGCGGTAGGCCTCCGCCTTGATGCCGGACTCGGGATACAGGCGAAGGTCAGGGCGATACTGCATGCACTGCTCCTGCAGCCAGACGAAGATCTCGCGGTGGTTGCCGTCCGGCATTGCCTTGACCTCTAGTTTTCCTTTGATGTACTCCAGCCGAACGGTCTCGGGGGCTGCAGCGGCGAGTTCCTCGAACTCGTCGATGTCGAGAGGTCCGTGCCTGACGCACAGCCTTCCCCCGAGGAATTCCAGCCTGTTCCGCAGCTCCCTTGGAGCCCTGCGGACTAGTTCTTCGAAGTCCTCGGCAGACATCTGCGGGCGTTCGGCGGTGTCAGGGGTCATGGTGTTGCCTCCTTCCTCCCATCGTGCCCCGGCTGTGTGCTTCCGGACCGTTGGAGCGGTCATGCGCGTGCCCTTTCTCGTCGGTCGGCCATCGCCGCGCGGGCCGCGGCGGCGTGGGCGTGGACTGCGGTGGATGTCAGGGGGCCGGTGGGACGTGGGGCGGTGTCGCCCCGGCACGGCCCGCAGACGCCGCCGGGCAGGGCCTCCGGGCGGCCCGGAACCCGGCACTTCGCGCACTCCAGGATGCGGAGGGGCGGGCGTGGTGGTGGCGTCTCTCGTACGGGTTCCGGTGGGAGCTTGGCGGTCAGGCGGGTGCGGACGAGGGCGGCCGGGCTGTGGACGGGGACGGGGAGGCCCGCAGTCAGGGCCCGGAGTACGTGCTCGTCGGTGGCGCCCCTCGCGAACCACTCCGTGAGCAGGGGCGCGAGGTCGGCGCAGTCCCGGGCGGAGAGGGACAGGGCCGGGGTCGTGCGGCCCAGTGCCGCCAGCAGGATGTGGGCGCGGGAGCGGTTGGGGGCGGACGACCGGTCCGGGGGCTCCTGCGGTACGTCGCCGCGTGTGAACGTCGCCCACCAGCCGTCGTCGCGTGCCGTTCGGGTGAACCACGATCGGGTGACCCAGCGGGAGCCGCCCGACTCGGTCAGATGTTCGCGGCCCCGGCGCAAGTGGCCCGCCCGAGTGAGGTTGTTGAGAGCGGTGCGCAGGGCGCATTGGCCGTACGGGAGCTCCTTGGCCAGCGTCTTTACGGAGATGTCGGCGCCGTCGGGGAGCCGGTCGACGTACGCGGCGATCGCTGCCTCGCGGGGCGGGAGGTGCACGAAGTCGTGGTTGGTGCGTGGGCGTTGGTCCGGGGCGCTGCGTTTTCCGTAACCCGGGTTGGCCATCGGGTGGGGGAGGGCGTGCGCAGGGCGGGGGGCAGCACTAAAGTTGGCTTCAGCCATGGGGCGATGTCTCGATCGTCTCGTGGTTAAACCCCCGCAGGTGTTACCGCACCGGGCGGGGGTTGTTCGTTATTCGGGCACGCCAAGGCCTGGTGACTGTGCGTGGCAAGTTGGTCGCTTCAAGTCAACTCGCCAGGGTGGGAGGGTGGGTTGGGGCCCACCACCCGTTCCTTTCAGGAGTGCTCGGAGTTCGGCACTTGAGCTTCGGGCCTGGAGTTGGGTGCCACGGACTCAGTCGTGCCGGGCCTCGGTCAGCGGGATGCCGTGGCGGGAGGCGAGGGCGCGGACCGTGTCCGAGAGCTGGCACAACTCCAGGCGGCCCTGGAAGGCGTCGGCATCGTCCTGCCCTCGCTGCGGGTCGATCCGGTGACCGGTGCGAGCGAGGAGCCGTTCGCGCTGGTCGCACTCGGGCGGTGCAACGTGCGTACCGCGGTGCGGCTGGCGGACGTGTTGCGTGCGTGTGCGCCGGAGGAGGCGCTGCGGGCGCGGGTCAGGGAGGCCAACCGGGAGTCCGAGCGTGCGAGATCGCGCCAAAATTGCTGACAATTTTGTGGGCGATTGGTTCGGTTTGCTGGTCGGCGAGGCAAGACGCCCGTGGTTGTGGCTGGTCAGGGCGGTGGCCGGATCCCGGTGCCGTCACTGGAGACGCAAAGGAAGGCTTAAGGAACGGCTGTTGTCCTGGGGCCTCGTTGCTCGAACGAGCCGCGAAGACAGGAGACGATAGTGAAGTCAGTGAAGCGCAGGGCAGTGGTCATGGGGCTCACCGTGGGTGCCGCGGTGCCGGCGGTCGGGTTCGCCTCCGGTGCGCGGGCGGCGAGCCGAACGTCCGCGGCGGCGTCCGCGGCGTCCACGGACTCCTCCCTGGTCTTCGATCCGAGCAGCTACACGGAGTTGACCACCAGCATCACGGACACCACCGGCACCGCCCACGAGGTCGTCTACCACTTCTACAAAGTGGCCTCGTACGTGGCCGACCCGGTGGACGCCACCTACCAGTCCCTCAACGTCAGCGTTCCGGTGAAGATCGACGGGAGCGTCGTGGACGCGTCCGGCGCTCCCATCCTCTTCGCCAACCAGGTCGGCGGCTACATGCCGTCGTCCGTCGCGAACGCCACCGGAATCGGCGGAGCCATGGGCCCCGGCGGCCCGGGCGGGCCCGCTCCCGCTGCCGTCTCCGCCGCGAGCCGCCAGCAGCTGGCGCTCGCCGCCGGGTACGTCGTCGTGGAGCCGGGCGCACGCGGGCGGTCGCTGGTCGACTCCAGCGGGACGTACTACGGCACCGCGCCCGCCGCCATCGTCGACCTCAAGGCCGCGGTGCGGTACGTGAAGTTCAACAAGGGGCGCGTCCCGGGCAACGTGGACCGGATCGTCTCCGCGGGAGTCAGCGCAGGCGGCGCGCTGTCCTCGCTGCTCGGCGCGTCCGGCGACAGTCCGGTCTACGACTCCTATCTGGAGGAGCTGGGCGCGGCCGACGCGAGCGACGCCATCTTCGCCACCGGTGCCTGGTGCCCGATCACCGACCTCGAACACGCCGACATGGCGTACGAGTGGAACTGGGGCGCCAACCTGCTGAGCAGTGGCTCGGTCGTCGACCAGACCGTCTCCAAGGCGCTGAGCAGCGCGTACGGCGACTATCTCGCCTCCCTGAGGCTGACGGCGAAGGGCTTCGGCACCCTTACGGCGCGCAACCTCGACGAGTACCTGGTCAGGACCCACCTGGAGCCGTCGGCCACCAAGTACCTCGCGGCGCTGTCGGACGCGGACCGCGCGACCTATCTGGCCGCGAACCCGTTCATCACGTGGTCCGGCGGCAGGGCGGCCTTCTCCTGGGCCGACTTCCTCACCCACGTGGGCGCCCGCAAGAAGGACACCCCGGCGTTCGACGCCTTCGACCTGTCCGCCGGTGAGAACAACGAGTTCGGCACGGGGACCACCGCCAACCGGCACTTCACCCTCTACAGCCTCCGCCACGAAGAGGGTGCCAGTGCGCGCCTCGACAGTGACATCCCCGCGAAGCTCCATCTGATGAACCCGATGTACCACCTCGTGGACAAGGTCAACGAGAACCGGTCGAAGCACTGGTGGATCCGCCTCGGCACCAAGGACAGTGACACCGCGCTCACCGTCGCGAGCAACCTCGCCGCCCGCCTGAAGAACCTCGGCGACGACGTCGACACCTCGTACTACTGGGACGCCGGCCACGGCGCGGACAACGACCCGGGCGACTTCGTCAAGTGGATCGCGACGGTGTCGGGCTACAGGTCCTAGCCTGGAGGTATGGGCGGTGGCCTCGTCACGCTGTTCCTGGCCGGTGATGTGATGCTCGGCCGGGGAGTCGACCAGATTCTTCCGCACCCCGGCGATCCGAAGCTGCGGGAGTCGTACATCAAGGACGCCCGCGCCTATGTGGAGCTGGCCGAGGCGGCGAACGGCCTGATTCCCCGCCCGGCCGGCTTCACCTGGCCCTGGGGCGACGCGCTGGACGTGCTCGCCGCGGTGGCCCCCGACGCCAGGATCCTCAACCTGGAGACCGCCGTCACGCGCAACGACGAGGCCGCGCCCGGCAAAGAGGTCCACTACCGGATGCACCCGGCCAACCTGCCCGCCCTCGCCGCCGCCGGTCCGCACGCCTGTGCCCTGGCCAACAACCATGTGCTGGACTACGGCCGCCGCGGGCTGGAGGAGACCCTCGGCGCCCTGGCGGACGCCGGTCTTCGCGCGCCGGGAGCGGGGCGGGACGCCGACGAGGCCCGGCGTCCCGCGATCGTCCCCGTCACGGGCGGCCGGCGCGTCCTGGTCTTCTCCGTGGGGGTGGCCTCCAGTGGCATACCCCGCGGCTGGGCCGCCACGGCACAGCGCAGCGGGGTCGACTTCGTCGCCGAGCCGTCGGACGCCGCCGCGGCCGGGATCGCGACCCGGCTGCGTCCGGCCAAGCGGCCGGGCGACATCGTGGTCGTCTCGGTCCACTGGGGCTCCAACTGGGGCTACCTCGTCCCGCGTGACCAGGTCCGCTTTCGGCCATGCGCTCGTCGACGGCGGCGCGGACGTCGTGCACGGGCACTCCTCGCACCATCCGCGGCCGTTGGAGTCGTACCGGGGAAAGCTCATCACCCACGGCTGCGGCGACCTGATCAACGACTACGAGGGCATCGGCGGCTACGAGGAGTACCGGGACGATCTCCGGTTGCTGTACTTCGTCACCGTGGACCCGGTCGACGGCAGGTTCCACGACGTGCGCGTCGTCCCGATGCGGTCCCGGCGGATGCGGCTGGAGCGGGCGACGGTCGAGGACTCGCGGTGGGTGCGGGACGTTCTGGGCCGGATCAGCCGGGCCTACGGTTCACGCGTCGAACTCGACCCGGACGGCACCCTCACCGTCCGGCCGGCTCTGGGAGCCGCGAGTGGCAGCGCTCCATAATGGACTTGTCCGCCCGGAAATGATTTTTCCGCCCTGCAGTGCGGAGCGGACTTCACTCGGGACTCGGGGACCTCACCTCACCCGGGAGGCGACCATGTACTTCGCTGATCGAACCGACGCGGGCCGGCAGCTCGCCGCCCGGCTGCACCACCTCAAGGGCCAGGACCTCGTGGTCGTGGGACTTCCCCGCGGCGGCGTCCCGGTCGCCGCGCAGGTCGCCGAGGCCCTCGGCGCTCCGCTCGACGTCTGCCTCGTGCGCAAGCTGGGGGTGCCCTTCCAGCCGGAGCTGGCCATGGGCGCCATCGGCGAGGAAGGCGTCCGCGTCATCAACGAAGAGGTGCTGCGGGGGACGGGTGTGACGGACCGTGCCCTGGCGGCGGTGGAGGAACACGAGCGCGGCGTCCTGCAGCAGCGGGCCCGCCACTACCGGGGCGAGCGGCAGCCGGCCCGGTACGAGGGCCGGACGGTCCTGGTGGTGGACGACGGGCTGGCGACCGGCTCCACGGCACTCGCTGCCTGCCGGATCGCGCGCGCCCGCGGCGCGTCGCGGATCGTGCTGGCGGTTCCCGTGGCGCCGCACGACTGGTCGGCCCGCCTCGGAGGCGCGGCGGACGAAGGCGTCTGCCTGCACACCCCCCGGTTGTTCTACGCGATCGGCCAGTTCTACACGGACTTCGGGCAGACGAGCGACGAGGAGGTCATCGCCTGCCTGGAGCACAACCGCGCGGCGCACGCCACGTCCGACGCCTCGCCGGCCGCGGGCGGCGCCTCCCCGGAGCACGCTCCCCCGCCCTATGACGGGGAGGTCCGGATACCGGCCACGGGCGCCGCGCTCGACGGGCGGTTGACGCTGCCCCGCGGCGCCCCCGGGATCGTCCTCTTCGCCCACGGCAGCGGCAGCAGCAGGAAGAGTCCACGCAACCGCTTCGTCGCCACCGGGCTGAACCGCGCCGGTCTCGGCACCCTTCTGTTCGATCTGCTCACCGAGGCTGAGGCGGTGAATCGGGACAACGTGTTCGACACGGAGCTGCTCGCCCACCGCCTGATCCAGGCGACCGCATGGCTGCGTGAGCAGCCCGGCACCGAAGGCATGGAGTTCGGCTACTTCGGTGCCAGCACAGGCGCCGCCGCCGCGCTGTGGGCCGCGGCGGAGCCCGCGGCGGACGTCGCGGCAGTCGTCTCCCGCGGGGGCAGGCCTGATCTGGCCGGCGCCAGGCTGCCGGAGGTGAAGGCTCCGACGCTGCTCGTCGTCGGGGGCCGTGACCACGTCGTACTGGACCTCAACCGGCAGGCCGCGGCGCGCCTGAGCTGTGAGCATCAGCTGGCCGTCGTCCCCGGTGCCACCCATCTCTTCGAGGAACCCGGCACCCTGGAATCGGTCACCGAGCTGGCCACGGACTGGTTCAGCAGGCATCTCGCCTCCGCCGTCCCGCGCGCGGGAGCCCGCAGGTGACCGGCTACAGGTTGCCCATCGGCTCGATGTCCACCTTCACCGGTGTGCCCCAGATGCGCAGCACCTCGTAGTCCGTGAACTCGTGGACCAGGCGGTAGGCCATGCCGGGGCGCGGGGTGCGGCGCTCCGCGGAGAGATACCGCTCCGCCTCGACGCGGTCGCGGCGCGGGGTGCCGCACAGCTGCCACGCCTGGCCGGTCCACACCTCCGGCAGCCAGCGCTGCTGGGGCTGGGGGCGGTCGGCCCGCACGCCGTACCGGGACATCGTGCGCTCGGGCGCGTCGTCGGCGCCGCTGGGGCGGCCCTGCGGGAAGGCGTCGTTGACCTCGGTGCGGCGGGCGGTGCGCCGCCGTGTCTCGCAGAGCAGGCAGAGGTCGACGGCGCCCTCGTCCACCGGGCCATTGGGGTGCTCGGCGCAGCGCGTCGTGGGCACCGCCGTCGTCACCGTCTCCTCCAGCAGGTCCAGCGCCCGCTTCAGGTCGGCCTTCACCTCGTGCAGCTTCGCGTCGGGCGTGTCGGCGCTCAGCGCGTCGCCGTGCTCGCCGAGCACGCGCAGGGCGCGGCCGAGGGCGGTCAGCTGTGCGTGGTTCACGGTGGTGGATTCCCTCCCGGGTCGGTGTCCTGCCCCTCCTTCGAAGAATCGCACACACCACTGACAGTGCCCCCGACCGTCTTCCCGAGGCCGAAGAAGTACGTCGCCGCGAACCCCACCACGTACCCCGTCAGCAGCCCGCCCGCGTAGATCGCCGCCGTCAGGGCCAGTCCGCCCGTGCCCTTGAGCAGGGGGAACAGCGCCCAGCCCGAGGGGCCGATCGCCGTGGAGCCGATCTTGTCGCCGAGCATCGAGAAGAAGCCGACGAAGGCGCCGCCCGCCGCCCCGCCCGCGCAGGCGGTGACGAAGGGGCGGCCGAGGGGGAGCGAGACGCCGTAGATCAGGGGTTCGCCGACGCCCAGGAGGCCCGCGGGCAGCGCCGATCTGATCGTCGTACGGAGGGACCGGTCGTGGTGGAGGCGGACGTAGACCGCGAGTGCCGCGCCGACCTGCCCGGCGCCCGCCATCGCCAGGACGGGGAGCAGGACCGTGTAGCCCTGCTGCTGGATGAGGGTGGTGTGCAGCGGGATCAGGGCCTGGTGCAGGCCCAGCATCACCAGAGGGAGGAACAGGCCGCCCATGACCAGGCCCGCGAAGACGCCCGTGTGGTCGAGGAGCCAGTTCGCGCCCGTCCCGATGGCCGTCGACAGCTCGCCGGCCGTGTACATCAGGGCGTAGAGCGTCACCAGGCCGGTGAGCAGGACGGTGAGGGTGGGGGTGACGAGGACGTCGAGGGCTTCGGGGACCCAGCGGCGGCACCACTTCTCCACGTACGTTCCCAGGAGCGCGGCGGCCAGTGCGCCGAGTACCCCGCCCTGGCCCGGCGCCAGGGTCATGCCGAAGGCCGTCACCTTCGCGACCCCCGCGTACACGACGATCGCCGCCACCGCCCCGCCCAGGACCGGGGTGCCGCCGAACTCCTTCGCCGTGTTGTGGCCGACGAACACGGCGATCAGGGCCATGAAGCCGGAGGCGATCGCGGCGAGGGCCGGGGTGAGGGAGGGGAGCCACCCCAGATTGACCAGCAGGCCGCCCAGGCCCGCGATGACTCCGCAGCCGATCAGGGCGGGGATCAGGGGGACGAAGATGTTCGCGATCCGGCGGAGGAGGAGTTTGAGGGGGGTCGCGTTGCGCTGTTGCCGGGCCGCCTTCCACTCGGCGCCGCGTGCGGCCAGCGCGTCGGCCGTGCCGGTGACCGGCGCGTCGGCCGTGCCGGTGACGAGCGCCTCGAACTCGGGGGTCACCCGCGCGACCGTGCCCGGCCCCAGGACGATCTGGTAGCTGTCGTCGTCCGCGACCACCCCCAGTACGGCGGGCAGGGACCTGAGAGCGTCCTCGCGTACGAGCGTCCGGTCCCGCAGGCCCAGGCGCAGGCGGGTCATGCAGTGGGCGACGGAGGTGACGTTCGCGGCGCCGCCGACCAGGGGGAGGATCGCGGCGGCCGTGGCGGCATGGGGGGTGAGGTCGTTCGTTGTGCGCACTCCACGAGGGTGCTGATCAGCCCGTCGATGCGGCGAGCGCCGCGCGCAGATGGCCGTCGCTCTCCTCCAGAAGGCGGGCCGCCGTGGGCCCGTCCACGCCGCCGAGGATGGTGAGGATGGCGTTCTTCACCTCGCCGTCGGTGGCCGCGAGGGCCTGTTCGATCTCCTCGTCCGAGGCGCCGGTCGCGAGGGCGACGATACGGCGGGAGCGGGCCCGCAGCTTCTCGTTCGAGGCGCGGACGTCGACCATCAGGTTCCCGTACGTCTTGCCGAGACGGATCATCGTGATGGTCGAGAGCATGTTCAGGACGAGTTTCTGCGCCGTGCCCGCCTTGAGGCGGGTCGAGCCGGTCAGCAGCTCGGGCCCGACGACGATCTCGATGCCGTGCTCAGCCGCGGCGGCCAGCGCGCTGTGCGCGTTGCAGGACAGGCCGATCGTCAACGCGCCGCGCGCGCGGGCGTGTTCGACCGCGCCGACGGCGTACGGGGTGCGGCCGGAGGCGGAGACGCCGACCACCGTGTCGTCGGGGGTCAGGGAGAGCTCCTTCAGGTCGGCCTCGGCCAGCTCCTTGGAGTCCTCGGCGCCCTCGACCGAGGTGACCATGGCGCTCGGGCCGCCCGCGATCAGGCCCACGACCTCGGACGGGTCGGTGTTGAAGGTGGGCGGACACTCGGAGGCGTCCAGCACGCCGAGGCGGCCCGCGGTGCCCGCGCCCGCGTAGATCAGCCGGCCGCCGCGGGACATGCGCTCGGCCACGGCGTCGATCGCGGCGGCGATACGGGGCAGCTGGGTCGCGACGGCCGTCGGCACGGTCGCGTCCTCGGCGTTCATGATCTTCGCGATCTCCAGCGTCGACAGCCGGTCGATCTCGGACAGCTCAGGACGGAACGCCTCAGTGGTCAACGTCTCCAACTCGGCCCGCAGGGAGTGGTGGTTGGAGGAGGCGTCGGCGGTGGAGGAGGTCATGACGAACGGCTCTTTTCAACGCGGGGTGGTAAAGCGCCCCTTCAGGGGCGCGGGGAACTGCGCGACCAGCCACATTCGGCCCGCAGCGTGACGACGGCATCCAGTTTTCCCAGGCTCCCAGCGGAGCGTTACCGCATACGGCCCCGAGGACTGTGGCGGTGCGCCAGCGCCTCGTACGACGCGGACAGCGCCGGCGCCGCCGTCTCGTACGTCCGCTGGGCGACCCCCACGAACAGACAGTCCACCACCAGCAACTGGCTGGTGCGTGACGACATCGCCGCGGGACGCAACTCGCTCTCGCGGGCCGTGGACGTGGTGAGTATGTGATCGGCGTACTGCGTGACGGGCCCGTTCGGGCGGCCGGTGATCGCGACCGTCGTCGCCCCGCGTTCGAAGGCGACCCGCAGTGGCTCGATGACGTCGCCCGTCGAGCCGGAGTGGGTGATCGCGATCGCCACGTCCTTGGCCCGCAGTTGCACCGCGTTGGTGACGGCGAGGTGCGGATCGCTGTGCGGGTGGGCTATGAGTCCGATGCGCAGCAGCTTCTGGGCCAGGTCCTGGGCGACGAGGCCGGACGCGCCGACGCCGTAGATGTCGATCCGGCGGGCGGCGGCGAGTGCGGTGACGGCCGCGCCCAGCTGGACCGTGTCGAGCCCTGCCGCGGTGTCGGCGAGGGTCTGCTGCTCGTCGTACGCGAGTTTCGCGACGACGTCCGCGATGGGGTCGTCGACCGCGATGTCCGCGGTGACGGCGGGGGCGCGGCCCGACTGCTGCTGGGCGGCGAGGCCGGCGAGCGCGAGGCGCAGGTCGCGGTAGCCGGGGTAGCCCAGCAGGCGGGCGGTGCGCACGACCGTGGCCTCGCTCGTGCCGGTGAGTTCGGCGAGGCCGGTGACCGTGAGGGCCGCGCAGCCCGCCGGGTCGCCGGCGACGGCCTCGGCGACCCGTTGCATGGAGCGGGTCATCGACGGGGCGAGCGTCCGCACCTTGGCCGCGAGAGCCGCGGGAGCGGGCGGAGCCTCACCGGCGAAAATTTCCTTCACTTCTTGGGTCACTTGTGAAAGATATTTTCTGCTGGGGTATGCGGTCAAGGGTGCGCACAATGGGTGCATGGACCCCACCAACCATCCCCTCAGCCCCTTGGAGCAGGCGTTGCACGCGGCCCGCGCCCTCGTTCTCGCCGATCTCGTCGCGGGTGAGGTCGCCGAGGCGGATGTCGTCTCGCTCGTCGAGGACTCGGTGGTGCAGCGCCGATGGTGGGTCGAGCAATGGCCGGAGGGCGTCGGCTATGTGGCCGGGCTCGTCGCCCAGGACGTACAGGACGCGCTGCTGGAGCGGTACGGGCGCTGGCCGCTGTGCCCGGTCTGCGGCTCGGGCGACCCGCACGCCCTCGACGTAGAGCCGGAGCTCGGGCCCGACCCGCACTGGGTCTGCCACAAGGCGGGCGTGAAGGTCGCGTCCGTGGGATGCCTGGGGTCGGCGACCGGCGAGACGCCGTCCTCGTGACCGTCTACATCGACCCACCCGCCTGGCCGGGGCACGGGCGCCTCTGGTCGCACCTGGTCAGCGACGTCTCGTACGACGAACTGCACCTGTTCGCAGCGGACTTGGGCGTACCGCCGCGCGCCTTCGAGCGCGACCACTACGACCTCCCCTCCCACCGGTACGCGGACGCCGTGCGCGCCGGGGCGGTGGAGGTCAGCAGCCGCGAGGTGGTGCGGCTGCTGTACGGCGCGGGGCTGCGCCGGCGCAAGTACGTCGGTCGGTAGGAGGACCGGTCGCCCCACCCCGGTGGGCGGAGGTCAGTCCGTACGGGCGTACACCCGCAGCGACGGATCCTGCGCACGCAGCTCGTACGCGTACTCCTCCTCGTCCTCGCTCACCCGGGTGAAACCGGCGCGCGCGATGACCCGCTGGGAGGGCGCGTTGGTCCGCTCTATGGCCGCGAAGAGGATGTCGAGCTCGTCGTGGGCGAGGGCCCAGGCGGCCAGGGCGCGCAGGGCCTCGGTCGCGTAGCCGTGGCCGCGGGCGTTCTCGGCGAGGTCGTAGCCGACTTCCGCGCGGCCGTCCTCGTCGGGCGCGCCGTGGAAGCCCATCGCGCCGACCGCCCGGCCGTCCTCGGTCCGTACAAGCACGAACATGCCCCACTCCGGGCGGTGCACCCCGCTCTCGTACGCCTTCAGGACCATTCCGGCGGCGTCCCGCGTGCCGTCGAAGGGGCCGCCCTCGATCCACTCGAAGCCGCCGGTGCCCCCCGCGCGCAGATCGGCGGCGGCGGCCGGGGTGACTCCTTGGAGCGTGAGCCGTCCGGCCTCGATCACCAGGTTGTTGCTCCAGTGCCACTCGGTGAGCGGGGCGCGGCCGGGCAACTCGCCGCGGCCGGTCGCCCACAGGAGGGTGAGCCACGGGTCGGACCCCGGCCTGACGTGCGGAAAGATCCGGGTGAGTACGTCCGTGCAGAGCTCGGTCGGCGGGTCGTAGGCGACCCCGAGACCCTGCGCGATGTCATGCGTGTGCAGCAGCACCTCGGTGACACCCATCGCGGCGAAGCCCTCGCGGTTCGCGCTGCGGAACGGATACGGGTGGAAGGCGCGCACCTCGCGCGGCGTGGTGCGCACGGCGGCGGCGAGCAGGGCGCCGGTCGTCTCGATCACGTCGACGACGCCCGCGTTGTCGGTGCCGTCGTCCAGGGTGATCTCGAAGGGCACGTACGCCGTGGTGGCCCGCCCCGCCAACTGGCCCGCGTACGCGAGGAGATCGTCCGCGATGTGCTCGGCGGTCCTGCGGCAGCTCCACTCGAGACGGCCCGCCCCGACGCCGTCCCAGTCCCGCCCGGCCACCGCCCGCAACAGCGCGACGGCGCCCGCGACGGCTTCCTCCACCTGGTCCCCACCCATGGATCGCATGCGGCTGAGGATAGGCGCGGTCAGACGTCGTTACGTACTGGATTGTTGGTCCTGTCGGCCTTTTCGGCCTTCTTGTTCATGGACACCACCACGCGGGAGGCCCGGGTACGGCGCTGGAGGCGCAGCGAGACCGCGGCCACCCCCAGGCCCGTCACCGTCATGGCCGCGCCCGCCCAGGCCGTCGCCGCGTAGCCGAGACCCGCGTCGATGACCGTGCCGCCGACCCAGGGGCCGCCGGTGTTGCCGAGGTTGAAGGCGGCCGTGGTGGTGGCACCGGCCAGGGTGGGGGCGGCCCCGGCGAGGTTGAAGAGCCGGGCGTTGAGCGCCGGGGCGGTGAAGAAGCAGGTGACGCCGAGGAGGAAGGAGAGAGCCACGGCCGCGATCGCGTACTGCCCCAGGAGCGCGAGCGCCACGAGGACGGTGGTCGAGGCCGCGGTGCCGGAGAGGAGCACCCCGAAGAGGTGCGCGTCGGCGACCCGCCCGCCGATCGTCGTACCGATCAGCGCCCCGACCCCGAAGAGCGCGAGCACGCTCGGCACCCAGCCGTCGTCGAGCCCGGCGACATCCGTGAGCAGCGGCGAGAGATAGCTGAACGTGCAGAAGACGCCGCCCGCGGCGAGCATCACGAGAGCGACGGTGAGCCGGACCTGCGTGTCACGGTAGATGGAGAGTTCCCGCCTGAGCTGCGGCGTCTCGTCGGGGAGCGGGATGCGGGGGATGAGGGTGACGACCCCGACCAGGGCGATCGCGGAGGCCGCGCCGACGGCCCAGAACGCGGACCGCCAGCCGAGATGCTCGCCGAGGAAGGCACCGGCCGGGACCCCGAGCACGTTCGCGACCGACAGGCCGCCGATCATCACCGCGAGCGCGCGGGCCCGGGAGGTCACCGGGACCATCGCGATCGCCACCGCCGCGCCCACCGCCCAGAAGCCCGCACAGGCGAGGGCGCTGACGATCCGGGAGGCGAAGAGCACGGCGTACGTCGGCGCCAGCGCGCCGGCGATCTGGCCGAGCCCGAAGACGGCGATGAGCGAGACGAGGGTGGTACGGCGGGGGAGGCGGAGGGTGGCCACGGCGAGCAGCGGCGCGCCGACGACCATGCCTATGGCGAACGCCGATATGAGCAGACCCGCCTGCGGAATGGTGACACCCATGTCGTCGGCGATGGGCGGCAGGAGCCCCGAGAGCATGAACTCGCTGGTCCCGAGGGCGAAGACGGAGAGGGCGAGGATGTAGACGGCGAGGGGCATGCGGGCGCCGGGCGGCGGACCGGGGCGGCTCACTTGGCGGCCTTCCGGGGTGGGTTCGGTGAGTCCGGGGTGGCTTCGGTGAGGTGGGCGAGCTCGCGCCGGATGTTCTCCCGGGCCCGCTCCTCCCACTCCCGTGTTCCGTACGGGGTCCTGAACAGCCGTGACAGGTCGAGGAGTTGACGCAGTACGGCCGCCCGGCCCGCCCGGAACGCCTCGTCCGGGACGAAGGCGTACTCCTCGCGGACGGCGGCGGTGTAGGCGGCGTAGGTGTCCGGGGCCGAGGCGAGGATCGCGAGGTCGGCGTCGCAGAGGACCTGGCCGTTGCGGTCGTCGTCGGTCGGGGCGTGGGTGACGGTGAGCCGGACGAGACGCCCGACCTCGACCGACTTCTCCTCCCTCACCCCGGCCTCGGGGAGGGCGCGTTCGGCGAGGCGGGCGGAGCGTTCCTCGTTCTCGGAGCGGTCGGGGAGGTAGACGGCGTCGTGGAACCAGGCGGCGAGGCGGACGAGGGCGGGGTCGTCCGCGTACTCCTCCAGTACGTCGATGTGGTCGAGGACCGCGGTCAGGTGCGCGACGGTGTGGTAGTGGCGCTGTGGCTCCTGCCAGCGGGCGAGGAGGTTGTCCGCGTACGGGGCAGGGTCGGGGCCGCCGGGGGAGCGGGCGCCGTCGAGGGCATGGGACCAGCGGGTGCGCAGCGCGTCGAGGTCGGGCATGCGTCGATTCTCCCGCTTGGGCTGCTTGGCCCCTAGGGCCTGTCCGGCGGAGCAGGCCGGAGAGAAGCGTCGGTGCCTCATGAGCACCGGCGAGTGACGACAACGCGGCAGATGCGCGTGCCAAACCCCGCGTCTCCGGCATGATCCGCCGGACAGGTCCTAGCGTGGAGGGCATGACGACTCCTGCTGACGTGTACGAGGCGAGGGATCCCGGGCTGCCGGGGCGGCTGCTGACCGTTGAGCGCGACGCGCTGATACCGCTGCTGCGGGCCCGGCCGGGGGAGGACTTCGGGCTGCCGACCGCGTGTCCTGGGTGGACCGTGCGGGATGTGCTCGCGCACTGCGGGGCCGCGCTGACCCGGGTGGTGGAGAGCCGGTTCGAGGAGGGGGTGTTCTCGCCCGAGGCGAACGACCGTGACATCGCCGAGCGGGCCGGCTGGTCCGTGGGGGAGATCGTGGACGAGCTGGAGCGGGGGATGAGTGAGGCGGGGGTGGTTATCGCCGAGGCGGGTGGGGTGCTGGATGGGGTCGCGCTCGGGGAGTGGGTGCATGCGGGGGATGTGCGAGACGCGTTCGGGGAGCCGGGGGCGTATGCGGGGGCGGGGCTTCCCTACGCGTTGACCTTGCTCGCGCGCGTCAGCCGCGAGAGGGGGCATGTCCCTGTGCACGCCGACCTCGACGATCTGGACGAGCCGTTGCGGTTGGGTGGCGTGGCGGGGGATCGGCCGCCGGCGCGCTACATCGGCGACGCCCCGACACTGATCCGGCTGTACGCCGGGCGTCCTGTTTCCGGCACGGGGTACGAGTTGGCCGGGGCGGCCGAGCGGGACCTGAACATCTTCGGCTGACGCGCCGCCACGACAGCGCCCCAGCCTCCCCTCGCCCCCGCCGCCCCTACCCGTCCCATCCCCGGGGGCTCCGCCCCCGGACCCCCGAATCGGCCTGAACGGCCTCGTCCTCAAACGCCGGACGGGCTGAGTGATGCGGGCCGGGGTGGGTGGGTGGACCTGGGGGTGGGTGGGGCGTCGGCCTCCGGCCTTGTCCTCAATCGCCGGTCGGGTTGAGTGATGCGGGCCGGGGCGGGTGGACCTGGGGGTGGGTGGGGCATCGGCCTCCGGCCTTGTCCTCAATTGCCGGTCGGGCTGAGTGTGAGGGCCGGGGTGGGGTGGACGTGGGGTGGCCTCCGGCCTCGTCCTCAATCGCCGGGCGGGCTCAGGGATGCGGGCCGGGGTGGGTGGGGTGCGGCCCCTGGGATCAGGGGCCCCTTGAACGCCGGCCGAGCCGAGGCCTTCAGGGGCGAGGGGAACTGCGCGACAAGCCCCCACCGTCCCGCAGCCAAAGCACTCCGCGCGGACGGGGAATTCGGGGCGGAGCCCCGCCTTGGGGGCGCGGGGAACTGCGCGACGAGCCCCCACCGTCCCGCAGACGAACGAATTCGGATGGGCGGGGGATTCGGGGCGGAGCCCCGTCTTGGGGGGCGCGGGGAACTGCGCGATCAGCCACCGCCGTCCCGCAGGCGAACGCATTCGGGTGGACGGGGATTCGGGGCGGAGCCCCGATGATGTGCCCCGGTAAAGGGCGAGGCCTTCTCGCGGTGGTCGGTGATCGCGGCGTACCCTGAGATTGGACTAGACCTGTAGCCGCCCCAGAGGAAGAGGCCCCATGAGCGAGCGCAAGCGTGCAGTTCTGGAGGTGATCGCCCTCGGCGTGGAGGACGCGGTCGCCGCCCAGGCCGGAGGCGCCGACCGGCTGGAGCTGGTCACCGACATGGCCGCCGACGGGCTCACCCCGGCGGTGGAGACCTTCGTCGGGATCCGCGCCGCCGTCGACATCTCGCTGCGCGTGATGCTGAGGCGGGCGGACGGCTTCGCGGCGGGCGACGCCAAGGACGTCGACGCGCTCGTACGGCTCGCGGGGGAGATGCGGGCCGCCGGAGCGGACGAGTTCGTGCTCGGTTTCCTCGACGAGCACGGCGGTCCCGACCTGTCCGCCGTAGAGCGGATCGTCGCGGAACTGGACGGCTGCCCCTGGACGTTCCACCGCGCGATCGACCGCGCCGCCGACCGCGACTCCCTGCGCAAGCAGCTCGCGGACCTGCCGGGCCTGGACGCGTACCTCACGGCGGGTTCCCCGGACGGCGTGGACGACGGTTTCCCGACCCTCCTCGCCGAGGCCGCCCGCCGCACCGAACCCGGCTACGAGCCCCGGATCATGGTGGGCGGCGGGCTGCGTCTCGATCACGTTCCTCGGCTGAGGGCCGCGCGGATCGACGCCTTCCACATCGGTGGGGCGGCCCGGCCCGGCGGATGGGACGGGCCGGTGGCGGTGGCGGCCGTACGGGAGTGGCGGCAGGTCCTGGACGCGTAGGGGCCGGCATCGACATGAAGGCCACGGAGAGCCATGGAGAGCCATGGAGAGCCGTGAAGAGCACGGCCGCACGCGTGCCTCGTCGCCGTCGAAGGGCCCGCCCGGCCCGGACAGGTCCTAGGCCAGCTGCTGCGGCAGTGGGGCCGCGTGGGTGACGGTCAGGCCCGAGACCGCTCGGGTCAGGGCCACGTACAGGCGGCGCAGCCCGGTCCGCTCGTCCGGCTCGCCGTCGACCACGGCCTGCGGCTCGTCCAGGACCACGTAGTCGTACTCCAGGCCCTTGGCGAGGGAGGCGGGGACGAGGGTGAGGCGGGTCTGAGCCGTCGTCTCCTCGCCGGGGCCCAGGTACGTCAGGCCCGCCGCCGCCAGCGCCTCGGTCAGTGCCGGGATCCGGGCGTCGGCGGCGATGAGACCGATCGAACCCTCGTTGCGCAGCAACTCCTCGCAGGCGTCCACGACCTGCTCGTCGGCGGTCGTCGGCCGCACCTCGAAGAAGCCCGGGTTCTCACGGACCGACGCCACCGGGGTCAGGCCCGGCGCGATGTGCGGCAGCAGTCGGGAGGCGTAGGTGATGACGTCGGTGGGGACGCGGAAACCGGCGGTCAGCTCCTCGATCACCGCGTCCCCCTTGCCGAGGTGCGCGAGCGCCTCGTCCCAACTCCGCGTCGCCCAGGGGGTCGTGCCCTGCGCGAGATCACCGAGCACGGTCGCCGAACCCGTCGTGCAGCGCCGCCCCACCGCCCGGTACTGCATCGGCGACAGATCCTGCGCCTCGTCGAGCACGACATGGCCGAGGGAGTGGGTGCGTTGGACGAGATCGGTGGCCTCGTCGATCAGCACGGCGTCGGCGGGCGACCACTTGGCCGACTTCACCGACCGCACCGGCTTCGACCAGAGGATCTCCTTCTGTTCGTCCTCGTCGAGGATCCCGTCCGCGTGGACGGCCAGGAAGTCGGCGTCGGTGAGCAGGCGAAGGACCAGTTTGGCGGGGTCGACCGGCGGCCAGATCGCCTTGACGGCCGCCTTCACCGCGGTGTTGCGGGCCACGGCGTCCTGCACCCGGTCGTCCGGTGCCTCGCCCGAGCGCTCCATCTGGACCAGCACGGCGTGCGCGATCCGCTGCGGAAGGGCCTCGCGGGCGGCGCCGTACCGGATGTCGCGGTCCAGCAACTCCCCGACGATCGTCTCGAGTTCGTACGCCGGGACACGCCAGCGCCGCGACCCGCGTACGACCACGACGCCCTCGGTCGGGAGCGTCACATGCGAGCGGACGGCCCGGCGCAGCACCTCGGCCATCCGGGCGTCGCCCTTGACGACAGCGGCGGTCGCGTCGTCCGTCCCGTGTACCTCCACATGCGCGACGAGGTCGTCGACCGTCGCCTGCTTGACCTCGAGCTCGCCCAGCGCGGGCAGCACCTGCTCGATGTAGTGCAGGAAGGACTTGTTCGGCCCGATGACCAGGGTGCCGGTGCGGGCCAGCCGCTCCCGGTGGGCGTAGAGGAGGTAGGCGACGCGGTGCAGGCCGACGGCCGTCTTCCCGGTGCCGGGGCCGCCCTGCACACAGACGGAGCCCGCGAGACCCGACCGTACGATCTCGTCCTGCTCCGGCTGGATGGTCGCCACGATGTCCCGCATCGGGCCCACGCGCGGGCGCTCGATCTCCTGCTGGAGCAGCTTGCTGGTCGCCGCGGCCTCGGAGGGGTCGGACAGGTGCTCGTCCTCGTACGCCGTGAGGTCGCCGCTGGTGTACCCGAAGCGGCGGCGCAGTCCGACGTCCATCGGGTCCTTCTTCGAGGCCCGGTAGAACGGCTGCGACACCGGCGCGCGCCAGTCGATGACCATCGGGTCGCCCTCGGCGTCGTGCACATGCCGGCGCCCGATGTAGAAACGCTCGCCCTCCGCACCCTCCGCCTTGTCGGCGCCGGGTGCGTGCAGATAGTCGAGGCGGCCGAAGAACAGCGGGGTGTGGCTGAGGTCGGCGAGGGCCTTGATCCGCTCGTCGATCTGGTGCTGGAGGACCGCGGCGTTCACCCAGTTCGCGGTGACGTCGGTGATGTCGAGGTTCTCCACGTCCTCGCGCATCGCGCGCAGTGCCGCGCGGGACGAGCCGAGGTGGGCGCGCTCGCGGGAGAGGGGGTCCTGGGCGGGTGGGGTGGACAACGTGGTGCCTCCGGAAGACCTGCTGCGTGTGAGTGGGTACGGCGGTCGAGCCGTTGGATGCTGTCCGGTTTCCGTCCGGGCGGCGGCACTCCGTCGAGGGAGGCGGGCAAGAGCGGAGATTCTAGGTCAGGGGAGGAGGTCCGGGCCAACCCTTTTTCGCGGCATCAGGGATGCGACCCCCATATCCCTAGGGGTCGCCGTCCGTCGTGAGGCGTACACGCAGAGGCCTGGAGGCGTACGAGGGGCCGCCGAGGTTCGGTCCATAGGCCGACGCCATATGGGGTCGCGGATTCCATCATGGATACATGAGCGCAGCAACCTTCACCCCAGGCCCTTCCCAGCGCGGTCCCGCCGCTCGTGGCGCGACCGCCTTCTCCGCCGCCCACCACCGCCACCGTGTCGGCGACGCCCTGCGCGCCGTCAAGGTCTTCGTGGGCGCGGCGTTCGGCGTGGTGCTCCTCGGTGAGTACGAGGAGGAGGCGGGCGTACGACACCGGTGAGCCGTCCGCCGGGGTGAACCGTCCCGGCACTAGGGTCACTCCGTGCTTCAGCGGAACGTGACCGATCGCTCACTCGACGAAGTTCTCCCGTTCTCCGTCCCCCGTTCCTCCGTCTCCCGCCTCCCCGCGTCTCTTCTGCCCCTCCTTCTGCTTGCCGCTTCCCTCGCCGCGTTCGCCGCGCTGTGTCTTCTCCGGCGCACCCCGATGGCCGACGCGCTCGTCTACCGGGCCGAGGGTGCGGCCGTCGCCCACGGCACGGATCTCTACGGGTTCACCGTCACCGAGTGGCAGCTGCCCGCCACGTACCCGCCCTTCGCGGCGGTCCTCTTCGTCCCGCTGGCCTGGCTCCCGCTGTCCGTCCTCAAGGCGGCCTTCGTCGCCGGGAACGTGGCCCTGCTGGCCGTGCTGGTCCGGCTCTCCTGCCGTCTCGCGGGCCTGCCGACGCGGCTGCCCGCGCTCTGCGCCGCCACCGCGCTCGCCCTGTGGCTCGAACCCGTCTTCCAGACCGTGCTCTTCGGCCAGATCAACCTCGCCGTCGCCTGCCTGATCCTCTGGGACCTGACACGGCCGCCCGGCGCCCCCGGCAAGGGCATCGTCCTCGGCATCGCGGCCGGGGTGAAACTGACCCCCGCCGTCTTCGTGGCGTATCTGCTGCTCAGGGGCCGGCGACGGGAAGCGGCCACCGCCCTGGCGGCCTTCGCCGGGACCGTGCTCCTGGGAGCGCTCGCCCTTCCCGCCGCGAGCGTCGACTTCTGGACCCGGCGGCTCTACGAGACCGGCCGCGTCGGCAAGGTGTGGATCGTCGACAACCAGTCGCTCCAGGGGCTGATTGCCCGGGCGCTGGGGGACCCGGCACCGGGTCCGCTGTGGGCCGTACCCGCGCTGGCCGTCGCGGCGGCGGGACTGTGGCTGGCCCGCCGCGCGCGCACCGACCGCCAGGGCGTCCTCGTCACCGCCCTCACGGCCCTGCTGATCTCACCCATCAGCTGGTCGCACCACTGGGTGTGGTGCGTCCCGCTGATCGCCGTGCTGTACGCCGATCACGGCCCGCGCCCGGCCGCCGCCACCGCCGTGGTCTTCGCGGCCCGCACCCTCTGGCTGGTTCCGCACCAGGGTGATCTGGACCTCGCTCTCCCCTGGTGGCAGCAGCCGTTCGCCTCGCCGTACCCCCTACTGGGGTTGGTACTGCTGGTTCAGATGTCGGTCAGGAGTTCGTCGGCGTCGACGATCCGGTAGGCGTACCCCTGCTCCGCCAGGAACCGCTGCCGATGCGCGGCGAAGTCCTGGTCGATGGTGTCGCGGGCGACGACGGAGTAGAAGTGCGCCTGGTGGCCGTCGGCCTTCGGGCGCAGCACGCGGCCGAGCCGCTGGGCCTCCTCCTGGCGCGAGCCGAAGGTGCCCGACACCTGGATGGCGACGGTCGCCTCCGGCAGGTCGATGGAGAAGTTGGCGACCTTCGACACGACGAGCACGCTGATCTCGCCCTCCCGGAAGGCGTCGAACAGCTTCTCCCGCTGCGCGTTGCTGGTCTCGCCCTTGATGACGGGCGCGTTCAAGTGCTCGCCCAGCTCGTCGAGTTGGTCGATGTACTGGCCGATCACGAGGATCTGCTGCCCCGCGAACTTCCGTACCAGCGCCTCGGTCACCTTCCGCTTGGTCGCGGTCGTCGCGCAGAAGCGGTACTTCTCCTCGGTCTCGGCGGTGGCGTACGCGAGCCGCTCGGCGTCGGTGAGGTTGACGCGGACCTCGACACAGTCGGCGGGCGCGATGTACCCCTGCGCCTCGATCTCCTTCCAGGGCGCGTCGAACCGCTTGGGCCCGATGAGCGAGAAGACGTCCGACTCGCGCCCGTCCTCGCGGACCAGGGTCGCGGTCAGGCCCAGCCGCCGCCGCGCCTGGAGATCGGCCGTGAACTTGAAGACGGGCGCGGGCAGCAGGTGCACCTCGTCGTAGACGATGAGTCCCCAGTCCCGGGAGTCGAACAGCTCCAGGTGGGGATAGACGCCCTTCCGCTTGGTCGTCAGCACCTGGTAGGTGGCGATGGTGACCGGGCGGATCTCCTTCCTCGTCCCGCTGTACTCGCCGATCTCGTCCTCGGTCAGCGAGGTCCGCTTCACCAGCTCGTGCTTCCACTGCCGGGCGGAGACGGTGTTGGTGACGAGGATGAGCGTGGTGGCTTTGGCCTGCGCCATGGACCCGGCGCCGACGAGCGTCTTCCCGGCTCCGCAGGGCAGGACGACAACGCCCGACCCGCCGTGCCAGAAGTTCTCCACGGCCTGCTTCTGGTACGGCCGCAGCGCCCAGCCGTCCTCCGCCAGCTCGATCGGGTGCGCCTCCCCGTCGACGTACCCGGCGAGGTCCTCGGCCGGCCAGCCCAGCTTCAGCAGCGTCTGCTTGATCTGTCCGCGCTCGGAGGGGTGCACGGCCACGGTGTCCGGGTCGATCCGGTTGCCGACGAGCGGGATGACCCGCTTCGACCGCAGGATCTCCTCCAGGACGGGCCGGTCGGTGGTGGTCAGGACCAGCCCGTGGGCCGGGTGCTTGCTGAGGGTGAGACGCCCGTAACGGTCCATCGTCTCGGCGATGTCGACGAGCAGCGCGTGCGGCACGGGGTAGCGGCTGAACTCGACGAGCGCGTCGACGACCTGCTCGGCGTCGTGGCCCGCGGCGCGCGCGTTCCACAGGCCGAGCGGCGTCACCCGGTAGGTGTGAATGTGCTCGGGCGCGCGCTCCAGCTCGGCGAACGGCGCGATGGCCCGACGGCAGGCGTCGGCCTGCTCGTGGTCGACTTCCAGGAGCAGGGTCTTGTCGCTCTGGACGATGAGGGGTCCGTTCACACCCGTCCCTTTCTGCGTGCCGTCACCCCGCGCGGATGACTGGCCAAACGTCCAGTGTGCCTCAAGAGGCGGTGATCACGGCTGGTCGTCGGCGAGCTCGGCGACCCCCGTCACGCGGTGCAACGGATAGGTGCGGACCTCGTCCGCGGTGTGGTCGT
This sequence comes from Streptomyces sp. GbtcB7, assembly GCF_019091445.1. Taxonomy (NCBI): domain Bacteria; kingdom Bacillati; phylum Actinomycetota; class Actinomycetes; order Kitasatosporales; family Streptomycetaceae; genus Streptomyces; species Streptomyces sp. GbtcB7. The sequence goes on from NZ_JAGXJM010000008.1 coordinate 132,328, forward strand.
ACGCCGTCACGAAGCCGCCCTCCACCCGGATCGGGGCGATGACGCGCTGGCTGGCGGCGCCCTCGGCGTTCACGTACCCGATCCACACCGCCTCGCCGGTCATGACGGCGGCCTGCATGGTGGCGAGGGTCTCGGCGGAGCTGGTGCGCGGCAGCTCGCCGTTGCCCGGCGCCGGTGCCTGCGTGTCCTTGCGCGGGGTCGTGGAGGCCAGGTCACCGGCGCGGATGGCGCGGACCGCGGCGCCGAGGAGGGTGGCGTCGGGCACCGGCGGACCGTCCGGGACCGGCACGGGGGCGGAGCGCGGCGGGGTGCGGTGGGCGTGCGCGCGGGTGATCAGCACATCACCCTCGGCGGACTCCGCGGCGGGCGCGAAGCCCATCGAGCGCAGGCCCTCCAGCAGGGCCGCCGGGTCGGCCTGGGCGGCGAGCACGGTGGGTGCGAGGCGGCGCAGCCGCAGTCCCTGCGAGCGCTTGTCGGCGAGGATCTCGCTCAGCAGCGCGTCGTCGTCGCAGCGGACGTAGGCCGAGGCCGCCCCGATCCGCAGATGGCCGTGCCGACGGGCCACGTCGTCGATCAGATAGGCGAGCGGCTGCGGGACGGGCGTGCGGGAGTGGGCCGCGAGGAACGCGTGCAGGTCCGAGGCCGACCGGCCCGCATCCAGAGCGCGGCGTACCGACCCCGGGGTGAAGCGGTAGACCGTCGCCCCGCCCTTCGACTCGACGTCCGCGAGCACGCCGAGCGTGTCGGCGAGGGGCCGCTCCAGCGGGCCGGGGGCGACGGCGGTCAGGTCCGCCTGGAGGAGGACGTGGTCCAGGGGCTCGGGCAGCAGCGGGGCGAGGAGCCGGGCGGCGTGGGCGGCGGCAGCGGCCTGCTCGGCGGGGGAGCGCGGGGTTTCGGAGAGGGGGGCCTCGACGGCGGGGCGGTGGTGTTTGTGGGCGGGGAGCTTGTCGCCGGGTCCGGACGGGGCGTGCGTCCCGGTCTCCCGCACGCTCGCCGACGGCAGCCCCAGCAGCGCCCGCCCCTGCGCCGAGAGGGCGCCCCGGCCGGTGACCCCCAGCAGCTCCGACTCGGACAGCGTCCACCGGGCGAGCCGGGTCCGCAGATCCTCGGCCGTGCTCCGGTCCCCGCGCGGCGGACGCTCCCACTGGAGGTGGGCGAGGACCGAGTCCGGGGTGGCGGCGGCGCCCTCGGGCAGGGTGGCGAGGAGGGTGAGGACGCGGTGGCGGACCTCGGGGGCCGCCGAGCGGTCAAGGCCGGGGCCCAGCGCCGACAACGTACGGTCCTTCGTGTCCCGTCCGCCGATCAGGCCCGCCGTACGGGTCGCGGCCAGCCACGCCGAGGCGAGCGTGGCCCACCGTTCGGCGGCGGGCCTCTCCAGCCACTCGTCGTAGGCGGGGGTGGCCGCGTACCGCTCGTCGGCCTCCCCGTCCGAGGCCAGCAGTCCCGCCGCGTAGGCGAGCTCGACCCAGAACGCGGCCACCGGCTCCGCGACGTCGAGCGCCACCGCCGTCCGCTTCAGGTCCCGCACGCTGAGCCCACCGGCGCGCAGTACGGCGGGCCCGCCCTCGTGCCAGTCCTTCAGCAGCTCCTCGACGGTGGCGAGCGCCGTGTACGCCTGGCCGGCCGCCGCACTGTCCACAACCTGTGGACGGTGCGTCCGCGCGGCCTCGACCGCCGGAGCCACCGGTTCCGTCGCCCGGTGCGCGCGGCCCGCCCGCAGATGCAGGGCGACCTCCCGGGGCAGTACGACCGTGCCGGGCCCCGTCGGCAGCAGCAGCCCGCGGTCGATCAGCCAGCGCAGATGGCGTGCCGGGTCGGCGGTCACCTGGCCGTACGGCGGCCCCCACACCAGCCGGGACAGCACGTCCACCGCCTCGGCCGGGGCGGTGTCGAGGAGCGCCGACATCCGGGCCCGGTCGGTGAACAGTGCGGTGAGCGAGGCGACGGCGGAGACGGAGTCGTGGGTGGTCGGCAGTCCGGCCTCGGCCACGATCTCCTGGATGCGCCCCGGGGACATCCCGGCCGTGGCTTCGGCGACGGTCGGGCCCAGGCCGGTGGGGGACGGGTGCTGGGGGGACGGCGCGAGCAGCTCGCGCGCCGTCCGTACGAGGCGCAGGCGGTCGTCGGGGCCCCACACCAGGGCCTGCTCGCGGAGCGTCCCCAGAGCGCGCGGGAACGCCGCCGTGACCGCCGGGTCGTTGTCGTCGCCCGCCAGCAGTGCGAGCAGTTCGTCGTGCGCCGCCGGTTCCGACGCGACGGCGAGGGCCTCCGCGGTCTGGAGCGTGAACCGGTCCAGGCGCTCCAGGGCGCGGACCACCGAGGCGCGGGTGCCGGCGCGGGTGGCGAGCTGGGTGAGGTCCGTGGGGACGGGGGTGATGAGGTCGGGGCGGGTGCGGAGGAGGGCCGACAGGGAGGCGTCGTCCCGGGCGCGGAGGGCTTCCGCGAGGGAGCGCGGAGCGGTGCCCTGCGGGGCGGGGTCCGGGGTTCGGTCCGGCGTGGGGTGCTCCTCTGTGCTCATCCGCTCAACGGTAGTGGTTTCTCGCCCCCGCCGCCCCTACCCACCCCATCCCCGGGGCTACGCCCCGGACCCCGGGTGTGTTGCCCGGCTGCGGGTGGGTGGGGGGCAGGGGCGCAGCCCCGCCCCCCAGGGGCGCGGGGAACTGCGCGACCAGCCCCCACCCACCCGCAGCCGAAGAACCCACCCGGGGGTCTGGGGGCGGAGCCCCCAGGTGGGGATGGGTCGGGTAGGGGCGGCGGGGGCGAAGAACTCGGGGCGTACGCGGTACCGTCGTGGCCACGGGGTCTACAACGTGCGCGCCCCGGAGGGGACTTCGTGGGGATTGAGAGCGACCAGCTCGTATTCGACTATCTGAGCCGCGTCGGAGACCTGGCCCAGCAGCGCCAGCTGCCCTCGGCCACCCGCATGCGACTCGTGTCGGAGCTGCGCAACGAGATCGACCGACGCCGGGCGAAGGCCCCCGTCGACAGCCCGGCCGCCGTCCGCCGCATCCTCTCCCGCCTCGGCACCCCGGACGACATCGTCGCCGCCGCCCGCGAGGGCGCCCCCGAGGCCGGTACGGACACCTGGGCCGCCGTCCCCACCCAGCGCGCCGGCGAGGCCGACGACCGCCCCAAGGGCCTGCGCCGAGTCGTCCCGAGGCCACGCCCGGCGGAGCCGAAACCCGCGCCCCGCCCCACCGAGGCCGACGACGCCCCCTCCCCGCCCCACCTCGCGAGCACGCACGAACTGGGCGACAGCTCCGCGGATCCGGACTGGTGGCGCAAGGACACCAGCCCGTTCGGGCTGGGGGACAGCGTGCCGGGATTCGTCGGCGGTGTGGAGATCCCCGAACTGCTCAAGCCACCACCGAGGCACGAGGACGACGACGAGGACGAATCCGACTCCGTCGAGGAAGCGGGGCCGAAGCCCTCCAAGCCCTCCAAGCCCTCCAAGTCCTCCAAGTCGGCCAAGGTGCCCAAGGCGCCCAAGGCCGAGAAGCCCGCCTCCGTCGAAGAGCCCGACGTCACCGCCGCGCCCCGCCGCCGGCTCCCCCGCCCCGGCAACTGGAGCAACCCCCTCCTTCTGCTGGCCGCCGTCCTCCTCGTCGTCGGCGCCGTCCTCGGCAACTGGTTCGCCCTCGGCCTCGGCTGGCTCATCGCCTGGGCCTCCCGCCGACTGAGCCCCGTCGAGTCGAAGTGGGCCGTGCTCGGCATGCCGGGGCTGGCCGTGACGGCGGGCGTCGTCTGGCTGTGGGGCCGTACGGACGGCCGCTGGGGCGATCCGATCGTCAAGGGGCACATGAACGAGGCGGTCGCGCAGACCTGGCCGTGGGTGGTCAGGGGCGCGGCCGTGGCCTCGGCGCTGTACCTGGTGTGGCGCTCACAGCGACGCCGCTGACCCGCGCGACGGACCGCCACCGGCCACCAATGGGCACCTGGGCACAATGGTCCATATGCCTATCGCATCGACGACCCCCCGGACTCCCCACCTGCTGACCGTCGGCTTCGACCTCGACATGACCCTGATCGACTCCCGCCCCGGCATCCACGCCTGCTACCAGGCACTTTCGGAGCGCACGGGGACGTACATCGACTGCGACCTGGTCGTCACGCGGCTCGGACCGCCGCTGGCGGAGGAGCTGATCAACTGGTTCCCGGCGGACCAGGTGCCCGCGATCGCCGACCTCTACCGCGAGATGTACCCCGTGCACGCCATCACCGGCACACTCGCGATGCCCGGCGCCCGCGAGGCCGTCGCGGCGGTCCGCGCGGCGGGCGGGCGCGCGGTCGTCGTCACCGCGAAGTGGGAGCCCAACGCCAAGCTGCATCTGGACCACCTGGGCATCGACGCCGACGCGGTCGTCGGCAACCTGTGGGCCGAACAGAAGGCGCAGGCGCTGCGGGAGCACGGCGCGCGTGTGTACGTCGGCGACCACACCGGCGACGTCCGCGGCGCGCGCACCGCGGACGCGTACTCCGTCGCGGTCGCCACCGGCCCGTGCGACGCGGCGGAGTTGCGCGCGGCGGGCGCGGATGTCGTGCTGGGCGACCTGACGGAGTTCCCGGCGTGGCTGAGCGACTACCGCGGGGATTACCGGGAGGCCGTACGGGCCTGAATCGCGCGGGCCTGACGGCGTCCCGCCGCGACGGACCGGAACACCCCCGCCGCGGCGATCAGGAAGCCGACGCCCATGAACATGCTCAAGCCGAACATGTACGTCGGAAAAGGCGTCGTATGGAGGAGTAGCGGGGCCACGGTGACGAGTGTGGCCACGGCTCCGACGAAGAACACGATGGCACCGGCACGGATCAGCCGGTCACCAGGCTCTGCGGAATTCGGTTGGGTTTTGTCACGCACCGGACCAGGGTAGTTCCCAGCGCGAAGGAACAATCCGGCGACGTCTTGTCACCGGCCCCGGGACCATTAGCCTTGGTACCGGCGGGTCCGACGACCCGCTGTAGTGCTATCCGGGGCAGTTTCCGACCGTTGCCCGTGCAACGGCCCGAGTGTGCGCCCGTGCAGTTTCAGAGCAGTTTCCGACGAGTACGAGGACGAGGACAGACGTGCCTACCGGCAAGGTCAAGTGGTTCAACAGCGAGAAGGGCTTCGGCTTTCTCTCCCGCGACGACGGCGGCGACGTCTTCGTTCATTCCTCGGTCCTGCCCGCCGGAGTAGATGTGCTCAAGCCCGGCCAGCGCGTGGAGTTCGGCGTCGTCGCCGGCCAGCGCGGTGACCAGGCGCTTTCGGTGACCATCCTGGACCCGACCCCCTCCGTCGCGGCCGCCCAGCGCCGTAAGCCGGACGAACTGGCCTCCATCGTGCAGGATCTGACGACCCTTCTCGAGAACATCACGCCGATGCTGGAGAAGGGCCGCTACCCCGACAAGGCCTCCGGCAAGAAGATCGCGGGCCTCCTGCGCGCGGTCGCCGACCAACTCGACGTATAGCCCGCGGGCGGGCGGAAGGAAGCGCCGGAAGCGTATCCGGGCCGAGGGGCGTGATCAGCTCCTCGGCCCCGTCCGTGCCGTCGGCCGGGGATCAGGGGAATGACAGGGCGTCGGGTCCGAGTGCCGGGACCAGTCCTTCGGCCGCCGCGCGGGTGAGCAGGCCCCGGATCGCGGCGTAGCCGTCCTCCCCGAGGTCGGCGGTGAACTCGTTGACGTACAGGCCGATGTGCTGGTCGGCGACGGCCGGGTCCATCTCCTGGGCGTGTTCGAGGACGTAGGCGCGCGAGGCCTCCGGGTCGTCCCAGGCGGCGCGGACCGAGGCGCGGGCGGCGTCGGCGAGGCCCTTCAGACGCTCCTCGCCCAGCGCGCGCTTGGCGATGATGGCGCCGAGGGGGATGGGCAGCCCGGTCGTGCGCTCCCAGTGCTCGCCCATGTCGGCGAGCTTGTGCAGCCCGTAGTTCTGGTACGTGAAACGGGCCTCGTGGATGACGAGTCCGGCGTCGACCTTCCCGTCCCGTACCGCCGGCATGATCTCGTGGAAGGGCATCACGACGATCTCGCCGACCCCGCCGGGAACGGTGTCCGCGGCCCAGAGACGGAAGAGCAGGTAGGCGGTCGACCGCTCGCTCGGCACGGCGACCGTGCGCCCGGTCAGGTCCGCGTCCGGCTCCCGGGTGAGGACCAGGGGCCCGCAGCCCCGGCCCAGCGCGCCCCCGCACGGCAGCAGCGCGTACTCGTCGAGGACGTACGGCAGGACGGCGTACGACACCTTCAGCACGTCGAACTCGCCGCGCTCGGCCATGCCGTTGGTGATGTCGATGTCCGCGAAGGTCACGTCGAGAGCGGGTGCGCCCGGGACGCGGCCGTGGGCCCAGGCGTCGAAGACGAAGGTGTCGTTCGGGCAGGGCGAGTACGCGATCTGCAGCGTCTTCTCAGGGCTGGTGGTCTGGGTCATGTGGGTTCCAACTCTCCAGGACGGGCGCGAGCTTCCCGAACGCCTCGGTGAGGGCCGCGAGAGCCTCTCCGATGCGCCAGGCGGCGCGGTCGCGCGGGCCGACGGGGTTGGAGACCGCGCGCATCTCCAGTACGGGCACACCGTGCGCGGCGGCCGCCTCGGCGACCCCGAAGCCCTCCATGGCCTCGGCGAGGGCGCGAGGATGGCGGGCCCGCAGCTCGGCGGCGCGCTCGGCGCTGCCGGTCACCGTGGACACGGTCAGTACGGTTCCGGCGCGTCCACCCGTGGCCGACACGACTTCTCGTACGAGTGATTGCGGCGGACGGTGGCTGACGGTCCCGAACCCCAGCTCGGTGACGGGCAGGAACCCGTCCGCGGTCTCGGCGCCCAGGTCCGCCACGGTGATCTCGTCGGCGACGACGAGGGATCCCACCGGGGCCTCAGGCTGAAAACCGCCCCCGATCCCGGTGGAGACGACGAGGTCGTAGGGGGTGCCGTCCAGGGCGGCCGCGGTGAGCGCGCCCGCGGTGGACGACGCGGCCGGAGCGGGCCCCACCCCGGCGGCCAGCAGATCGAGGGTCACGCGGGCGGCAGTGCTGTCGCGGGAGGCCGGGGACAGCCGCTCCAGGGTCGTCCCGGGCAGCCGCAGCGAACGGCCGGTGGCAGTGAACGCCCCGGCCACCGCGTCCCTCTCCACGGGAACGGCGGTGGCCACCAGCACCTTCAGCCCAGCGGCAGCGATCAGGCGTCCTTCTTGAGCTTGAAGGACCACAGCCCGGTCACCGTCTTGTCGCCCTCCTTGATGGAGACCAGCGTGGAGTTGCCGCTCGCGCCGTACTGCGCGTTGAAGAACACGCTGCCCGGGATCGTGCGGTAGGTCTTCTTGCTGGAGTCGGTCAGCGGCTGACCGTTCATCAGGATCGTCCAGCCGTTGTCGGCGATCTTCGGGTCCACGCCGAACCGGACGGTCTCGTCGGGGTCGACCTTGATGGACTTGATGTCCGTGCCCTTGAGGCACTTGGCCAGGTCCGCGGTCTTCACCTCCTTGCCGTCGTTGTAGCAGTCGGTCTCGGAGCTCACGGAGTTCTTGCCGACCGTGATGGTGGCCAGCGGCGTCGGCTTGTCACAGGCGGACAGGACGAGAAGTCCGGCGGAAACGGCGCCGAGAGCGGCAACGGCGCGACGGCGATGTCCATTGGCGGCTCTGCCGCGGGGCAGGGAGGTCATGGCCGAAGGCTATCGGGCACGTCCACCGCTCTCCCCACGTGGGGTACGGCGTGCCGCCGTCAGGCCACGCGTGACCGCGCCGGACCCCCGCGCCGCGCCGCGCCGAGCAGCCCCCGCACGGTGGTCAGCCATCCGACGGCGACGATCGCGGCGGCCACGGACAGACCGAGCGTGCCGTTGAGGGGCAGCACGATGCCGATCGCGCCGCCGAACACCCAGGCCACCTGCAACAGCGTCTCCGAGCGCGCGAACGCCGACGTACGGACGAGTTCCGGCACGTCCCGCTGGATCAGCGCGTCCAGGGAGAGCTTGGCGAGCGCCTGCGAGAACCCCGCGACCGCCGTCAGACAGGCCACCAGGAAGGCACCGAAGAACAGGGCGGCGGTGATCGCGGCCCCCAGCACACACGCGACGACCGTCACGATGATGATCTCCGGGGCGCGCGATTTCAGCCAGGCCCCGACCGCCGTGCCGAGCGCGTTGCCCGCGCCCGCCGAGACGCCCACTATCCCGAGCGAGACGGCCGCGCTCTCGCCGGTGAGCGGGTGCTCGCGGAGCAGGAAGGCGAGGAAGAAGATCAGGAAGCCGGAGAGACAGCGCAGGGCGGCGTTGGCGCCGAGGGCGTGGGTGACGGCCGTACCGACGGTGCGCAGCCCCGGCCGCCGCAGCTTGTCCTTGATGAGCTGCGGTCCGTGCAGATGCTCCTCGTCCGCCACCAACAGCGCCCGGTCCTCGCCCTTGGCCGAGTCGACCTTGGGCGGCAGCGTGAACGACAGGAACGTCCCCGCGATGAAGATGACGAAGGCGCCGTAGAGCGGATAGCGCGGGCCGAGGGCCTGCAACCCCGCCCCGATCGGCGCGGCGACACCGGTGGCCAGGAGTCCGCCCAGGGTGACCCGGGAGTTCGCCTTCACCAGGGAGAACCGGGGTGGCAACAGCCGCGGCACCACGGCGCTTCGTACGACCCCGTACGACCTGGACGCGACCAGCACGCCCAGCGCGGCGGGATACAGCTCCAGGCTGCCGGTCACGACCGCGCCCGACAGCAGCAGCGCGAGCATGGCCCGGGCGAACATCGCGCCCGCCATCGCGGCCCGGCGGCCGTGCGGCAGACGGTCCAGAAGCGGGCCGATCACCGGGGCGAGGACGGTGAAGGGCGCCATGGTGATGGCGAGGTAGAGAGCGACGCGCCCGCGTGCCTCGTCGGTCGGCACCGAGAAGAAGACGGTGGAGGCGAGGGCGACGGTGATCATGACATCGCCGGCGCCGTTCACCGCGTGCAGCTCGATCAGTTTCCCGAGGCCGGATTCGCCCGCCCCGTGCGCGTGCGTCGCCTTGCGGATCCCGCGCGCCGTTCCGGTCACCGGGAAATGCAGGGCACGGCCCACCGCGCGGACGGAACCGGTCATCCGGCCCGATCCGCCACTTCTGGTGCCGCCCTTGGCAGCGCCGACACCGGCGGCTCCTTGGGGCGACCTCGCGGCTGCCACTCCGCAATAGTGCCCCGAGAAGTGCGTACGTAGTGCGGTTACCGCGCGTATGGCGGCCGAGTGGGCTGGTGACGGGGCGCACGCGGGTCGCGTGTCGAGGTGCCGAACCGGACCGGGGCGGGGCCGAGGAGCGTTTTCCGGCCGACCGCGACGGTTGTGCGAGGTTCTTTTCGATCCGTACGAGAAGGGGTATGGGGTGGGAAAACACTGTGTCGGAGCGGTCCGGAAACCTGCCGCGGAGTGCGGAAGCGCCCCGCCGGTGTGGGCCCAGGGCTCAGGAGAAGGTAGCGTGCGTAGCGCGCCTGCGGCGGTTGTTCTCGGCCGCGCGCCTCTCGGTCATCCCGCAGAATGGATGACGTAGGTGCGCCCGAGTGCGATCGGGCGTGGACGTCGACGCGGCCCACCGGTCCGCTCCGTCCGCACTCCCGCCGAGGAATGGCGCACCCGTGAGACGGCGTAGGAGAGAAGCGATACCTGTGAGCGCAGCGACAACGCGAAGCCGCACCCCCGACCGCCTGTGCGCCGAGGCCGTCGACCTCGCGCGCACCGCCGCCGAGGAGGCCGCCGCCCCCGGCGTCGTCGGCGAGCACGTGGGACTGGTCTCCGAGGGGGACCGCGTTGTCACGCACTACTTCGAGTGCAAGGAGTTCGGGTACCGCGGCTGGCGCTGGGCCGTCACCGTCGCCCGTGCCTCCCGCGCGAAGGTCGTCACCCTCGACGAGACGGTGCTGCTGCCCGGCCCCGACTCCCTGCTCGCCCCCGAGTGGGTGCCGTGGAGCGAGCGGCTGCGTCCCGGGGACATGGGCCCGGGCGACCTGCTGCCCACGGACGCCGAGGATCTGCGTCTGGAGCCCGGTTTCTCCGGGGAGGACGAGCCCGCGCCGAACTCCGCGGTCTCCCAGGACATGGCGGAACTGGTCGAGGCGGAGGACGCCGAGGTCACCGCCGGTACCCCCGCACACCTGCCGTTCGCCCCGCGACGAGGCTCGATCGCGGCCGTCGCGGAGGAGCTCGGCCTGCGCCGGGCCCGTGTCCTGTCCCGCTACGGCCTGCATATCGCGGCCGACCGCTGGGAGGAGTCGTACGGCCCCAAGACGGCGATGGCCCAGGCCGCCCCCGCGTCCTGCGTCAGCTGTGGCTTCCTGAACCCCATCGGGGGCTCGCTCGGACAGGCGTTCGGCGTCTGCGCGAACGAGTTCTCTCCGGCGGACGGGCGTGTCGTCTCGCTCTCCTACGGCTGTGGCGGCCACTCCGAGGCCGCGGTCATGCCCAAGACTCCCCGCCCGGCCCCTCCGGTCATCGACGAGACCCGGGTCGACCCCTTCCCCCTCCGCCCGTCCCCGGACTCCGGTTCGGTCTCCCTCACCCCCGACGAAACCGCGGCGGAACTGGGCCACTCGTAACTCCCCTCGCCCCCGCCGCCCCTACCCGACCCATCCCAGGGGCTCCGCCCCTTCAACCCCGCCGGGGGCTGCCGCCCCCTGGACCCCCGCATCGCCCGAAGGGCTCGTCCTCAAACGCCGGACAGGCTGAAGATGCGCGCAGCGCCCCTAAAGGGGCGCGGGGAACTGCGCGACCAGCCCCCACCGGACCCGCAACCAAACGAATAGGGCGGGCGGGGGACGCGGGGCGAAGCCCCCGCCTCAGGGGCGCGGGGAACTGCGCGACCAGCCCCACCGGGCCCGCAGCCAAGCGAATAGGGCGGGCGGGGGACGCGGGGCGAAGCCCCCGCCTCAGGGGCGCGGGGAACTGCGCGGCCAACCCCCACCGGCCCGCAGACAGGGGATCCGTGGGTGGGGGTCCGGGGCGTAGCCCCGGTTCAGGGGGTCCGGCAGCCCGCGGCCGGGCGGATCCGGGCAGGCCGGAATCCGGGGTCCCGGCCCCGGTGTGAGAGGGCCGCAGGCCGAGACGCACCGTGGGCCGGGCCGGAACCCCTTCCGCCGCGCGGTACCTTCATGCCGCGGCCGAGCCCAGCGCTCGCGATCGCGCGAAGCGAGAGGGAGAGTGAACCGTGAGCAAGTTCGTGCGGCCGGCAGCCGAGGGCGCGGACCCGTTCGGCACGGCCCGCCTGCGCCGCGGAGTGCAGGACGCCTGGGCCACCAGCCCGGCCCGGTTCCGCGAGGACGCCAACGCCGAGGAGGACCTCGTCCTCGGCGGCTACCGGGACCGGCTCGTCGTCGAGCTCGCCCAGAACGCCGCCGACGCGGCAGCCCGCGCCGGTGTCCCCGGCCGGCTCCGCCTCACCCTCCGCGACGGCGTACTCCTCGCGGCCAACACCGGCGCCCCCCTCGACGCGGCCGGCGTCGAATCCCTCGCCACCCTCCGCGCCTCCGCGAAGCGGGACGCGCACGACACCGCCGTCGGCCGCTTCGGCGTCGGCTTCGCGGCCGTCCTCGCGGTGACCGACGAGCCCGCCGTGGTCGGCCGGCACGGCGGCGTGCGCTGGTCCCTCGCCGAGGCCCGCGAGCTGGCGACGGACACCGCCCGCCACAGCCCGGGCCTCGGGGACGAGATCCGTCGGCGCGACGGTCATGTGCCGCTGCTCCGGCTGCCGTTCGCGGCCGAGGGCACCGCCCCGGACCCGTACGACACCGTCGTGATCCTCCCGCTGCGCGACCCCGCCGCCGAGGGCCTCGCCGAGCGCCTCCTGCAGAACATCGACGACGCCCTCCTGCTCGCCCTCCCGGGCCTGGAGGAAGTGATCGTCGAGGTCGGGGAGGGCGGCGAGGACGTACGCACGCTGCGGCGCCGCGCCGACGAGCACGGCGTCACCATCGAGGACTCCCGCCACGGCACCACGCCCTACCGCACCGTCTCCCGCCACGGCCCCCTCGACCCCGCCCTGCTCGCCGACCGTCCGGTCGAGGAGCGCCTGCGCCCGCACTGGTCGGTGACCTGGGCCGTCCCGGTGGACGAGGACGGCACGCCCGCCCGGCCCCGTACCAGCCCTGTCGTGCACGCGCCCACGCCCAGCGACGAACCCCTCGGCGTGCCGGCCCTCCTCATCGCCTCCCTCCCGCTCGACACCACCCGGCGCCATGCCGCGCCCGGCCCGCTCACCGAGTTCCTGGTGGAGCGCGCCGCGGACGCCTACGCCGAACTCCTCGCCGCCTGGCGCCCCGTGGACACCGGGATCATCGACCTCGTGCCCGGCCCGCTCGGCAAGGGCGAGCTGGACGGCACCCTGCGCCAGGCGATCCTGGACCGGCTGCCGCGCACCGCCTTCCTGCCGCCCGCCGTCCCGCAGGTCAAGGACCAGGACTCTCCGGCCGACTGGCCCGAGGGCGAGAGCGACGCGGCCGGGGCCGGGATCGGTCTCGCGGGGATCGCGGCGAACCCGGACGCCCTCCGGCCGCGCGACGCCGAGATCGTCGAGGGCGCCGGTGCCGACACCGTCCGCGTCCTCGCCGAGGTGATCCCCAGCCTGCTGCCCGCCGGGCTGGAACGCCGGGTGGAGCTGCGGACGCTGGGTGTCGCCCGCGTGCCGCTCACCGAGGCCGTGGACCGGCTGGCCGGCCTGGAGAAGGACCCGGGCTGGTGGCGGCGGCTGTACGACAGCCTCGCCGGCGTCGACCCGGACCGGCTCTCCGGCCTGCCCGTACCGCTCGCCGACGGCCGTACGACCATCGGCCCCCGCCAGATCCTGCTGCCGCTCCCCGAAGGGCCCACTCCCGACGACACCTGGGCCGCCACCTCCGACGCCCTCGCCCGCCTCGGCCTCAAGGTCGCCCACCCCGACGCCGCCCACCCCCTCCTGGAGAAGCTGGGCGCCCTCCCGGCCACGCCTCGCGCCGTGCTCACCACCCCCCAGGTGCGTGCCGCCGTCGCCGCCTCGCTCGACGACGAGGGCGGGGCGTGGGACGAGGACGCCCCGGACGCGGAGGAGCTGGCGGACACCGTCCTCGCCCTCGTCCGCGACGCCGCCCTCGAACCCGGCGACGAACCCTGGCTCGGCGCCCTCGCCCTGCCCGACGAGGAGGGCGAACTCCTCCCCGCGGGCGAACTCGTGCTGCCCGGCAGCCCCTTCGCACAGGTCATGCGCGAGGACGAACTCGGCTTCGTCGACGGCGAGCTGGCCGACCGCTGGGGCGAACAGCCGCTCGCGGCCTGTGGTGTGCTCGCCAACTTCACCCTCGTCCGCGCCACCGACGTCGTCCTCGACCCGGACGAACTGGAGCCCCGCGACTCGGACTTCGCCGAACCCGACGACGCGGGCCTGCTGGACGCCGTCGACGTGTGGTGCGAGGACGTCCTCGACCGGCTGCCCGACACGCCGGTGCCGCCGGTCGCGACGGAGATCGTCGCCGTACGGGACCTGGACCTGGTCGACGACGACCGCTGGCCGCAGGCACTCGCCCTGCTCTCCCAGCCGCCCCTGCGGGACGCGCTCACCCAGCCGGTGCGGATCCTCCTCCCGGACGGCACGCACGAGATCGTCCGGCCGTACACGGCCTGGTGGCTGCGCGACCACCCCGTCCTCGACGGCCGCCGCCCGGCCGGTCTGCGGGCGGAGGGCGGCGACCCCCTCCTGCACGGCCTGTACGACGCCGCCGACGCCACCGGTTTCGACGACGAGCAGGTCCTGCGGGCGCTGGGCGTACGCACGTCCGTGGCCGCCCTCCTGGACGAGCCCGGCGGCGCCGCCGAACTCCTCGGCCGGCTCGCCGACCCCGACCGCGAGGTCTCCGGAGCGCAACTCCACGCCCTCTACGGGGCTCTGGCCGACCTCGAGCCCGAACAGGTGACCCTGCCGGACGAGTTGCGGGCCGTGGTGGACGGCGAGGTGGTCGTCGTGGACGCCGCCGACGCCGTGGTCGTCGACTCGCCCGACCTGCTGCCCTTCACCGGCGGCATGCCACTGCTCCCCGTACGGCCCGCGCGCGCCGCCGATCTCGCCGAGCTGTTCCAGGTGCGGCGGCTCAGCGAGTCGGTGACCGGCGAGGTGACCTCGGAGGGCACCGAGCACGACGTACCGGAGTCCGTGCGGGTCCTGCTGGGCCCCTCGACCCCCACCTCGTACGTCGAACACGAGGAACTCGTCGTCGACGGCACGGAATTGGACTGGCGCCGCACACGGGACGGGGTGCTGCACGCCGCCACCCTGGAGGGCGTGGCGGCCGGCCTCGCCTGGGCGGCCGGGCAGTGGCCGCGCCGCTTCGAGGTCGCGGCCCTGCTGGAGGACCCGTCCCGCACGGAGGAACTGGCCCGGGACCGCTGGTTCGACTGAGCCTCACATCTGTTTGCTCAAACCGGCCTTCGAAAAAACTCCACACAGTCGCACAACCCTTCACTTCCGCCACAGGTCTGGATCTGTGGAGTCAGCGAACTCCACAGATCCAGACCGGGCGCAGCGGCCGCCGTACCGCGCCGCGTGCCCCTTGCCAACGTGGGGAAATACATGCGCATTCGTGCCTCCGTCGCCGTTGTGACGGGTGCCCTGGCCCTGACCGCCCTCGCCGTGCCGGCCGCACAGGCAGCCGAGGGGCCCGGCGCCGCCTCGGTGGCCCGGTCCGTCGTGGCCGACTCGGTGAAGACTCCGACCGACGAGACGCACGGGGACACCGCGATCTCGAACGTCGTCGTGAACGGCGGCAAGGACGTCGTCCTCGGCACCACCACGAAGAAGACGTTCACGGTCTCCTTCACCGCCAAGGACAACTCGGGCATCAAGTGGGCGCAGGCGATCCTGTGGCACGGCCCGGACTTCAAGCACCTCGACGGCGGCGCCGTGGCCGACTCGTCCGACGGCCGCGCCGCCTGCACCAAGGTCAACGCCACCACCTCGACCTGCAAGTCGACCTTCACGGTCAAGGCGGACGTGGACCTCATCGACAGCCTGGCCGGCGGCTGGAAGGTCTGGGCGATCGCCCAGGGCACCGACGGCAACTACGTCCAGAAGGACAACGTCAAGGGCTTCAGGCTCCAGCGTCTCTCCAAGCTGACGGTCAACGCCTCCCCGGAGCCGGTGAAGAAGGGCAAGACCATCACGGTCACCGGCGCTCTGACGCGCGCGAGCTGGAACACCGGCAAGTACACGGGTTACGTGGGCCAGCCGGTGAAGCTGCAGTTCAAGAAGAAGGGCGCCAGCGCCTACACCACGGTCAAGACGATCAACACGACCACGGGTGGCGCGCTGAAGACGACGGTCAAGGCGTCCGTGGACGGCACCTACCGTTACGCCTTCGCGGGCACCTCGACCACCTCGGCGGTCAACGCCACGGGTGACTACGTCGACGTGCAGTAAGACGGGCCATCACCGTCCCGCGGCGCCGCCGGGAGGATCCGGCGCGCCGCGGGCTGTGCCCCAGGTCATGCGCGCACAAACTTTTGATCACTCGTACAACCATTTACTTCTGTCGCGGATCTGATCAGCCGAGTCAACAGACTCAATGATCACTTGGGCCCCATGTGAAGACGAGCCGTGAGGAACGGCCAACCGTCGGGGCCCCTTTCTCCACTTGGGGATCGCATGCGCATTCGAGCCACTGTGGCCGCCGTCTCCGGCGCCCTGGCCCTTTCCGCGTTCGCCGTGCCGGCCGCGCAGGCCGACGACTCCGCCGCCTACCGCGCGGACGTCGCCAAGGTGCAGGAGGCCGCCCACGCCGCCTCCCGCATGACCGCGTTCACCGCCACCACCGCCGCGGACGCCACCCCGTACGCCATGAACGTCACCTTCTCCAACCTGAAGGTCGGCAGCGCGGTCAAGGTCGGCACCACCAACCACGTCGCCGTCCCGGTGACGTACACGCTCACGCACGGCAGCGACGTCGACATCACCGCGAGTGACTTCTACTCCGGCCCCGAGCTCTACAAGGGCTCGTACGACTCGCCGGACAACCTCCTCCTGGGTGACAACCCGGCGACCTGCACCGTCACCTCGTCGACCACCGCCAGCTGCAAGGGCGACATCGACATCTACCCGGCCGACGGCGATCTGCTCAACTCCGACGCCGGCACCTGGTCGGCGGGCGCTCTCGCCGTCGCGTACAACGGGCAGGACCCGGAGAGCTCCACCTTCGACGTCACCAAGGTCGGCTACGCCGAGCAGGGCGGCCTGGGCACCACCAAGGTGCAGCGCTACTCGAAGCTGACCGTCAACGCGACCCCGGAGCCGGTCTACAAGGGCAAGACCCTGACCGCCACCGGCAAGCTGACCCGCGCCAACTGGGAGTCCAACACCTACAAGGGCTTCACCAACCAGCCCGTCAAGCTGCAGTTCCGCAAGGCGGGCACCAGCACGTACACCACGATCAAGACGGTGTACTCGGACTCGTACGGCAACGTGAAGGCCACCACCACCGCCAACTACGACGGCTACTGGCGCTTCAGCTTCGCGGGCACCACGACCACCCCGGCCGTCTCGGCGACCGGTGACTACGTCGACGTGAAGTAGTCCCACCCCGCAGTAACGAGTCATCACCGTGCGGTCCCCGCGCTCCCGCCAGGGGCGCGGGGACCGCACACGTTCCAGCCGTAGACATTCCGTGGGGGGGAATCCATGCGCAAGCGCACCACCACCGTCGCCCTGCCGGCGTCCTTCGCCGCCGCCGGAGCCGCCCTGGCGCCCGTGGCCTTCGCGGACGGCAGCCATGACACGAAGATCACCAAGGTCGTCGTGAACGGCGGCAAGGACGTCGTCATCGGCGCGACGACCGTCAACAAGACCATCACGGTCACCGGCGCCTGCACCACGGTCAAGACGATCAAGACGACCAGCGGCGGCGCGCTGAAGACGACGGTCAAGGCGTCCGTGGACGGCACCTACCGTTACGCCTTCGCGGGCACCTCGACCACCCCGGCCGTCAACGCCACGGGTGACTACATCGACGTGAGGTAGTAACCGCCTTACCTGTCGGCACGGCTCACGCCGGGAACCGGCGGTCCACCCATCTCCACAGGAACTCCAGGGTGGCCGCCGCCACCACCGAGATGCCCACCGCGATCCACGGCATCTCCACGCCCACCAGCTTCAGGGCGAAGAAGTGCTGGAGCCACGGCACGATCAGTACGACGAGGAACGCCAGGCCCATCGAGGCCACCAGGGCGACGCGCCACCAGGTGTACGGGCGGGCGATGATCGCCAGCACCCACATCGAGATCAGGAACAGTGTCAGCGTGGCGGCGCTGGTCTCCGCGTCCAACTCGCCCGGCCCGGTGTAGTGGTGACGGGCCACCATGTACGTGATGAAGGTGGCGACGGCCGCGACGACGCCCCCGGGAATCGAGTACCGCATGACCCGCTGGACGAAGTGCGGTCTCGCCCGCTCCGTGTTGGGGGCGAGCGCGAGGAAGAACGCCGGGATGCCGATGGTCAGCGTGGACAGCAGGGTCAGGTGCCGGGGCAGGAAGGGGTATTCGACCCGCCAGCACACCACCAGGATGGCCAGCAGTACCGAGTAGACCGTCTTCACCAGGAAGAGGGTCGCGACGCGGGTGATGTTGCCGATGACCCGGCGGCCCTCCGCGACCACCGAGGGCAGCGTCGAGAAGCTGTTGTTGAGCAGCACGATCTGGGCCACCGCCCGGGTCGCCTCCGAGCCCGAGCCCATGGACACGCCGATGTCGGCGTCCTTCAGGGCGAGCACGTCGTTCACGCCGTCGCCCGTCATCGCCACCGTGTGGCCGCGTGACTGCAGCGCGCCCACCATGTCCCGCTTCTGCTGCGGGGTGACCCTTCCGAACACCGTGCCCTTGTCCAGCGACTTCGCCATCTCCTCCTTCTCGTCGGGAAGGTGGCGCGCGTCCACGACAGTGCCGCTCAGGCCGAGCTTCCCGGCCACCGCGCCCACCGAGACCGCGTTGTCGCCGGAGATGACCTTCGCCTTGACGTCCTGCTCGGCGAAGTAGCGCAGGGTGTCCGCCGCGTCCGGGCGCAGCCGCTGCTCCAGGACCACCAGGGCGGTGGGGCGGGCGCCCTCCGTCACCTTGGGGTCGTCGAGCTCCTTCGAGGCCTTGGCGAGCAGCAGCACCCGCAGCCCGTCCTCGTTCAGCCGCCCGGTCTCGGCGAGCGCCGGGTCCCCGGCGGGCAGCAGCACGTCGGGGGCGCCGAGCAGCCACGTACTCGACTCTCCGTTGCCCTCGCTGAAGGACGCCCCGCTGTACTTGCGGGCGGAGGAGAACGGCAGCGACTCGGTGCAGCGCCAGTCCTCGCTGTCCGGGTAGGAGTTGATGATCGCCTGGAGGGAGGCGTTCGGGCGCGGGTCGGACTCGCCGAGCGCCCCGAGGGCCTTGTGTATGTACGTCTCGTCGGCTCCCTGGAGGGGCCGCAGCTCGGTGACGTCCATGCCGCCCTCGGTGAGGGTGCCGGTCTTGTCGAGGCAGACGGTGTCGATGCGGGCGAGGCCCTCGATGGCGGGAAGTTCCTGCACGAGGCACTGTTTCCGGCCAAGCCGGATGACGCCGATCGCGAAGGCCACGGAGGTGAGCAGGACCAGGCCCTCGGGGACCATGGGGACGATCCCGCCGACCGTACGGGCGATGGAGTCCTTGAAGCCGTGCTGCTTGACCACGAGCTGGCTGATGACCAGACCGATCGCGGTCGGGATCATCATCCACGTCACGTACTTGAGGATCGTGGAGATACCGCTGCGCAGCTCGGAGTGGACCAGTGTGAACCGGGACGCCTCCTCGGCGAGCTGCGCCGCGTACGCCTCCCGTCCCACCTTCGTCGCGGTGAACGCGCCGCCGCCCGCGACCACGAAGCTGCCCGACATCACCTCGTCGCCGGCGTGCTTGACCACCGGGTCCGCCTCACCGGTGAGCAGTGACTCGTCGATCTCCAGACCGTCGGCCTCGACGCACGAGCCGTCCACGACGATCTTGTCCCCGGGCCCGATCTCGATCACGTCGTCCAGCACGATCTCCGACGTACTGACCTCGCCCGCGAACCCGTCCCTGCGCACCGTCGGCTTCGCCTCGCCGATCACCGCGAGCGAGTCCAGGGTCTTCTTGGCCCGCCACTCCTGGATGATGCCGATCCCGGTGTTGGCGATGATCACGTACCCGAACAGGCTGTCCTGGAACGGCGCCACGAACAGCATGATCAGCCAGAGCACACCGATGATCGCGTTGAACCGGGTGAAGACGTTGGCGCGGACGATCTCGCCCATGGAGCGGCTGCTGCGCACGGGGACGTCGTTCACCTCGCCGCGGGCGACCCGTTCGGCCACTTCGGCGGCGGACAGCCCCGGGGCCCGCTTGGGGGCGGGCAGGGGCACGGGGTGAACAGGGTCGAGTTCGGCGCCCGCGTCGATGTGCGTCATGCATTCGACGGTACGTGTGGAAATACGGCTTCACCCGCCGAGTGCCCCAAAGATCCGACCAGGGGAGGACCGGGGCGGCGGCGAGTGATGCCGTGGTTGTAGGGGGAGCTGGTTACTCCGCAGCAGCGGACGGTTACTCCGTAGTGGCGGTGGGCTGCTGCTCCGCTTCGGTGGCGGCCCTCTTGAGGGCGGCGTCGCGCCCACGGACGTACCAGATGCCGATCAGGCCGAGGCCCGCGCCGGCCAGGCAGGTCCACACCCACCACAGGTGCCCGTGGTCGTCGAACCAGCCGTAGAACGGCAGCTGCACCAGGAAGAGGACGAACCAGAGGATCGTGCCGCCCGTGATGGTGGCGACGACGGGGCCCTCCAGGGGCTCCGGCGCCTCGTGCTTGGGGGTCCACTTCGCCATGGACACAGCTTACGAGGCCGTCCGCCCCGGCTTCGCCGGACCCGGTGCGTCCCTTGTATACCAACGGTCTACGCGCGGAGATAGCGATTTCGGACTCATATGTTCATACTGAAACGGTCTGAGTCTGGCTCTTTCTGTTCGTACGAAACTCCAACAGAAACATCTGAGAAACCTGTTGGTGATCGCGCAGCGGCCAGACTCGATCATGTTTTCCCCCCAGCCCGGCGCCTGTCCCCGCCCGGCGCCAGTCCTGGCCCGCAAGGCCCCGCACGTATGAGGTCATCCATGTCCACCTCGGCCACCACCAAGGCCCCCGCCCCGGACCAGCCGGGACCCGGCCCCGCGCAGGGCTCGCTGGACCGCTACTTCAAGATCTCCGAGCGCGGCAGCTCCCTGCCCCGCGAGATCCGCGGCGGTCTCGCCACCTTCTTCGCGATGGCCTACATCATCGTGCTGAACCCGATCATCCTGGGCAGCGCGAAGGACATGTACGGGCACCACCTGGACAACGGCCAGCTGGTCACCGCGACCGCCCTGACGGCGGCCTTCACCACGCTGCTCATGGGCGTCGTCGGCAACGTGCCGATCGCGCTGGCGGCGGGCCTCGGCGTGAACACCGTCGTAGCCCTCCAGCTCGCCCCGCGGATGTCCTGGCCGGACGCCATGGGCATGGTCGTCCTCGCGGGCTTCATCGTGATGCTCCTTGTCGCCACCGGTCTGCGCGAGCGCGTCATGAGCGCTGTGCCCCTGGGCCTGCGCAAGGGCATCGCGATCGGTATCGGCCTGTTCATCATGCTGATCGGCCTGGTCGACTCCGGCTTCGTCACGCGCATCCCGGACATCGCGCAGACGACCGTGCCGCTCCAGCTCGGCGCCGACGGCCACCTCAACGGCTGGCCCGTCCTGGTCTTCATCCTCGGCACGCTGTTCACCCTCGCGCTGATGGTGCGCAAGGTGCCCGGCGCGATCCTGATCTCGATCGTCACGATGACGGTCGTCGCGGTGATCATCAACGCCGTCGCCAAGATCCCGTCCTGGGGTCTGACCACCCCGAAGTGGCCGGGCAACCCGGTCGCCACCCCGGACTTCGGACTCGTCGGCAAGGTCAGTCTCTTCGGTGGCTTCGACAAGGTCGGCGTGCTGACCGGCATCCTCTTCGTGTTCACCGTGCTGCTGTCGACCTTCTTCGACGCGATGGGCACGATCATGGGCATCAGCGACGAGGCCAAGCTGACCGACGCGCAGGGCAACATGCCCGGCATCAACAAGGTCCTCTTCGTCGACGGCATCGCGGTTGCCGCGGGCGGCGCGACCTCCTCCTCCGCCACCACCTGCTTCGTGGAGTCCACGGCGGGCGTCGGCGAGGGCGCCCGCACCGGCTTCGCGAACGTCGTCACCGGCGCGCTCTTCGCCGTGGCGCTGTTCCTCACCCCGGTCGCCACGATGGTCCCGTCCCAGGCCGCCACGCCCGCGCTCATCGCGGTCGGCTTCCTGATCATGTCCCACTCGGTCAAGGAGATCGACTGGGCGGACTACACGATCGCCATCCCGGCCTTCGTGACGATGATGATGATGCCGTTCACCTACTCGATCACGAACGGCATCGGCATGGGCTTCATCACCTTCGTGGTGCTGCGCCTGGCCGCCGGCCGCGCCCGGGAGATCCCGGTCGCGATGTACGTCGTCTCGGCGGTGTTCGCCTTCTACTACCTAATGCCGGCCCTGGGTCTGACGTAAGCGACCCCCTGCGGGTCACGTGAGCGGCCCCACGGGGTCTCACGTGACCCCGTAGAACTTCTCCGTCTCCTCGACTGCGGTCTGGAACCGCTCGTCGAAGTCATCGCGAATGAGCGTCCGGACGACATAGTCCTGGACGCTCATTCCGCGTTTGGCGGCATGGTGTCGGAGCCGGTCGAGCAGCTCCCCGTCTATCCGCAGGCTGAGCACGCTGGTCCCCATGCAGTCGAGGGTCGCGGGAGCGGGAGGGACGAGGAGTCACTTTCTGGATGCGACTCACTCATATGGGTGACGTAAAGGTTCAGTGGCCCGTGTCACGGGCACCCTGTGGCTCTTTAGAGAGGGTAATGAGTTACCCTAAAGACATGGCTGACCTCACCCATGGCGACGACGCTGCCGCCGTGAACGCCCTGCGCTCCGCAGTAATGCGGCTGTCGCGTCGACTCAAGCACCAGCGGGTCGACGAGTCGCTGAGTCCGACCGAGATGTCGGTGCTCGGCACCCTCGCCCGCTGTGGCACCGCCACACCCGGCGAGCTCGCCCGTAAGGAGCATGTGCAGCCACCGTCGATGACCCGCATCGTCGCGTTGCTGGAGGCCAAGGGCCTGGTCAGGCTGGAGCCGCACCCCGAGGACCGGCGCCAGAAGGTCGTCACCCAGACCGACAAGGCCGAGGCGATGCTCGAGGAGAGCCGCCGCAAGCGGAACGCGTTCCTGGCCGGACTGGTCGAGGCCCTCGACGAGGACGAGTGGGCGAAGGTCCGCGAGGCCGCGCCCGTCCTCGAAAAGCTCGCGCAACTGTGACAGGGGCGCACACCCGGCCCGGGCCCGCACGCGACAGGCGCGGCTTCGGCGCGGGCGCCGCGCGGCGGTCGCAGCCGCGCACGGCGGACCGCCGGATGTGCGCCGGCCACGGTGTCCCGTGCACCGTCAGGGGCACGCCGTGACGGCCGTGCGCACTGCCCCGCACGCTCCGCCGTGCCCGAACCTCACCGTGACAGACGCGGCCGCGCCCGCGTGCAATGACGTCCCACGCTAGGAGGCGAATCCCTTTGAGTACGGGATCCGGAATACCTTCCGCCCCCGGACCAGACACCCCCGACTCCCCGCCCGCCCCCGAGAGTTCCTCCCGTTCCCCCCGCTCCTCGATGTTCAGCTCGCTGAGGATCAGGAACTACCGGCTGTTCTTCCTCGGCCAGGTCGTCTCCAACACCGGCACCTGGATGCAGCGCATCGCGCAGGACTGGCTGGTCCTGAGCCTCACCGGCTCCTCCGCCGCGGTCGGCATCACCACCGCGCTGCAGTTCCTGCCGATGCTGCTCTTCGGGCTGTACGGCGGCGTCCTCGTCGACCGCCTCCCCAAGCGCCCCACCCTGCTGGCCACCCAGACGGCCATGGGCGTCACCGGCCTCGCGCTCGCCTTCCTGACCCTCTCCGGCCACGTCCAGGTCTGGCACGTCTACCTGGCGGCCTTCGCCGTCGGCCTCGCCACGGTCGTCGACAACCCCGCCCGCCAGTCCTTCGTCTCCGAGATGGTCGGCCCGGGCCAGCTGCAGAACGCGGTCAGTCTCAACTCCGCCAACTTCCAGTCCGCCCGCCTGGTCGGCCCCGCCGTCGCGGGCGTCCTGATCACCGGCGTGGGCACGGGCTGGGCGTTCCTCTTCAACGGCCTGTCCTTCGTGGCCCCCGTCGTCGGCCTGCTCCTGATGCGCGCCCGCGACCTGCACCCGGTCGAGCGGGCGCCGCGCGGCAAGGGCCAGCTCCGCGAGGGCCTGCACTACGTCGCCGGCCACCCCGAGCTGATCTGGCCGATCGTCCTCGTCGGCTTCATCGGCACGTT
The DNA here is from genome assembly GCF_019091445.1 of Streptomyces sp. GbtcB7. Classification (NCBI taxonomy): domain Bacteria; kingdom Bacillati; phylum Actinomycetota; class Actinomycetes; order Kitasatosporales; family Streptomycetaceae; genus Streptomyces; species Streptomyces sp. GbtcB7. The sequence continues at coordinate 155,698 of NZ_JAGXJM010000008.1, forward strand.
CGGCTTCAACTTCCCGGTCTGGCTCTCGGCGTACGCGGACGACATCTTCCACGCCGGCGCCGGCGGGTACAGCCTCTTCAACACGCTGATGGCGGTCGGCTCGGTGGCCGGCGCGCTGCTCGCCGCCCGCCGCGGCACGGCGAGACTGCGCATCCTGATCGCGGCGGCCATGGCCTTCGGCATCCTGGAAGTGGCCGCGGCCCTGGCCCCGTCCTTCTGGCTCTTCGCCCTCCTCATGGTCCCCATCGGGATCTTCGGTCTCACCGTCAACGTCACGGCGAACACCGCGGTCCAGATGGGCACCGACCCGGCCATGCGCGGCCGGGTGATGGCGCTGTTCATGATGGTCTTCATGGGCGGTACGCCCCTGGGGGCGCCCCTGGTCGGCTGGGTCACCGACGCCTACGGCGCCCGGGTCGGCTTCGCCCTCGGCGGCCTGGTCTCGGCCGTCGCCGCGACCACCGTCGGCCTCGTCCTGGCCCGTGTCGGCGGCCTGCGCCTGTCGGTGGGCTGGCATCGCGGCCACCCGCAGGTCAGCTTCGTACCGAGGGAAGCGGGGGAGCAGAAGGAGCGGCTGGCCACGGCGGTGTGACGACGGCCGCCGTACGGTTGCCCGGCCGACCGCCGTACGGCGGTCGCTCGGCCGGCGGCACGGCGCGAGGGTGGTCAGGTGATCCATTCCCTGGAAGGGTGATGGGCATGAGACTCTTTGCGGCCGTGCTGCCACCTCAGGCCGCGGTGCGTGAACTCGGCACGCTGGTGGACGAGTTGCACCGCCTGCCGGGTGCGGACGGACTGCGCTGGACGGGCCGCCCCGGCTGGCACTTCACCCTCGCCTTCTACGGCGAGGTGGCGGAAGAGCTCGTCCAGCCCCTGTCGGACCGCCTGGCCCGCGCGGCCCACCGCACCCCCTCCTTCCCCCTCGCCCTCCACGGCGGCGGCCACTTCGGGGGCCGGGCGCTGTGGACCGGGGTGTCAGGAGACGTCCCCACGATGCGGCTGCTGGCCGACCGGGCGGAGGCGGCGGCACGGAAGGCGGGCGTCGGGACGGGTGAGCACCGTCGCTACCGCCCGCACCTGACGCTGGCCCGCAGCCGCGACACCGCGGACTTCGCGCCGTACGTCGCCGTCCTGGACGCCTTCGCCGGGCGGGACTGGACGGTCGGGGAGCTGTGTCTCGTACGCAGCAATCTGCCGAGGTCAGGAGTGTCGGGGGAGCAGCCGCGCTACGAGACGGTGGCGCGCTGGCCGCTGGACGGGGCGGGCGGCTGAAGGTCCTCGGGGGCGGCCGGTTAACCTCGATGACGTGAACCCGAAGACCCGAAACCAAATCATGGCCGGTGTGCTCGTGCTGATGTTCGTCGTGGTGGCGCTGGCTGCGGCGGTCAAGTAGGGCCGGCCAGGCCACTTCGCCGGGCCGGCCGGAACACCGCGCCGCCTGTCCGCCTGCGGGCAGGTCGTGGCCGGTCGCGCGGTTCCTCACGCCCCTTGAGGGGCGCCCAGGCGGGCGCCCCCTGGGGAGCGTTACCAGGCGAAGGCCTCCGGGGACGGGCCCGGACCCGGGAAGATCTCGTCCAGGCCGGTCAGCAGCTCGTCCGACAGCTCCAGCTCGACCGCGCGCAGGGCCGAGTCGAGCTGTGCGGCGGTACGGGGGCCGACGATGGGGCCGGTGACGCCGGGACGGGTCAGCAGCCAGGCCAGGGCGGCCTCGCCGGGCTCGATCCCGTGCTTGTCGAGCAGATCCTCGTACGACTGGACCTGCGCGCGGATGGTGGTGTTCGCGAGGGAGTCGGCGGCCCGGCCGCTCGCCCTGCGCCCGCCCTCGACCTCCTTCTTGATGACGCCGCCGAGCAGTCCGCCCTGCAGCGGCGACCAGGGGATGACCCCGAGGCCGTACTCCTGCGCGGCCGGGATGACCTCCATCTCGGCGCGTCGCTCGGCGAGGTTGTAGAGGCACTGCTCGCTGACGAGACCGATGGTGCCGCCGCGCCGGGCGGCGATCTCGTTGGCCTGGGCGATCTTGTACCCGGGGAAGTTGCTGGACCCCACGTAGAGGATCTTGCCCTGCTGCACCAGTACGTCGACGGCCTGCCAGATCTCCTCGAAGGGAGTGCGGCGGTCGATGTGGTGGAACTGGTAGACGTCGATGTAGTCGGTCCGGAGCCGCTTGAGGGAGGCGTCCACGGCCCGTCGGATGTTGAGGGCCGACAGCTTGTCGTGGTTGGGCCAGGCGTCGCCGTCGGCGGCCATGTTCCCGTACACCTTGGTGGCGAGCACGACCTTGTCGCGCCGCTCACCACCCTTCGCGAACCAGTTCCCGATGATCTCTTCCGTGCGGCCCTTGTTCTCGCCCCAGCCGTACACGTTCGCGGTGTCGAAGTAGTTGATTCCTGCGTCCAGCGCCGCGTCCATGATGGCGTGGCTGTCGGCTTCGTCGGTCTGCGGACCGAAGTTCATGGTGCCGAGGACGAGTCGGCTGACCTTGAGTCCCGTGCGTCCGAGCTGCGTGTACTTCATGACTCCCTAGCCAACGACGTGGAGTGCGCTCTAGGCAAGGGAGGCGTGCGGGACGGGGGCTCAGTCGCGGGGGAACTCGTCCGTTTTGAGGGTGAGTCCGACGGGAGTGGTGGTGAGGTCGATGTCCACCCCGAAGGCGACGGACAACTCACTGACGTACTCGCCGTCTTTGGGCTGGGTGAAGAGGTGGCACCGGCCCTGGTACGGGTCGGCGATGAGGTAGACGGGGACCTCCGCGAGTGCGTACGCGGTCTTTTTGGGGCCGTAGTCGTTGGAACCCGTACTCTGCGAGATGACCTCGGCGATGAACTCGACGTTCTTGTAATGCCAGCGGCCCTCGTCGTCCTTCTCGGCGGAGTCGCTGAGTTTGGCCACATCAGGGCAGAAGCCGTTCTCGCGGCCCGGGAAGTCGATGCGGACGTCCGAGAAGACTTTGACGTCCATCCCGAACCTGTCTTCGACGGACCGCACAATCCTGCGGATGATCTCCCAGTGGGTGTCACGCTGCGGCGTCATATGAACGGTGCCCCCGACGATCTCGACCCTGAATCCTTCGGGGACGGGCATACGCTCAAGCCGCTGGAACCATTCGTCCAAGCGCTTGGTGTTGGCGTCGGCCATCTCGATCCTGTCTTCAAGGACGGTCATCGTGGCGCTTCTCCCCGGCCGCAACCCGGTCGAGTGCAGCCGCGCGGTACAACGATACGCACGGTGACCCGGTCACGTAGGGATCAGTTCCCGGCGGTCACTTGAGTCTCCCGTAGGGGGAGGCGGCAGGGTGGGGGCATGGATGGCGGCATGAACGACCCCCTCGGTCCGCTCTGCTCGATCGGTGAGCTGGCTCGGCGGACCGGGCTGACGGTCAAGGCGATTCGGTTCTACTCCGATCGGGGCATCGTGCCGCCGACCGGTCGCAGCCCGGCCGGCTACCGCCTCTACGGCGCCGACGCCCTCGCGCGTCTGGATCTCGTGCGGACCCTGCGTGAGCTGGGAGTAGGGCTTCCGGACATCCGGAAGGTCGTGGCACGCGAGCTCTCGCTCTCCGAGGTCGCGGCAGCGCACGCGGACGCGCTCGCCGTGCAGATCCGCACCTTGCGGCTGCGGCACGCGGTGCTGACGGCGGTGGCCCGGCGCGACTCCAACCCCGAGGAGATGGATCTCATGCACCGGTTGGCGAGGCTCTCCGAGGACGAACGCCGACGTCTGATCGACGACTTCCTCGACTCCGTCTTCGCCGGGTCGGCCGGGTCGGCCGGTTCCGGCGCGTTCGTGGGGATCCGGCGCTCGTTCACCCCCGAACTGCCCGACAACCCCGAACCCGAACAGATCGCGGCCTGGGTGGAGTTGGCCGAGCTGTCCCAGGACGGCGAGTTCCGGGCCGTCGTGCGGCGGTTGGTCGAACACCTGGCGGCGGAGCAGGAGGGTGCCCGGGGCGGCGGGCCCCGCCCCGGGCTGGTCCCGGCCGTGCGTGAGCTGGTAGGCCCGGCCCTCGCGGCGGGGATCGAGCCGGGAGACGATGCCGCCGCGCCGGTCGTCGAGGCGCTCCTCGCGCACGACGTACACGTCCTGACCCGGCTCGAAACCGTCAACGACCCGCGCAGGGAGCGGTACACGAAGCTGCTCGCCGTCATCAACGGCTGGCCGGCACCGGAGAGTCTGGCGCCCGTACTGGACTGGGCCGTCGAGGCGCTGCGCGTCCGGGAGCCTGCGGGCGGTTCCGGGTGTCCTTGACGTCCCCTCACGTCCTTGACCTCGATCGTGGTTCAGGTATCAGGGTGGGGTGATGACTACCGAGACCGTTCGTTCCGATCACCATCACCATCACCATCACCATCACCTCGCCATCGCCACGCTCGTCAGCCGGTTCTTCCGGTCCCTGGACGTGGGGAAGATCGACGCGGCATGGGCGCGGGAGTACTTCACGGAGGACGTGCGGGAGCGGACCCCCATCGGTGACAGCGAAGGGCGGGACGCCGTGCTGCGGCACACCGTCGAGGCGCTCGGGCGGTTCGCTCGTACGCAGCACATGGCGACGGATGTGGTGAGCGAGGTGGCGGAGGGCGGGGCGGCGGCCGTCGTGTCCTGGAACGCGTTGATGACTCACGTACACCACGACGGCACCGCCTTCACCGTGGGCGGTCACTGCCGGGCCGAGCTCCGGCGCACGCCCGACGGCTGGCGCTTCCGCGACACGGCCGTCGAGGTGATCTGGACGCAGGGAAGGCCGCCGGTCGGCGTCGGCGGTCAGGCCGAGTAGGGCTCGCCCAGGTCCCAGGCCTGGTACATCGCCTCCGCGAAGGCCTCCGCGATCTTGTGCTCGCCGGTCGCGTTGGGATGCGTGCCGTCGTACGTGTCGTGGCGGAAGTCGTAGCCGGGGGGCGGGGAGGCGAGGAGGACGGGGGAGCGGGGTTCGTCCAGGTCGGCCACCGCCTTCGCCAGGAGTTCGTTGAAGGCGGCGACCTCGGCGGCGAAGGGCGCGTCGGACTCCGCGCGGACGTTCGGTATCACCGGGAGGAGGACCAGGTGGATGCGCGGGTTCGCCGCACGGGCCTCGGCGACGAAGGCGCGGGCGTTCGCGGCCGTCTGTACGGCGTTCGTGTAGAAGCCCAGGTCGATCAGGCCGAGGGAGACCAGGAGCACGTCCGCGCGCTGGGTGCGGACCGCCTCACCGATCAGGGGCACCATGTGCTGCCAGCCCTCGCCCCAGCCCGCGAGGTGGGCGCGCGGGAAGTCCGGGTCCGCGTACTCGTGCGAGTCGGGGGACTCCGTCGCCTTGTCGTACAGCGTCTCGCGCGGGCCGACGATCCGGAACGGGCCCCCGTACGTCGCGCGCAGGTGCTGCCACATTCGGTAACGCCATGTGTGTTCGCCCGCGCTTCCGATCGTCATGGAGTCGCCGACGGGCATGAACCTGAGCATCCGCTCATCATGGATGATCGGGCGGGCGATCAGTAAGGGCCGTGTGGGGTGCGAGGTGTGAGGATGGACACGCCGGGGGCGGCGGCTCCCCGCGGGCTCACCGGGTCCCGGCGGCTCCGGGATGGCAGGCTTGGGCCATGCGCCGATCGCCCTCGTTCCTCGCCGGAGCCGCCTCCGCCGCTGCCGCTCTCGCCCTCGCGCTGCCGGCACCGGCCCTCGCCGCCGACGGGGACGGGGGGTTCACGATCAAGGACCCCCGGATCACCGAGTCGAGCGGGCTCGCCGCCTCGCACCTCCACCCCGGCATCTACTGGACCCACAACGACAGCGACGACGGTCCCTACCTCTACGCCGTCGACAGCAGGACCGGCGAGACCGTCGCCACCATCACCATGAAGGGCGTGGGCGCGCCGCGCGACGTCGAGGCCATCTCCCTCGGACCCGACGGCGACCTCTACGTCGGCGACATCGGCGACAACCTCGGTGGCAAGTGGTCCTACGTGTGGATCTACAAGCTGCCCGAGCCGAAGGTGCTCAAGGACCAGACGATCCGGGCCACGCAGTACGTCGTGAAGTACGCGGACGGACCCCGCAACGCCGAGGCGCTGATGGTCCACCCGAAGACCGGACGGGTCTACATCGCCGACAAGAACGAGGACGGCGGCCACCTGTACGAGGGTCCGGCCCGGCTCTCCACGTCGGGCACCAACATCTTCCGGCCCGTCGCCACCATCGACCTCTGGGTCACCGACGGCGCCTTCTCGCCCGACGGCGAACAGCTCGTCGTGCGCGGGTACTTCGGCGGGATCGCGTACGCCTGGAACGACGGGAAGCTCAAGCGCCAGGGACGGTTGAACGTGCCGCTCCAGCGGCAGGGGGAGTCGGTCACGTACACCCCCGACGGGTCCAAGCTCATGTACGGCAGCGAGGGCAAGGACAGTCCGGTCCAGCCCGGCTCGGTTCCCGGGGGCGGGTCCGGTTCCAAGTCGCCTTCGCAGGGCGGGGGATCGGCGTCGGCCGGTGGGAGCGACGGGGGCGGCGGCATGAGTTCTGCTGCCAAGGGGGCGCTCGCCGTCGCCGCGGTTCTGGCGGCGGGGTTCGGCCTGAAGAGGTTGTTGCGCAAGTCGTAGTCGCATGAGAAAAGGGGCGCCCGGCGCGATTGCCCGCGCAGGGCGCCCCCCTCTGCGTACGAGTGAGGACTACAGCTTTTCGATCACGTAGTCGACGCACTTCGTCAGCGCCTCGACGTCCGCCGGGTCGATCGCCGGGAACATCGCGATACGGAGCTGGTTGCGGCCGAGCTTGCGGTAGGGCTCGGTGTCGACGATGCCGTTGGCACGCAGGACCTTGGCGACGGCGGCGGCGTCGATCTCGTCGGCGAAGTCGATCGTGCCGATGACCTGCGAGCGCTTGGCGGGGTCGGCGACGAACGGGGTCGCGTACTTGCTCTCCTCGGCCCAGGTGTAGAGGCGGGTCGAGGAGTCCTTCGTACGGCCCGTGGACCACTCCAGACCGCCCTGGCCGTTGATCCACTCCAGCTGCTCGTTGAGCAGGAACAGGGTGGCGAGGGCCGGGGTGTTGTACGTCTGGTTCTTGCGGGAGTTGTCGATCGCCGTGGGGAGCGAGAAGAACTCCGGCACGTGACGCCCGCTCGCGTGGATGCGTTCGGCGCGCTCGATGGCGGCGGGGGAGAAGACGCCGATCCACAGGCCGCCGTCGGAGGCGAAGGACTTCTGCGGGGCGAAGTAGTAGACGTCCGTCTCGGTGATGTCGACCGGGAGGCCGCCGGCGCCGGAGGTGGCGTCCACCAGAACGAGGGAACCCTCGTCGGCGCCGTTGACGCGCTTGAGGGGGGCGGCGACGCCGGTGGAGGTCTCGTTGTGGGTGTAGGCGTAGACGTCCACGCCCGCCTCGGCCGCCGGCTCGGGGTGCGTGCCCGGGTCGGAGGAGATGACGGTGGGCTCGGCGAGCCAGGGGGCGAGCTTGGCGGCCTTCGCGAACTTGGAGCTGAACTCGCCGAAGGTGAGGTGCTGGGACTTGTTGTCGATCAGGCCGTGCGTCGCGACGTCCCAGAAGGCGGTGGAGCCGCCGTTGCCGAGGACGACCTCGTAGCCGTCGGGGAGCGAGAACAGGTCGCGCACGCCCTCGCGGACCTTGCCGACCAGGTTCTTGACCGGGGCCTGGCGGTGGGAGGTGCCGAGCAGGGAGGTACCGGTCGCGGCCAGCGCGTCCAGCGCCTCCGTGCGCACCTTGGAGGGGCCCGCGCCGAAACGTCCGTCGGCGGGCTTGATGTCAGCGGGGATCTGGATATCAGCCACGGTGGGAGCGTATCCGTTATGCGAAACGTCGTGGAAACTTCGTCCGCCGGGTGAGACGGGGCGGGGGCCCACTTTTCCTCGCCCCCGCCGCCGCTGGTCGCGCAGTTCCCCGCGCCCCTCAAGTGCGCCGGCGCGCATCTTTTGGCCCGTCCGGCGTTTGGTGGGTCAGGGGGTTGGGTTCAGGTGTACGGGGAGTTCGTGGAGGTCGTTCTGGGTCACTACCGGCTTGTTGCGGAGTTCGGAGGAGGGGATCGCCAGGTCCAGGGACGGGAAGCGGGCGTACAGGGCCGGGAGGGCGACCCCCGCCTCCAGGCGGGAGAGGGCGGCGCCGGGGCAGACGTGGGGGCCGTGGCCGAAGGAGATGTGACGGTTCTGGGCGGTGCGGGTGATGTCGAAGTCGCCCGCGGTCGGACCGTGGGCGTTCTCGTCGCGGCCGATCGCACCGTACGAGACGATCAGGGCGTCGCCCGCGGGGATCACCTTGTCCCCGACGGGCACGTCCTCCGTCGCGAAGCGGATCAGGACGTGCGAGGTCGGGGTGGAGTAGCGGAGGGTCTCCTCGACGACCGCAGACCAGTCCGCCTCGCCGGAGAGGACGAGGGCGCGCTGCTCGGGGTGGGCGGAGAGGTTGACCACCGCGTTGACGATCAGGGAGATCGTCGTCTCGTGGCCCGCCGCGACCATCAACTGGAGGGTGGAGACGATCTCCTCGTCGGTGAGGTGGTCGCCGTCCTCGGAGGCCAGGATCAGGGCGGAGGTCAGGTCGTCGCCGGGCTCCGCCCGCTTCGCGGCGACCGTCGCCGCCATGATCCCGGCCAGCTCCGTCAGCGTGGCGATGACCTCCGCGGGCGGGGTCTGCGTCGAGAAGAACTTCTCGAAGAGTTCCTTGAGGCGGGGGAGCCGGGACTCCTCGATGCCCATGAGGTCGGCGACGACGTACATGGGAAGGGGGTAGGCGAAGTCGGCCTTCAGGTCGACGACGCCGTCCGGGCCCGACGTCAGGCCGTCGAGCAGACCCTCCGTCAGTTTGGTGATGCGCTCCCGCATCTGCTCCACCCGGCGCGGGGTGAGCGCCTGCGCGACCAGCGTGCGCATCCGGCGGTGGTCCGCGCCGTCCACCGTGAGCATGGAGCGGCCGGGGTTGGCGAGCCCGATCAGCGGCCAGTCGGGGGCTATCTCGCCGCGCTGCCAGGCACCCCAGACGTTGATGTCCTTGACCAGCCGGGGGTCGGTGAGCAGGGCGCGTGCCTCGGCGTGGTGGGTGACGGCCCAGACCGGGACGCCGCCGGGCAGTTCCACGGCGGCGAGCGGGCCCGCCTCCCTGAGCCGGGCGCTCTCGCCGTCCAGGTCGGACACGAACGGGTCCAGGGCGATACGACTGGTCATGCGGGGGTGCCTCCCAGGGCCGGGGTCGGGGTGAAGCGCACAGGCAGTTCGGTCAGGCCCCGCAGCCACGGTGAGGGGCGCCGGGCCAGGGAGTCGGCCGGGACCGCCAGGTCGATGTCCGGCAGGCGGTCCAGTACGACCTCGATCCCCGTCCGCGCGATGACCTCCGCCACCTCCTGCGCCGGGAACGGGCAGCGGTGCTCCCCGTGGCCGAAGGAGAAGTGGGCGTTGTTGCCGCCGGTGAGGGCGGAGCCGTCGGTGCGGACCTGGGGGTCGGAGTTGGCGCCCTGGAGGCCGAGGAGGAGGAGATCGCCCGCGCGGACGCGGTGACCGCCGAGCTGGGCGTCGCGGGACGCCCAGCGGCCGGCCACGTTCTGGGTGGGGGTGTCCTCCCAGAGGACCTCGTTCATGGCCTCGGCGACGCTGTTGCGGCCGCCGAAGAGCGAGGCGGCGAAGCGTTCGTCGGTCAGCATCAGGCGCAGCGAGTTGCCGATCCAGTCCGCGGTCGGCTGGTGGCCGGCGGCCATCATGACCATCAGGTCCTGGATGATCTCCTCGTCCGTGAAGCCGACCGTGTTCGCGAGCATGCGGGACACGACGTCGTTCGCGGGCGCGGCCTTCCGGTCGGCGATCAGCTGGGCCATGGAGCCGGCCAGGTGCTGCTGTCCGGCCAGCGCGTTCTCACGGCCGTTGACCATGTCGTTGAGGGCGGTGACGAGGCCGGGGCCCTGTTCCTCGGCGAAGCCGTAGAGCATGGCGAGGACACGGACGGGCAGCAGGGCGGCGTAGTCCCCGATGAGGTCCGTCTCGCCCTTGGCGCACGCCGCGTCGATGAGTTCGTCGGCGAACCTCTCGGCCTGGGCGCGCAGTTCGGAGGGGTCGACGGCTTCGAGGGCGTCGCTGATCATCGCGGCGCGCTCGCGGTGGCGTTCGCCGACGGTGTAGAGGATCGAGGGCTGTCTGCGGCCGATCATCGGCAGCAGTGGCCAGTCGTCGGGGATGCGGTCCCACTGGTTCCACAGCTCGGAGTCGCGGCTGAACAGCACGGGGTCGCCGGTGACCTGGTGCAGTTCGCGGTAGCCGAGTACCAGCCACGCCGGGATGTCGCCGTCCAGGACGACGGGCGTCACGGCACCGTGGTCGCGCCGCATCTCCCGGTACAGCTGGGCGGGTTCGGTCTGGAACCGGGGCCCGCTGAGGGGCACGGGGGCGGGGGTCACAGGGCCAACTCCGGTGATGTGAGGGCGCTTTCGGATGCGTACAAGGTCTTGAGGTGCTCCACCAGTGTGATCAGCACTCGTTTGCTGGACTCCCGCGAACGCGCGTCGCAGTCGAGCAGCGGGACCTGCGGATCGAGGTCGAGGGCCTCGCGGATCTGGGCGGGGGTGTGCGCGGAGCCGCCGAAGTCGTTGCAGGCCACGATGAACGGCGTGCCGTGGTGCTCCAGCCGGTCGATCGCGTACCAGGAGTCGTCGATACGGCGGGTGTCGACGAGGACGACGGCCCCGAGCGTGCCGGAGAACAGCCGGTCCCACAGGAACCAGAAACGCTCCTGGCCCGGCGCGCCGAACAGATACAGCACATTGCGGGCGTCCAGCGTGATGCGCCCGAAGTCGAAGGCGACCGTGGTCGCGGACTTGCCGCGCACCTCGCTGATGTCGTCGACCGCCGCGCCGGCCTGCGTCATCGTCTCCTCGGTGTTGAGGGGACGTATCTCGCTCACGGAGCGGACCAGGGTGGTCTTGCCGACGCCGAAGCCGCCCACGACGACGATCTTCAGACCGTTGTCGGCCTGTGCCCCCAGGGGCGTACGGGCGTCGGCCCCCTGGGACGTACGGGCATCAGAGGTTACGGAGTCCAACGAGCACCTGCTCCAGGATGTCGGGATCGGGAAGAGCGGCCTTCTGGGGGTGGCGGGCGCTGACGCGGCCCGCGGCGAGCAGGTCGGAGAGCAGGATGCGGGTGATGGACACCGGCAGCTTCAGCACGGCGGCGATCTCCACGACCGCCGTCGGCCGCTCGCACAACCGCAGGATCGCCACGTGCTCCGACTGCATGCCCACCGCCGGATCGCACTCGGCGACCACGAGTGTCACCAGGTCGAACGGGGTGTCGGGCGCGGACCGGCTGCGCCCTCCGGTGAGGGTGTAGAGCCGGTCGGGCGCGTCGTCCCTGCCCGGACGGCTCATGACGTCCGGGGCTGCGCGCTCAGGTGTTCGCCGAGTTGTTCCACGAGCTCGCTCATGTTGTGCCCGACCAGACCGGCGTCCGCGTCCTCGGCGGTGACCACGGCGAGGTGGGCGCCGTCGCCCGCCTCCACGATGAACAGGACCCCGCCGTAGAACTCGGTCATCGCCGAGCGCACGCCCCCGGTGCCGTCGCCGAACTCCACGGACGCCCCGTGGGACAGCGACTGGATGCCGGCGGCGATCGCGGCGAGCTGGTCGGCGCGGTCGACGGTGAGCTCCGGCGTGCGGCACAGCTTCAGGCCGTCCCGGGAGAGCACGAGCGCGTGCCGGGCGCCCGGGGTGCGCTCGAGGAGGCCCTCGATGAGCCAGGAGAGCTTCTCGTCGGCGGTGGTGGTGCCGGTCATGAAGTGGTGTCGCCTTCCGGATGCGAGGAGGTGTGCGAGGTGGCGTGCGAGGGATGCGTGGGGGCGGGCTCCCGTACGGCTTCTTCGCCGCGTAAGGCGTCGTCCTCGGGCACCGTTCCCTGGACCGCCGCCTGGTCCGGCGCGGTGCCCCGGACGGCCTGGCGGAAGCTGCTGAAGCGGGCGGCGGTGGCCTTGGAGTCGGTCGTACGGGGCTCGGGGTCGGCCTGGTTCGTGAGGTGGGCGCGGCTGCGCTCGGCGTGCGCGAGGGTCCGGCCGCGGCGGCGCTTGGGGAGGCCGCCGGTCGTGGGAGTGCCGGTCGTGGGGGTGCCGTTCGGCGGGGTGTCGGTGGCGGTGGCGTGCCGGGGCGACTCGTGGGTGGGGACCGGGTCCGGGTCGAGGTCCTCGGGGGCGCGGGCGGCGGCGTACGACGCCTGGGGACGCGGCTCGGCGAGCGGGCGGTTCTCGTCGGACGGGGTCGCCGCGGCGGGCTTGACCTGGGGTTCCGTCGCCGCCGGGGCGGCCGGGGCCGGTGCGGAGGGCAGGCTCAGGATGTCCTGGGGGATGAGCACCAGGACGCCCGTGCCGCCGCGCGCGGAGGGCCGGAAGGACACCTTCAGGCCGTGCTTGCGCGCGAGCCGGCCGACCACCGCGAGGCCGAGCCGGGTGCCGGTGAGGCCGCCGAGGTCGGCGGCGTTCTCGGCGTCCGCGGAGACGGCGCGTTCGGCGCGGCGCAGCTGCACGTCGCCCATGACGAGGCCGCTGTCCTCGACGGAGACGATGACACCGGCCGGGACCTCCTCGACATAGACGTGGACCTCGGCGGTCGGCGGCGAGAAGTTCGCGGCGTTGTCGAGGAGTTCGGCGAGCGCGTGCATCACGCCCTCGGCGGCGTGCCCGGCGACGGCGGCGTCGCTCGCGGAGTGGACGCGCACCCGCTGGTAGCCGCCGATGCGGCCCATGGCGCCGCGCAGGATCGACTCCATGACGATGGGGCGCGCCCAGCGGCGGCCGGAGCGGGCGCCCGCGAGGACGGCGACGGAGTCGGCGAGACGGCCCGCCTGCGCGGTGCGGTGGTCGAGGTGGAGGAGGTCGGCGAGGACCTCCTCGTCGGAGTGCTTCTCCTCCATGGCGCGCAGGTCGGCGAGCATGCCGGTGGACAGTGCCTGCATCCGCCCGGCCGCGTTGGCGGTGGCCGAGATCGCGGCGGCCCGGTCACTGTTGGCCCGCCGCATGCGCTCGGTCAGCCGGGTGTTCTCCTCGGCGAGTTCGGCGAACCGCCGCCGCTCCTCGGCGATTTCGGCGGTGAGGCGCTGCCGCTCCTCCTCGAGCCCCTGTGTGAGCAGGGCGCGTTCGCGGGCGTCGGCGTCGGCCAGGCGCGCGCGGTCGCGGGCGGACTCCTCCGCGAGCCGGGACCGCTCCTGGTTGAACTCCTCGGCCATGCGGGCCCGTTCCTGCAGGAGCCGTCCGGCGTCCTGGGTCACGGCGTCGAGGCGGCGGCGCGCGAGCTTCGCGGTCTGCAGGGCGCGCGCGGCGACCGCGACGGCGACGCACAGCAGCACGGCGGCGGCGCCCGTGCCCCAGGCGAGCGGGACGCGTGCCGAGTCGGGTGCCAGGGAGACGGCGACGACGACCGCGACCGCCGCCGCGACGGCGGTGAGCAGGGGCGCGGGGGCGCTCGCGCGGAGGGTGGGTCGTTCGCCGGAGGGGATGGGCGCGGTCATGAATCGTGTCCTCGGTCGTGTCCTGGGCGAAGTTCCTGGGGGCGACGTTCCTGGAGCGAGGTTCCTGGGCGAGAGCCGACACGGGTTGCTCAATTTGCCGTCACTATATGAGAGTTCGTGATCGTATTGGGAAGGTTCCGGATCCGAGCTCGTAATCCGCTGGTGATCGGTCTGTGATCGCGATGGCGATCGGTCGGTGATCGGCCAGGGACCGGTCAGGGATCGATCAGAGACCGGTGAGGGATCGGCCGGTGATCGATGCGTCACGGTTACGGACCGTTGTCGGTGCGCGGGGTCATCCTGGAGACATGACGGATCTTGGCGCGAAGGACGGCACGCGCGGCGCGGCGGACCCGCCCGACGTGGGCGGGCTGCGGGCCGCCCTCGCGGCGGAGATGCGCGGCGAGGTCGCCTTCGACGTGACCGCGCGGGCGCTGACCACCATGGACGCGTCCAACTACCGCCGGGTCCCGCTCGGCGTGGTCCGCCCGCGCGACGCCGACGACGTCGCGGCCGCCCTGTCCGTGTGCCGGACCCACGGGGTGCCGGTCGTGCCGCGCGGCGGCGGCACGTCGATCGCGGGACAGGCGACCGGCACCGGGGTCGTCCTCGACCTCACCCGCCACATGGACCGGATCGTCGCGCTCGACCCCGAGGCGCGCACGGCCGTCGTCCAGCCCGGTGTCGTCCTCGACCGCCTCCAGGAGGCCGCGGCCCCGCACGGCCTGCGCTTCGGACCCGACCCCTCCACGCACAGCCGCTGCACCCTCGGCGGCATGATCGGGAACAACTCGTGCGGCTCGCACTCGGTGGCCTGGGGCACGACGGCGGACAGCGTGCGCGAACTGTCGGTGGTCAAGGGGAACGGCTCCGTCGTACGGCTGGGCCAGAGCTGGCAGGGCGCCCCGGACGGCCTCCGGACCTTGGTCGAGGGCGAGCTGGCCCGCCTGCGCACGGGCTTCCCGGAGCTGCCCCGCCGCATCTCCGGCTACGCGCTCGACGCGCTGCTCCCCGAGAAGGGCGCCGACGTCGCCCGCTCCTTCTGCGGCTCCGAGGGCACGCTCGGGGTGCTCACGGAGGCGGTCGTACGACTGGTCGAGGCACCGCGCGCGCGGGCGCTGGCCGTGCTGGCGTACGCGGACGAGAGCGGGGCGGCCGAGGCGGCGGCCGGGCTGCTGCCGCTGGGGCCGCTCACCGTGGAGGGGATGGCCGCGGACCTCGTACCGCCGGACGCGGGGCTGCCGCACGGCGGCGCATGGCTGTTCGTGGAGACGGGGGGCGCGGACCCGGCGGAAGCACGCGCGCGTGCGGACGCGATCGTCCGGGCCGCCGACGTCCTCGACGCCCTCGTGGTCACCGACCCGGCCGGACAGCGCGCCCTGTGGCGGCTGCGCGAGGACGCGAGCGGCACGGCGACCCGGATGCCGGACGGGAGCGAGGCATGGCCGGGCTGGGAGGACTGCGCGGTGCCGCCGGCCCGGCTCGGCGCCTATCTGCGCGACTTCCGGCACCTGCTCAGCGCCCACGACCTGCGCGGCACCCCGTACGGGCACTTCGGCGACGGCTGCATCCACGTCCGCATCGACTTCGACCTGCTGACCAGTGCGGGCATCGGCCGCTTCCGCCGCTTCTCCGAGGAACTGGCCGAACTGGTGGTCTCCCACGGAGGCTCCCTCTCGGGCGAGCACGGGGACGGGCAGGCACGGGCCGAACTGCTGCCCAGGATGTACGGCACGGAGCTGGTCGGCCTCTTCGAGCGGGCCAAGGACCTCTGGGACCCGGACGACCTGCTCAACCCCGGGATGCTGGTGCGCCCGCACCGGCTGGACGAGAACCTGCGCTTCGCGGTGCTGCCGCGCGAGCCGGTGGACGTGGCGTTCGGATATCCGGCGGACGGCGGGGACTTCTCGGCGGCGGTGCGCAGATGCGTGGGGGTCGCCAAGTGCCGTACGACGGCCGCCGACGCGGGCGTCATGTGCCCGTCGTTCCGGGCGACGGGCGAGGAGGAGCACTCCACGCGGGGGCGGGCCCGGCTGCTGCACGAGATGCTCGCGGGCGAGGTGGTCACCGACGGCTGGCGCTCGACCGAGGTCCGGGACGCGCTCGACCTGTGCCTGTCCTGCAAGGGCTGCCGGTCCGACTGCCCGGTGGGCGTCGACATGGCCACGTACAAGGCGGAGTTCCTGCACCACCACTACGAAGGCAGGAGGCGCCCCGCCGCGCACTACACGATGGGCCGGCTGCCGGTGTGGCTGCGCCTGGTCGACCGCACGGGAACCGCGCCGCTGCTCAACTCCCTGGCCTCCGTACGGCCGTTCGCGGCGCTCGCCAAACGGCTCGGCGGGATCGCACCCGAGCGGGAGATCCCGCGCCTGGCGCCGGAGACCTTCAGCCGATGGTGGGGGCGGCGGTTCAAGGAGCGGGTGCGGCGGATGATGCGGGAGGGGGCGTACGGCCCCGAGGTGGAACTCGACGGGCCCCCGAGGGAGGTGGCGATCCTCTGGCCGGACACCTTCACCGAGCACCTGTCGCCCTCCGTGGGGCAGGCGGCCGTACGGGTGTTGGAGGCGGCAGGGGTGGACGTGATGCTCCCGCCGACGGTGGTGATGCGCAAGCGGACGCCGCGGGCCGGGGAGAGTGCGTCCCTCTCGCACCTCCCCTGGTCGGTGGGCGCGCGGGGCCACGTCTGCTGCGGACTGACCTACGTCTCCACGGGCCAACTCGACCGCGCCCGCGCGGTGATGCGCCGCACGCTCGACCTCATGGGCGTGTTCCTGGACCCGGACGTCCACCCGCGGCCACCCGCCGTCGTCGTCCTGGAACCGAGCTGCGCCGCCGCCCTGCGCACGGACCTCCCTGAGCTCCTGCACGACGACCCGCGCGCGGCGCGCCTCGCCTCTGCGGTGCTGACGTTCGCCGAGGCCCTGGAGCGTCTCGCCCCGGACTGGTCACCCCCGCTCCTCGACCGTCCGGTGACCGGCCAGACCCACTGCCACCAGCACGCCGTCCTCGGCGACGGCGCCGACCGCCGGCTGCGCGAGGCGGCGGGCCTCACCGGCTCCCTCGCGGGCGGCTGCTGCGGACTCGCGGGCAACTTCGGCTTCGAGAAGGGCCATTACGAGGTGTCGAAGACCTGCGCGGAGGAACAACTGCTCCCGGCCGTGCGGGCCGCCACCCCCGACACCCTGCTTCTCGCGGACGGTTTCTCCTGCCGCACACAGCTGGAACAGCTGGCGGGACGCAAGGGGCGGCATCTGGCGGAGGCGCTGGCCGAGGCGCTGGACCAAGGGGTGGACCTGGAGGTCGACCAAGGGTCGGACTGACGGCGTGGATATCCAATACCCAGGTTTTTTAGGCAACTCTCAGGTTTCATAAGGGGATTCACAGTCGTCATGTGCTGCATTTTGCTGTGCCTTGGGGTGCGGGGCGTGTAGGTTCCTTCATGTCGGGCGGCAGGGAAAACCGAGGTGACGACCAGGAATTCCCGCCCGTGTCCGTAGAGAATTCTCGCACCATCGCACTATTGCGCTCGCTATTGCGTAGCCAGAAACCTCAAGGAGTTGGCATGAGCTTCAAGAAGCTTGCCCCCCTGCCCCCCAAGCCCAAGTCGAAGCAGCTCCCGCCCCCGCCGGCGCCGAAGCCGCGCAAGAAGGCGCACAAGCCGCTCCCCAAGCCGTTCCCCAACGACGAACGCTGATCGAGCGGTAGCAGAGAGGCCGACGGTGCGCCGTCGGCCTCTCTCTTTTGAATTCCACGGCGCGGCCTGCAATTCAAATGAGGAGGGCCATGACCCGGCAAAGGCAGAATCAGGGGTACGAGAAACACGAGGAATACGCGGAAACCGGCGTCGGCGCGGTCGCGGACGATCGGTACGAGGACCACGAGTACGAGGACGACGCGTACGAGGACGACGATGAACTCGACCACGACACGCCGACCATCCCCGCCCGTACCGCCTTCCGGCGCTTCTGGCCGCTGACCAAGGGACTGCGGAGCTGGCTGCTGGCCATCTGGCTGTGCACGGTTCTGGCAGCCCTCGCCGAGACCGCCGCCATCCTCCTCTTCAGCGATCTGACCGACCACGCCCTGCAACAGGGCTCACTGGCCGCGTTCTGGGCCCCGGCCGCCGAATGGCTGGCCGTCGCCGTGCTCGGCGCCGCCGTCGCCTACGCGGGCAACTCCCTCGCCACCTGGGTCACCGAGCGCTTCGTGATGCGGCTGCGCGAGCATGTCTTCGACCACGTACAGCAGTTGCCGCCGCACTTCTTCCAACGGCACCGCCAGGGCGACCTGTTGTCCCGGCTGACCAGCGACGTCGAGTCGATCGAGACGATGGTCGTGTCCGGGCTCGTGGGCGCGGCGTCGGCGGCGTTCAGCGCGCTGTTCTACGCGGCCGCCGCCTTCTGGCTGCGCTGGGACCTGGCCGCGGCGACCTTCGTGCTCGCCCCCCTGTTCTGGCTGGCCGCCCGCCGCTTCTCCGGCTCCATCAAGTCCGTCTCGCGCGACGGCCGGGTCGCCGACGGCGCGATCACCTCCGTCGTCGAGGAGTCCCTCGGCAACATCGTCCTCACCCAGGCGTACGACCGCCGTGACGCCGAGCGGCGGCGGCTGAACCAGGAGGCGAACGCCTGGTTCAGGGCCTCCGTACGCTCCGGGCGCCTCAACGAGCTGTACGAGCAGCTCGTCCAGGTCATCGAGACGATCTGCGTGCTCGCGGTCATCGGCCTCGGCGTGTGGGAGATCTCCGGCGGCCGGATGACCCTCGGCCAGCTGCTCGCCTTCGCCGCGTTCCTCGGCTATCTCTACCCGCCCGTGCGCGGCCTGGCGCAGCTCGGTCTGACCATCGCCGCCGCCACCGCCGGCGCCGAACGGCTGATCGAGATTCTCGATGTGCGGCCCGCGGTCGCCGATCCGACGCGCTCGGCGGAGAGCCGGCTCGGCCGCCCCGACGGCGCCGTGGAGGTCCGCGACGCCACCTTCCGCTACCCCGGTGCGGAGAGCGACGCCCTGTGCGGCCTGTCCTTCATGGTCAACCCCGGCGAGCTCGTCATCGTCACCGGCCCGAGCGGCGCGGGCAAGTCCACCGTGTCCAAGCTCCTCCTGCGCTTCTACGACCCGGACGCCGGCTCCGTGCTCCTCGACGGCGTCCCGGTGGGCGACTTCCCGCTGGCCCGGCTGCGCGAGTACGTCACGCTGCTGCCGCAGGAGACTCTCGTCCTGCACGACACCGTCCGCGCCAACATCGGCTGCGGGCGCCCCGGCGCGAGCGACGAGGCGCTGGTGGAGGCCGCGCGCGCCGCCGACGCGCACGACTTCATCATGAAGCTGCCGGACGGATACGACACCAAGATCGACCCCAACTCGGCCCGCCTCTCCGGCGGCCAGCTCCAGCGGCTCGCCATCGCCCGCGCCATCCTGCGCGACGCCCCCGTCCTCGTCCTCGACGAGCCGACGACCGGCCTGGACGCGATGGCCGCGCGCCGTGTGATCAAGCCGCTGCGGCGTCTGATGCAGGGCCGTACGACGATCATGATCACCCACGACCTCAACCTCGCGCCCGACGCCGACCGCATCCTCGTCGTCGACCGCGGCCGTGTGGTCGAAACCGGCCGCCACGACGAACTCCTGGCCCGCGGCGGCGCGTACGCCCGTCTGCACGGATCGCAGAACAACGCGCTGATGGACACCGGAGAGCTGCGGCTGCCGCTGTTCACGGAGGCGGAGGTTCCGGTGGGCGGCGCGGTGCCGGTGGGGATGCCGACGGGGGTGCCTGTGGGAATGCCGACGGGGGTGCCCGCCGGGGTGCCGATGGATTACGCGAGGGGCTTCGTGGCGGAAGCGGCTCCGCAGTACGCGTACTACGGAGCCGATGGGGGAGCCGCCGGGCAGCACGGGGCCGAGGGAGCCTGGTACCCCGGTGCGTTTCCCGACCCCCTCCCCGATCCCGGCTCCCTCCCCGATCCCGATCCTCTGCGGGACCCCCTTGACGGCTATCTGCCCGACGGTCGGCCCCTCTTCCGCGACGAGACACCCTGGACAGGCGCATAAAGGGTTCACGTGCCTGACTTGGTCCATTACTGTGGACTGAGAAGTGCACCTTGATGCACGACTTCCGAGTCGAGCCCCCTGGAAGGCCCCGTGAACACCCCCAGCGCCGCCCCGTCCTCCCCGGCGTCTCCGTCCTCGGCCGCCCCGGCGTTGGCTCCCGCGCCCACCCCGGGTGCGGGCGTCCCGAGCCGGAGGGGTGCCCTCGGCCCCGTGGGGCTGGTCCTGGCCGGAGGCATCTCGGTGCAGTTCGGCGGCGCGCTGGCGGTCACCCTCATGCCACGCACCGGCGCGCTCGGGGTCGTCACCCTGCGCCTGCTGGTGGCCGCGATCGTGCTGATGGCCGTCTGCCGGCCCAAGGTGCGCGGGCACTCACGGGCGGACTGGGGCACGGTCGTGATCTTCGGTCTCACCATGGCCGCGATGAACGGCCTCTTCTACCAGTCGGTCGCCCGTATCCCGCTGGGCCCCGCCGTCACCCTCGAGGTCCTCGGCCCGCTCGTCCTCTCGGTCCTCACCTCCCGCCGCGCCCTGAACCTCCTCTGGGCGGGCCTCGCCCTCGGCGGCGTCTTCCTGCTCGGCGGCGGAGGCTTCAGCTCCCTCGACCCGTTCGGCGTCGCCTTCGCCTTGTCCGCGGGCGCGATGTGGGCGGCGTACATCGTCTTCAGCGCGCGTACGGGCCGACGCTTCCCGCAGGCGGACGGGCTCGCGCTCGCCATGGTGGTCGCGGCGGTGGCGTTCCTGCCGCTGGGGATCGCCGAGTCCGGGACCCGGCTGATCAACCCGACGACCGTGGCCCTGGGCGGCGCGGTCGCCGTCATGTCCTCCGTGCTGCCGTACACCCTCGAACTCCTCGCGCTGCGCCGCCTGCCCGCCGCGACCTTCGCCATCCTGATGAGCCTGGAGCCCGCCGTCGCCGCGACCGCCGGCTTCCTCGTCCTGGACCAGGCCCTCTCCGCCACCGAGGCCCTCGCGATCGCCCTGGTCATCGCCGCGAGCATGGGGGCGGTACGGACACAGGTGGGGCGGGGCAGGGCGAAGAACGTCGGTTCGGGCGGTTCCGGCGGTTCGGTCGGGTCCGGCGGTTCGGCTGTTTCGGCTGGTTCAGGCGGGTCGTAGCAGCCGGAGGATCATCTCCACCGTCCGCTCGACCGGGCGGCCGCGTGCTGTGGCGCTGAACAGCAGTGTGCGGGTCAGGACGGCGCCCAGCAGCATGTCGAACACGTCGTCCGGGTCCACGGTGGGGTCGACGGTCCCGGGTGGCGCGGCGCGCAGGATGTCCTGGAAGAGCGGTCGCGCCGACATACGGACGTACACCTCCGGCGGGCCGGTCCGGTCCGACGTCTGGTGGTGCGCGAGCAGGCCCGCGGCGGCCGCGCGGGCCGCGGGAGTGCTGAAGGCCGCCAGGTAGGCGCGGACGAACCGGCCCAGATCGCGGCCGAGATCCCCCGTCGGCCGCACGCTCAGCGGGCTGAGCCCGGGAAACGTGGCCTCTTCGATCAGCTCGATCCGGGACGGCCAGCGCCGGTAGATCGCGGAGGCGTGCACGCCGGAGTGTTCGGCGACCGCCTGGATCGTCGTCGCGTCGAAGCCGCGCTGGACGAGCAGTTCGCGCGCTGCCGCGAGGGCCCGTTCGTCGATGCTCGTGTCCCGGGGGCGACCGGGGCGACGGCGCGGCTCTGTCATGGCGGACATCGTAATGACCGGCTGTTCACGGCCCCCTATTTATAGGAGGTCCTCTTCTATAAATGGCGGGGCGTCGCTACAGTCCGAGTGGGGATCCGAGCGGGGAAGGGCTGTGACGGATGACCGAGGCCGAAGAGCCGTGCGCCGCCGTCGAGTTGCTGGCGGCCAAGGTCCACGCCCTGGAGGACCAGGTCGAGATCATGCAGCTCGTCGCCCAGTACGGGCCCGCCGTCGACAGCGGCTCCGGCGAGGCCGCGGCGGACCTCTGGACCGAGGACGGCGTCTTCGACGCGGTCCCGCACCTGCGGATGGAGGGCCGGGAGGGCGTCCTCGGGATGGTTCACGGCGCCGGTCACCCGAGCGTGATCCACAACGGCCGCGGCCATGTCCTGACCGCGCCGCACATCGTCGTCGACGGCGACCGGGCCACTGGCCGCAGCCACGCGCTGCACCTGCGCTGGGACGCCGACGCCGGCGGGCCAACAGGACGCGGTGGCCGGCGCCGATGACCCTCCGAGGTCTTTTTGACGACCCTTCGGCGATCGAGCGGACGAGGTGTGGAGAGTGGCTGAAGCCCTGACCGGCAAGTACGGCCCCTGGGGCGTCGTCGCCGGTGGATCCGACGGCGTCGGCGCCGCGTTCGCCCACGCGATGGCCGCCCGCGGCATGAACGTGGTCCTGGTGGCGAGGCGCGTACCCGTGCTGGAGGCGTCCGCCGCCGAGATCCGGGCGAAGTACGACGTCGAGACGCGCACGGTCGCGCTCGACCTCAGCGCCCCGGACGCGTTGTCGGAACTGACGCGGGCCACCTCCGACCTGGAAGTCGGCCTGTTCGTCTACAACGCGGGCGGCGACGACCGCAGCGTCGCCTTCCTCGACAAGGACCTCGGCACCCACCTCGAACTGGTCCACCGCAACTGCGTCGGCCCGCTCGAAGCGGCGTACCGCTTCGGCGGTCCGATGGTGGCGCGCGGGCGGGGGGCCGTGGTGCTGGTGACGTCGGGCGCGGCCTGGGCGGGCGGTGCGACGCTCGCCGCCTACGGCGCCACGAAGGCGTTCGACCTCATCCTCGCGGAGAGCCTGTGGGTGGAGTGGCGCACCCGCGGGGTCGACGTACTGGGGCTCGTCCTCGGCAAGACCGACACCCCGTCCATGCGCCGGGCGTTCGACGCCGAGGGCAAGCCGTACGGAGAGCTCGCCGATCCCGACGACGTCGCGGCGGCGGCCCTCGACCACCTCGCCGACGGCCCCACCTGGATCTACGGGAGCGACACCCCGACCGGCGGTTCCCCGTTCGGCGCGCTCAGCCGACGCGACGCGGTCCTCGCGATGAGCCGGGGCGCGTCCGCGCACGGCGACAATGCCTGACTCCTGCCCCTGCCCCACACGTCTTCCTGCAGCCCGCTCGGGGCGTCTCCCTGTAGTCCACGCAGCACATCAATTAATGCAAGCATGCTTGCTTGTTTCTGCGCCCGCTGCCATGCTCCAGAACGCACCCGGAAAGACCCCGCACACCGCCGTGCCCCGAGGGGAGCCCCACCGTGTCCGACCCGTCGTCAGTGATCGACGATCTGCACCAGGAGAGCGAAGAACTCGACCTGCTGGTACGGGACTTGGCGGCAGGCGAGTGGGCGCGCGCCACCCCCGCCGTCGGCTGGACCGTCGCTCACCAGATCGCCCACCTGGCCTGGACGGACCGTTCCGCCCTGCTCGCCGTGACGGACGCCGAGGCCTTCGCCAAGTTGGTCGAGAAGGCGATGGCCTCGCCCGGCGGATTCGTGGACGAGGGCGCGGAGGAGGGGGCCGGGCTGCCGACCGCCACGCTGCTCGGCGACTGGCGGTCGGGGCGAACGGCGCTGGAAGAGGCCCTCCGCGCGGCCCCCGCCGGCACCCGCTTCCCCTGGTACGGCCCGCCCATGTCGGTCGCCTCCATGGCCACCGGCCGCCTGATGGAGACCTGGGCCCACGGCCAGGACGTGGCGGACGCGCTGGGCGTGGCGCGCACTCCCACCGACCGCCTCCGCCACGTGGCCCGCATCGGCGTACGGGCCCGCGACTTCGCCTTCCACGTACGGGGGATCACTCCGCCCGCCACCGAGTTCCGCGTCGAACTGGTCGGCCCCAAGGGCGAGTTGTGGACGTACGGGCCCGAAGAGGCACCCCAGCGCGTCACCGGCCCCGCCCTCGACTTCTGCCTCCTGGTCACCCAGCGGGTCCACCGCGCCGACCTCGCCGTACAGGCGCAGGGCCCCGACGCCGACCGCTGGCTGGACATCGCACAGGCCTTCGCGGGTCCACCGGGACAGGGGCGCGCGTCCAAGGGAGACGCCAGGTGACCGTCGCGCCCCTTCGGATAGGCAACGCCTCCGGCTTCTACGGCGACCGCTTCGACGCGATGCGCGAGATGCTCACCGGCGGCCCCCTGGACGTCCTCACCGGCGACTACCTCGCCGAACTCACCATGCTCATCCTCGGCCGCGACCGCCTCAAGAACCCCTCCGGTGGCTACGCCCGCACCTTCCTGGGCCAGTTGGAGGAGTGCCTCGGCCTCGCGCACGAGCGGGGCGTGCGGATCGTGGCGAACGCGGGCGGCCTCAACCCCGCCGGACTCGCGGACGCCGTACGGCAGTTGGCCGACCGCCTCGGCATACCGGTGCGCGTCGCCCACGTCGAGGGCGACGACCTGACCGCCGGCCACCCCAGGAGCCTCGCCGCGCACGCCTACCTCGGTGGTGCCGGGATCGCCGCCTGTCTGCGCGAGGGCGCGGACATCGTGGTGACCGGGCGGGTCACGGACGCGGCGCTGGTCACCGGGCCCGCCGTCGCCCACTTCGGCTGGGCGCCGGACGCGTACGACCGCCTCGCCGGCGCCGTCGTCGCCGGTCACGTCCTGGAATGCGGCACCCAGGCCACCGGCGGCAACTACGCCTTCTTCACCGACCACGACCCGGCACGCCTTCGCCACCCCGGCTTCCCGCTCGCCGAACTCCACGAGGACGGCACCAGCGTCATCACCAAACACGACGGCACCGGCGGCCTCGTGGACATCGGCACGGTCACCGCGCAACTCCTCTACGAGACCTCCGGCGCCCGGTACGCGGGCCCCGACGTCACCGCCCGCCTCGACTCGGTCCGCCTCACCCAGGAGGCCCCGGACCGCGTCCGCGTCTCCGGTGTACGCGGCGAGGCCCCGCCCCCCACCCTCAAGGTCGGCCTCAACCGCCTCGGCGGCTACCGCAACGAAGTCGCCTTCGTCCTCACCGGCCTCGACATCGAGGCGAAGGCCGCCCTCGTCCGGGACCAGATGGAGGCAGCCCTCGACGCCGCCAAGTCGCGCCCCGCGGAGGTCCGCTGGGACCTCGCCCGCACCGACCACCCCGACGCCCCCACGCAGGAGACCGCGAGCGCCCTCCTGCGCCTCGTCGTACGCGACCCCGGCCAGGACGCGGTGGGCCGCACCCTCAGCGGCGCCGCCATCGAACTGGCCCTGGCCAGCTACCCCGGCTTCCACGTGATCGCGCCCCCGGGAAAGGGCTCCCCGTACGGGGTCTTCGAGGACGTGTACGTCCCCCAGGGTGCCGTGGAGCATGTGGCGGTCCTCCATGACGGGCGACGGGTGCCGGTTGCCCCGGCCGCCGACACCCTCGTACTCGAACCGGCGCCCGAGTCCGCTCTGCCCGAACCGCTCCCTTCGGGGCCGACGCGACGCGCTCCTCTGGGTGTGGTCGCGGGTGCGCGCAGTGGGGACAAGGGTGGGAACGCGAATGTCGGGGTGTGGGTGCGATCGGATGACGCGTGGCGCTGGTTGGTTCATCAACTGACAGCTGACAGATTTCAGAATCTGATAACTGAAAGCTGTCATCTGAAAGTTGTCCGTCACACTCTGCCGAACCTCCGCGCCCTCAACTTCGTCGTCGAAGGAATCCTCGGCGAAGGCGTCGCCTCCCAGCACCGCTTCGACCCCCAGGCCAAGGCCCTGGGCGAATGGCTCCGCTCCCGCCACCTCGACATCCCGGAGGCCCTGCTGTGACGGTCCTGGCGTCCGCCCTGGACACCGCCGCCCCCGACTACACCGCCCACCGCGAGGCCATGCTCGCCAAGCTCGCCGAGCTGGACGCCGAGCACGCCAAGGCGCTCGCGGGCGGCGGCGAGAAGTACGTGGCCCGGCACCGCAAGCGCGGCAAGCTGCTCGCCCGTGAACGCATCGAGCTGCTGCTCGACCCCGACACACCGTTCCTGGAGCTGTCGCCGCTCGCGGCCTGGGGGAGCGAGTACGCGGTCGGCGCGTCGCTGGTGACCGGGATCGGGGTCGTCGAGGGCGTGGAGTGCCTGATCACCGCGAACGACCCGACCGTGCGGGGCGGCGCCAGCAACCCCTGGAGCCTGAAGAAGGCCCTGCGGGCCAACGACATCGCCCTCGCCAACCGGCTGCCGTGCATCAGCCTGGTGGAGTCGGGCGGCGCCGATCTGCCGTCGCAGAAGGAGATCTTCATCCCCGGGGGAGCGATTTTCCGCGACCTCACCAGGTTGTCGGCGGCGGGGATCCCGACCGTCGCCGTCGTCTTCGGGAACTCCACCGCCGGGGGCGCGTACATCCCCGGCATGTCCGACCACGTGATCATGGTCAAGGAGCGGGCGAAGGTCTTCCTGGGCGGGCCGCCGCTGGTGAAGATGGCGACCGGCGAGGAGAGCGACGACGAGTCCCTGGGCGGCGCCGAGATGCACGCACGCGTGTCGGGTCTCGCGGACTACTTCGCCGTCGACGAGCAGGACGCCCTCCGCCAGGCCAGGCGCGTCGTCGCCCGGCTCAACCACCGCAAGGCGTTCGGCGATCCCGGTCCGGCCGCGCCCCCCAAGTACGACGAGGACGAGCTCCTGGGGATCGTCCCCGGCGACCTCCGACACCCCTTCGACCCGCGCGAGGTCATCGCCCGCGTGGTCGACGGCTCCGACTTCGACGAGTTCAAGCCCCTCTACGGGACGAGCCTCACGACCGGCTGGGCAACCCTCCACGGCTATCCCGTCGGCATTCTGGCCAACGCCCAGGGAGTGCTGTTCAGCGCCGAGTCCCAGAAGGCCGCCCAGTTCATCCAGCTCGCCAACCAGCGCGACATCCCTCTCCTCTTCCTGCACAACACCACCGGCTACATGGTCGGCAAGGAGTACGAGCAGGGCGGGATCATCAAGCACGGCGCGATGATGATCAACGCCGTCTCCAATTCGAAGGTCCCCCACCTGTCCGTCCTCCTGGGGGCCTCCTACGGAGCCGGTCACTACGGCATGTGCGGGCGCGCCTACGACCCGCGCTTCCTGTTCGCCTGGCCCAGCGCCAAGTCCGCCGTCATGGGCCCCCAGCAGCTCGCGGGCGTCCTCTCGATCGTCGCCCGGCAGTCGGCCGCGGCCAAGGGGCAGCCCTACGACGAGGACGCCGACGCGGCCCTGCGCGCCATGGTGGAGCAGCAGATCGAGTCGGAGTCCCTGCCGATGTTCCTGTCCGGGCGGCTGTACGACGACGGGGTCATCGACCCCCGCGACACCCGCACCGTCCTCGGCCTGTGCCTGTCCGCGATCCACACGGCCCCCTACGAGGGTGCGCGCGGTGGCTTCGGCGTCTTCCGGATGTGAGGTCCCAGTGATTACTTCTGTCCTCGTGGCCAATCGGGGCGAGATCGCCTGCCGGGTCTTCCGCACCTGCGGTGAGTTGGGGATCCGGACCGTCGCCGTGTACTCGGACGCCGACGAAAACGCCCTCCACACGCGTGTGGCCGACGAGGCGGTACGGCTGCCGGGGGCGGCGCCCTCGGACACGTATCTGCGCGGCGACCTGATCGTGAAGGCCGCCCTGAGCGCCGGCGCGGACGCCGTGCACCCCGGCTACGGCTTCCTCTCCGAGAACGCCGGCTTCGCGCGGGCCGTCCTCGACGCGGGCCTCGTCTGGATCGGGCCGCCGCCCGAGGCCATCGAGGCGATGGCCTCCAAGACGCGCGCCAAGAAACTGATGGGGCTCGAACCGCTGGAGACGGTCACCGCCGCCGATCTCCCGGTGCTCGTCAAGGCGGCCGCGGGCGGCGGCGGACGCGGTATGCGTGTCGTACGCGAGCTCGACGCCCTCGACGCCGAGCTGACCGCCGCCCGCGCCGAGGCCCTCAGCGCCTTCGGCGACGGCGAGGTCTTCGTCGAGCCCTACGTAGAGGGCGGTCGGCATGTGGAAGTGCAGATCCTCGCCGACGCGCACGGCACGGTCTGGGCGCTCGGCACCCGCGACTGCTCCCTCCAGCGCCGCCATCAGAAGGTCGTCGAGGAGGCCCCGGCCCCCGGTCTCGGAGACCTCACGGAAACCCTCTACGACCTGTCCGTGCGGGCCGCCCGTGCCGTCGACTACGTGGGCGCGGGAACGGTCGAGTTCCTGGTCGCCGACGGCAAGGCCCACTTCCTGGAGATGAACACCCGCCTCCAAGTCGAACACCCGGTGACGGAGGCGGTCTTCGGCGTCGATCTCGTCGCGCTCCAGATCCAGGTGGCGGAAGGCGCGGCGCTCGCGAACGACCCCCCACGCGCGCGTGGGCACGCGATCGAGGCCCGTCTGTACGCCGAGGACCCGGCGCGGTCCTGGGCCCCGCAGACCGGCACCCTGCACCGCCTCGCCGTCGCGGAGGGCGTCCGCCTGGACACCGGTTACACCGACGGCGACCCGATCGGCGTCCACTACGACCCGATGCTGGCGAAGGCGATCGCGTACGCGCCCTCGCGTGCGGAGGCCCTGCGCAAGCTGTCGGGTGCCCTGGAGCGTGCCGACATCCACGGCCCGGCGACCAACAGGGATCTGCTCGTACGCTCCTTGCGGCACCCGGAGTTCGCCGAGGCCCGCATGGACACCGGGTTCTACGAGCGCCACCTCGCCGCCCTCACGACGCCGGCCCCGGACCCGTACGCGCCCCTGGCGGCGGCCCTGGCGGACGCGCGGGGCCACTCCCGCTCCCGGTTCGGCGGCTGGCGCAACCTCCCCTCGCAGCCCCAGGTCAAGCGCTACGACCTGGCCGGCACCGAGCACGAGGTGCGCTACCAGCACACCCGTGCGGGCCTCACGGCCGACGGGGTACGCGTGGTGCACGCCGACGCCCGTCTCGTCGTACTCGAAGTGGACGGCGTACGCAGGAAGTTCGAGGTGACGCGGTACGGCGACCAGGTGTTCGTGAACGCCACCGCCCTCACCGCCCTGCCCCGCTTCCCCGACCCCACCGCCCAGCAGGCCCCCGGCTCCCTCCTGGCCCCCATGCCCGGAACCGTCGTCCGCGTCCACGAGGGACTGGCCACGGGAGCCGCCGTACGGGCCGGAGAGCCCCTCCTGTGGCTGGAGGCGATGAAGATGGAACACAAGATCTCCGCGCCGACGGCAGGCACGCTCAGCGCCCTACACGCCACCCCCGGCCAGCAGGTAGAAGTCGGGACTCTCCTGGCAGTAGTAGATCCAACTCCGTGAGACAAGCGCCCCGTTGGGGGCGCGGGGCTGTCACATCATGCGGCTCCGCCGCGTGGGCGCGACCAGCCACAAACAACCCGCAGCGTAAAGACGGCCCCAGGAGCCCCCATGAGCCCCGCCACAGAAACCGAAGAACACAAGGCCCTCCGATCAGCCGTGGCCGCCCTAGGCAAACGCCACGGCCGCGACTACGACATCAACACCCTCTGGTCCGAGGCCGCCAAGCTCGGCTACCTCGGCGTCAACCTGCCGGAGGCATACGGTGGCGGGGGCGGCGGCATAGCCGAACTCTCCATCGTCCTGGAAGAACTCGGCGCCGCGGGCTGCCCCCTCCTGATGATGGTCGTGTCACCGGCGATCTGCGGCACGGTGATCGCCCGCTTCGGCACGGAGGCCCAGAAACAGGAGTGGCTCCCGGGCCTGGCCGACGGCACCCGCACCATGGCCTTCGGCATCACCGAACCCGACGCGGGTTCCAACTCGCACCGCATCACCACCACCGCGCGCCGGGACGGTGCCGACTGGCTCCTGAGCGGCCGCAAGGTGTTCATCTCCGGCGTCGACATCGCGGACGCCACCCTCATCGTGGGGCGCATGGAGGACGCGCGGACGGGTCGCCTCAAGCCCTGCCTGTTCATCGTCCCGCGCGACGCCGACGGCTTCGGGCGGCGGCGGATCGACATGGAACTCCACAGCGCGGAGAAGCAGTTCGAGCTGACCCTCGACGACGTGCGGCTGCCCGCCGACGCGCTCGTCGGCGACGAGGACGCGGGCCTGCTCCAGCTCTTCGCCGGGCTCAACCCCGAGCGGGTGATGACGGCCGCGTTCGCGATCGGCATGGGCCGCTACGCGCTCTCCAGGGCCGTCGAGTACGCCCGCGAGCGCACCGTCTGGAAGCAGCCCATCGGCGCCCACCAGGCCGTCGCCCACCCCCTCGCACAGGCCCACATCGACCTCGAACTCGCCCGCCTGATGATGCAGAAGGCGGCGTACCTGTACGACTCCGGGGACGACGTCGCCGCAGGTGAGGCCGCCAACATGGCCAAGTACGCGGCGGGCGAGGCCTGTGTGAGGGCCGTCGACCAGTCCGTGCACACCCTCGGCGGAAACGGCCTCACCCGAGAATTCGGCCTCGCCTCGTTGATAACGGCCTCGCGCGTGGCTCGTATTGCTCCGGTGAGCCGGGAGATGATTCTCAACTACGTCTCCCACCAGACCCTGGGCCTGCCCAAGTCGTACTAGCCCGCCGCTCCACGAGCCGCTCCAGGAGGAACCGTGTTCCGCAGCGAGTACGCCGAAGTCCCGGCCGTAGAGGAACCCATTCACGAGGCGGTCCTCGGCCGCGCCGCCGAACGCGGCGACACGCCCGCGCTGATCGACGGAGTCGACGGCACCACGCTCACCTACGCGCAACTGGACCGCTTCCACCGGCGGCTGGCCGCCGCGTTCGCCGACGGGGGCGTCCGCAAGGGCGACGTCCTCGCCCTGCACAGCCCGAACACCATCGCCTTCCCGACGGCGTTCTACGCCGCCACGCGCGCGGGGGCGTCGGTCACGACCGTGCACCCGCTCGCCACGCCCGAGGAGTTCGCCAAGCAGCTGCGGGACAGCGCCGCGAACTGGATCGTGACCGTGTCGCCCCTCCTGGAGGCGGCGCGGCAGGCCGCCGAGCTCGCCGGCGGAGTGCGGGAGATCTTCGTCTGCGACAGCGCGCCGGGGCATCGCTCGCTGATCGACCTGCTCGGTTCGACCGCGCCCGAACCGGAGATCGACATCGACCCTGTGACGGACGTGGCGGCCCTGCCGTACTCCTCCGGAACGACCGGCATACCCAAGGGGGTGATGCTCACCCACCGGTCCATCGCCACCAATCTGGCGCAGCTGGTGCCCTTCTTGCCGATGGGCGAGGGCGAGCGCATCCTCGCGGTGCTGCCCTTCTTCCACATCTACGGGCTGACGGCCCTGATGAACGCACCCCTCAGGCAGGGCGCCACCGTCGTCGTACTGCCCCGCTTCGACCTCGACACCTTCCTCGCGGCCATCGAGAAGCACCGCATCAGCGGCCTCTTCGTGGCGCCGCCGATCGTGCTGGCCCTGGCCAAGCACCCGGCCGTCGCGCGGTACGACCTGTCGTCCCTGAAGTACATCGTCTCCTCCGCCGCGCCCCTGGACGCCAAGCTCGCGCTGGCGTGCGCCGAGCGGCTCGGGCTGCCGCCCATCGGCCAGGGCTACGGGATGACGGAACTGTCTCCCTGCACGCACCTGGTCCCCGTGGACGCCGCCCAGGACGCGCCCCCGGGAACGGTCGGCAGGCCGGGCACCGAGATGCGCATCGTCTCCCTCGACGACCCCGACATGGACCTCGGCGTCGGGGAGGCGGGCGAGATCGTCATCCGCGGTCCCCAGGTCATGAAGGGCTATCTGGGGCAGCCCGAAGCCACCGCCGCGATGATCGACCCGGGCGGCTGGCTGCACACCGGAGACGTCGGCCACGTGGACACCGAGGGCTGGCTGTTCGTCGTCGACCGCGTCAAGGAGCTCATCAAGTACAAGGGCTTCCAGGTCGCGCCCGCCGAACTGGAGGCACTGCTCCTCACCCACCCCGGTATCGCGGACGCCGCGGTCATCGGGGTCTACAACGAGGACAACAACGAAGTCCCGCACGCCTTCGTGGTGCGCCAGCCGTCCGCGGCCGGTCCGGCCGGTCCTGCGGCGGACCCCTCCGACGTCCCCGGCCTCTCCGAAGGAGAGGTGATGATGTACGTCGCCGAGCGCGTCGCCCCGTACAAGAGGGTCCGCGGCGTCACCTTCATCGACGCCGTCCCACGGGCGGCCTCCGGAAAGATCCTGCGTCGGGAACTGCGGGGCCTGGCATGACCGTTGAACCGGTTGTCCGCGTGGCGCACGACCGCGCCGTCACCACCCTCACCCTCGACTCGCCCGCCAATCGCAACGCCCTCTCCGCCGCCCTCGTGGGCGAGCTCGCGGACGGGCTCACCCGGTGCGGCAAGGACCGTGACGTCCGCGCGGTCGTCCTCGCCCACACGGGGAACACGTTCTGCGCGGGCGCCGACCTGCGCGACCCCCCGCACCCGGACGCGCTCGTCGCCCTGCTGCGGCAGATCGTCGAGCTGCACAAGCCCGTGGTGGCCCGGGTGACGGGCCATGTGCGGGCGGGCGGACTGGGGCTCCTCGGAGCCTGCGATCTGGCGATCGCCTCCAAGGAGGCCACGTTCGCCTTCACGGAGGTACGCATCGGTGTCGCGCCCGCCGTGATCTCCCTTCCCCTGCTGCCCCGTACGGACCCCCGCGCCCTCGCCCGCTACTACCTCACGGGCGAACGTTTCGACGCGGCGGAGGCGGTACGGACGGGACTCCTGACGGCGACCGGCGACGACGTCGACATCACCCTGGAACCCGTCCTGGACGGCCTGCGCCGCGCCTCCCCCCAAGGCCTGGCCGAGACGAAACGGCTGCTCACGGCTAGGGTGCTGGAGGCCTTCGACCGGGACGCGGACGCCCTGACCGCGCTCTCGGCCGAACTGTTCTCCTCCGCGCAGGCCCGCGAGGGGATGACGGCCTTCCTCGAACGACGGGATCCCGCATGGGTGGTGTGAGCACGACGGAAGCAGCGGAGCGCGCGGAGTCCACGGACGCTGCAGACGCGACCACGGATGCGACCACGAACGCCACGGACGCGACCACGGACGCGACAGAGCCGGCCGAAATCGCCCCCCGCAGCCCCCGGCTTCCGCACGTTCCCAAGCAGGACCGCAGCCGCGCCACCCGGCAGCGGCTGCTCGCGGCCGCCGTGGCCTGTCTCGCCGAGCACGGCTGGGCGGGCTCCACGGTCTCCGTCGTCGCCGAGCGCGCGGGAGTGTCCCGGGGGGCCGCCCAGCACCACTTCCGCACCCGCGAGGACCTGTTCACCGCCGCGGTGGAGTACGTCGCCGAGGAGCGCTCCACCGCCCTGCGCGCCCTGTTCCCGGAAGGTGCCGCCGACCGCCGCGAGGTGGTCGCGGCCCTGGTCGACCTCTACACCGGCCCCCTCTTCCGCGCCGCCCTCCACCTCTGGGTCGCCGCCTCCAACGAGGAGCAGCTCCGCCCCAGGGTCACCGAGCTGGAGGCCCGCGTGGGCCGCGAGACCCACCGGATCGCCGTGGAACTCCTCGCCGCCGACGAATCCCGCCCGGGCGTTCGCGAAACGGTCCAGGGTCTGCTGGACATGTCCCGCGGCCTCGGCCTCGCCAACCTCCTCACGAACGACGGGGGGCGACGGGAACGGGTGGTGGCGCAGTGGGGCGTACTGCTGGACGAGGCGCTGGGCTGAGCCCCACCGACGTCACGGACCGAGCCCCGCCGACGTCACGGACTGAGGCGCTCCGCCCGCCAGCTGCCGTCCGGCTCCACCACGTACCGCAGCCGGTCGTGGAGGCGGTTCTCGCGGCCCTGCCAGAACTCGACCGTCCGGGGGGCGATGCGGAAGCCGCCCCAGTGCGGGGGCACGGGGACCTGCTCACCCTCCGGGTAGCGGGCGCTCAACTCCTCGTAGGCGGCGTCGAGCTCGTCCCGGGAGGAGATGACCGAGGACTGCGCGCTGGCCCAGGCACCGAGCTGGGAGCCGTGCGGGCGGGTGCGGAAGTACGCGGCGGTCTCGTCGCGTCCGGTGCGCCGCGCCGTCCCGGTGACGATGACCTGGCGGGCCATCGGGTGCCAGGGGAAGAGCAGCGAGACGTAGGGGTTCTCGGACAGCTCACGGGCCTTGCGGGAGTCGTAGTTGGTGTAGAAGACGAAGCCATGCTCGTCGTACTGCTTGAGCAGCACCGTGCGTGAGCTGGGCCGGCCCTCCGCGTCCGCCGTGGAGACGACCATCGCGTTCGGCTCGTACACCATGCCGTGCACGGAGGCCTGCGCGGCCTGCTTGAACCAGCGGGCGAACTGGTCCATGGGATGCGCGGCGAGATCGGCCTCGACGAGCCCCTCGGCGCGGTAGTGGGCGCGCATCGCGGCGGGGTCGGCGGCGAGTTCTTCGGCGTCGCCCGTGGCTTCTGCGGCGGCGGCTGCCGCAGCGCGCAGGACGAGGGGCTCGGCGGCGGATTCATCCGGGAGGCGGTCGCGGTCGGTCACGCGGTCATCTTGCCGTATCCCGGTACGGCATCGAGTGTCAGTGGGTGGCACTGAGTGCCGCAGGGCCTCCCCAAAGGTGGCACTCGGAGATATGGTGCTGCCACCGTTCCGGTGGGATGACCGCCGGTCGCACGGGGCATCACCGGGAAGACGTACCGGACCGCGAGTCCACGAGCCGACCGTGGAGCCGGACGTCGACCACCCATCACCGACGCACGGTTTCCCTTCCAACCGCAAGACGCGCCCCCACCATCACCCCGCACCATCACCCCCCATAAATCCCCCGTCGTACACATCACGAGGAGCCGCCTGATGTCCGACTTCGTACCCGGACTCGAAGGAGTCGTCGCGTTCGAGACGGAGATCGCCGAACCGGACAAGGAGGGCGGCGCACTCCGGTACCGGGGCGTCGACATCGAGGATCTGGTCGGCCACGTCTCCTTCGGAAACGTGTGGGGCCTCCTCGTGGACGGCGCCTTCAACCCCGGCCTGCCGCCCGCCGAGCCGTTCCCGATCCCCGTCCACTCCGGCGACATCCGCGTCGACGTCCAGTCCGCGCTCGCCATGCTGGCCCCCGTCTGGGGCCTCAAACCCCTCCTCGACATCGACGAGGCCCAGGCCCGCGAGGACCTCGCCCGCGCCGCCGTCATGGCCCTCTCGTACGTCGCCCAGTCCGCCCGCGGCCAGGGCCGGCCCATGGTTCCGCAGAGCGAGATCGACAAGGCGCACTCCGTCGTCGAACGCTTCATGATCCGCTGGCGCGGCGAGCCCGACCCCAAGCACGTCGCGGCCGTGGACGCCTACTGGACGTCCGCCGCCGAGCACGGCATGAACGCGTCCACCTTCACCGCCCGCGTCATCGCGTCGACGGGCGCGGATGTCGCCGCCGCCCTCTCCGGCGCCGTCGGGGCCATGTCCGGGCCGCTGCACGGCGGCGCGCCCTCCCGCGTCCTCGGCATGATCGAGGAGATCGAGCGCACGGGCGACGCGGAGGCCTACGTCAAGAAGGCCCTCGACAAGGGCGAACGCCTGATGGGCTTCGGCCACCGTGTCTACCGTGCCGAGGACCCGCGCGCCCGTGTCCTGCGCCGCACCGCCCGTGAGCTCGGCGCTCCCCGCTTCGAGATCGCCGAGGCGCTGGAGAAGGCGGCCCTGGAGGAGCTCCACGCGCGCCGCCCGGACCGCGTCCTGGCGACGAACGTCGAGTTCTGGGCCGCGATCATGCTCGACTTCGCCGAGGTCCCGGCGCACATGTTCACGTCGATGTTCACCTGCGCCCGTACGGCGGGCTGGTCGGCGCACATCCTGGAGCAGAAGCGCACGGGACGGCTCGTACGGCCGTCCGCGCGCTATGTGGGCCCCGGTCCGCGCAGCCCCCAGGAGATCAAGGGCTACGAGGACATCGCGCACTGAGCCCCCGTCGATCCCAGGAGTGGCCGGTCATCACGCGGGGGTGAGCAACTCCGCGTGATGACGGGTGGCGACCAGGGGGTGGGCCCGCAGTTTGCCCTTCAGCTCGTTGAAGCCGTACTCCGCGAACAGCGGGTTCGCCGGGTCGTCGGTGACGCCGGGCGCGGCGGAGGCGTGCGGGAAGGGCAACGGCTCCACGCGTGCGTCCAGGCGCGGGTTGTAGAAGAAGGGCACGGAGAACCGCTCGGTGGCCCCGGGCGGACTGACGACCCGGTGGTTGGTGGCGACGAGGTACCCGTTGGTGGCCACTTCCAGCAGCTCGCCCAGGTTGACCACGAACGCTCCCGGCAGCGGCGGCACCTCGTGGAAGAGGCCGTCCTCGCGCTGCACCTGAAGGCCGCCGACCTGGTCCTGGAGCAGCAGCGTCAGGAATCCGTAGTCCTTGTGCGCGCCCACGCCCTGGTCGGCGCCGTCGCCCGCGCTGCCCGGGTAGCGCACGAGCTTCAGATGCGGATGGGCCCGCTCGCCGAAGATCGGCTCGTAGAAGTCGGCGGGCGCCCCGATCGCGGTGAGCAGCTCGCGCAGCAGGCGGGCCGCGACCGAGCTGAGCCGGTCGATCCATGCCAGCGCGGCGGTCCGCAGCTCCGGCAGCGCGGCCGGCCACTGGTTGGGCCCTTCCAGCCACCAGTAGGCGGGCTCGCCGGGACCGGGCCTGCGCGCGGGCCGCTCGGCCCCTATGTCGAGCTGGTCCCGCCAGTCCCGGCTGCCGCCCGTGCGCTCGTCGCCGGTGCGCGTGTACCCGCGGAAGTGCGGCGAGTTGACGTTGTCGAGGGCGAGCCGCTCGGCCTCGGGCAGCGCGAAGAACCGGTGCATGGCGTCGAGCAGGGCGGCGGTCTCGCCCTCGGTCACCCCGTGCCCGACGAGCTGGAAGAAGCCCACGTCGTGGGCGGCGCTGTGCAACTGCGCGTGCAGCAGGGCGCGGGCCTGGGGGCCGCGGTCGGCCGCGGAGAGATCGATGATCGGAAGCTGCTGGTAGGGCCGGTGCTGTCGGCTCTGCCGGCTCTGCAGGTACTGAGCAGAAGACGTGTTCGTCGTCATGAGGTGCGTCCGCAGGGTGTACGGGTGCCCGGGCGGCCGCCGGGGATGGGGCGGGGGCCACGGGTGCCAAGGGGAAGAGAGGGGGCCGAGGTCAGGAAGAAGCCCGACAGCCCATGCTCGTGACGCGCACGAAGTCCACGTGTCGGCGTCGAACGAGCATCGGAAGCATGGTCCAAGAGTACTGCGGACCCCGCGAAACGCATGTGCCCCACCTCACATGCCCTGCGAAACGCAGACGACCCGCGAGCTCGGGTCCCTCCGCCTCGCGGCGGAGGAGCCGGCCGGACGTACCGGCGAGCTCGCGGGTCGGGTGACTGCTTGGGATTGGGGCCGGCTGCGCGCTCATTTCACGCGCTGGTCCGGCACCGCACTGGATGTGGTGACGGGCCGCTAGCCCGCAGCCACCTCACGCGTCCGGTTCTTATACATCTGCCGAACCACCTCCCTTCTCGTGTAGACCACACCTTAGGAACCGATCGCCGACAGCTCAACCACTTTTTTTCGAGCCTGCGATTTCTGGGGCTGACGGGGCGGAATCCCTGCGTACAACGATTTCGTCCAATCTTTGGGGAACACGATGTGGGCTGGGTCACGTTCGAGTTGAATGAAGGCGAGTGAGCGAACTGTCTCGCCGTACGTGCGGACGCAGCCTGCAGGGGGTCCAGGTGAGTGCTTCCCGGCGTAGTGGGACCACCGACGAGCTGGGGCCGGACGAGCCCGAGCCGGCTGGTTCCGATCTGCTTGCCGCGCTGCTGGACGGGATGGACGCGGCGCTGTGCGCGTTCGACGCCGATGGGGTCGTCACCCATTGGAACCGCGAGGCCGAGCGGATTCTCGGCTGGACCGCGGCCGAGGCCGTGGGGCGGCGCGGGTTCGCCGGGTGGGCCGTGCGGACGGCGGACGCCGAGGAGGTCGAGGCGCGGCTGCTGTCCGCCATGGAGGCCCCCGGGCGTCAGGTGCACGAGTTCGCGCTGCTGACCAAGGACGGCGGGCGCGTGCTGGTGCGGACCCAGTCCGCCGCCGTGCCCGGAGCCGACGGGAAGCCCGCCGGGGTGTACTGCGCCTTCAGCGAGGTGCACGCGCAGATCGATCTCGAGCGGTCCATCGCTCTGAGCGAGGCGTTGTTCGAGGACGCCAGCTGGGGTGTGGTCCTGGTCGACGCGGACCTGCGGCCCGCCGTCGTCAACGCGCACGCGGCCCGGGCCCTGGGGATCGGGCGTACGGCGGTGCTCGGACGGCCGCTGGGGGAGCTGCTCTCCCAAGGGGTCGAGGAGCTGGAGAGCGCCCTCACGCACGTGCTCGCCGAGGGCGCGCCGCCCGCGCCCGCCGAGATGTGGGTGAGCGTGCGGTCGGCCGAGGGCGAGAAGCGGCGGTGCTGGCGCAGCGGGTTCCTGCGGCTCGCCTCGCCGCTCGCGGAAGAACCGGTTCCGCTCGGGGTCGGGTGGCTCTTCCAGGACGTGACCGAGGCCAAGCACACCGAGCAGGAGGCGGCCCTGCTGCGGTTCAGGGCCAACCAGCTGCACCGGGCGGCACGGGCGGCGGCCGAGTGCGAGGACCCCGGGGAGGCCGCCACCGTTCACCTCGACTTCGCGCTCGCCGGGTTCGCCGACCACGCGCTGATCGACCGGGTCGCGACCGGCTGGTCGGCGGGGGACGACGACGGGCCCGTACGGCTGGTACGCGCCGTCACCACGCCCGCCGGAGCGCCCGGGCCGAGCATGCTCACCGGGAAGGCCGGGCTGCCCGTGCGGTACGCCGAGGGGCATCCCGCGCTCCAGTGCGTGGAGCGGGCCGGGTCCGTGCGGGCCAGCTCCGGTGAGACCACCCCCGAGCGGAAGCGGGAGTGGGCCACGGCCCGCCAGTGGCCGCCGGACTCGGTGCACGCCCTGTGCGCGGTCCTGCGCAGCCGGGGGCGCACGCTGGGCGTCGTGACGTTTCTGCGCGGGGCGGGGCGCAGCCAGTTCGAGCGCACGGACGCGACGTACGCGGAGGACGTGGCGGTACGGATCGCCACGGCGCTGGATCTGGAGGGACTGGCGGGCCGCACGTAGCACCGCCGCACCCACACCCCACCCGATCGGCCCAACGTGACTGGAGGATTCCGGGTCGGCGGAGGACTTCCGGTCGGTTCGGCGGGGTTGGAGGATGCGGGTCGGTCCAGCGAGTGTGGAGAGACTCGGTCGGCCCAGTGTCGGTCGAGGATCTCGGTCGACTCCGCGGGGTGGAGATTCCGGGTCGGTCCAGCGACCGTGGAGAGTCTCGTTCGGCTCAGCGTCGGTCGAGGATCCGGGCCGGAACAGCGGCGTGGGGATCTGGGTGGGCCCAGCCGTGGTGAAAGATCCCGGTCGGCCCAGTCATGGTGAAGGGTCTCGGTCGGCCCAACCGTGGTGAAAGATCCCCGTCGGCTCAGCGGCGGTAGAAGATCCGGTCGCCGTACTCCGTCATCACTCGGCCGTTCCACTCGTGGCCGCCGTCGACGTTGCCCGAGCGGAGCAGGGGCGGCTCGATGCCCCGGTCGGCCAGCGCGCCCGCGGCCGTGGCCATGACGGCCTGGAGGAGGGCCGTCGTGACCACCGTGGAGGCGGGAGCGAAGGGCGCCTCGATCGTCTCCAGGGTCAGTTCCGCGTCGCCGACCGCGATCTTCGAGTCGAGGACGATGTCGCAGTGGTCCTTCAGATACGTCCCCGAGACGTGCCGGGACTTCGTCTCCGAGGCGTAGGCGACCGAGGTGACGCCGATGACCTTCACGCCCAGGGCCCGCGCGTTCATGGCCATCTCGACCGGGAGCGCGTTGCGGCCGGACAGGGAGATGATCACGAGTACGTCGCCGGCGCGCACCGGGCTGGAGTCCAGGACCGCGCTCGCGAGGCCCTCGACCCGCTCCAGGGCCGAGCCCAGCGTCGCCGGCATGACGTCGACGCCGACCACGCCCGGCACGGCGAGCAGGTTCATCAGGGCCAGCCCACCCGCGCGGTAGACGACGTCCTGCGCGGCGAGCGAGGAGTGCCCGGCGCCGAAGGCGAAGAGCCGGCCGCCGTCCGCGACGGTGTCGGCGATCAGGGTCCCGGCCGCCGCGATGTCTCCCGCGTCCTCGTCCCGCACCCGCTGGAGCAGGCCGATCGCCGCGTCGAAGAACTGCCCGGCCAGCTTGCGGTCGCTCATCGGCGAAGCCCCTTAGAAGTCTCGTCGGCGTCGGGTGGGCGCTGGGTCACGCTTCGTGTCGCGGATCACGTTGCGGTCTGGACCAGTGCGCTGTCAATACGGCCTGCGGAGCCGGCCGCGGAGGCACCCGGTGGGGCGTCCGCAGGGGCACTCGTAACCCTGCGGTTTCAACGGCGAGGCACGCTTGTCAGTGGTATGCGTCAGAATTGGGTTCAGGGCCAGCGCACACGCCGGTGAGCCACCGAGCCTTCGGCAGAGCTAATCAAGGGGCACGTATGTCCGGACTGATCGACACCACGGAGATGTATCTCCGCACCATCCTCGAGCTGGAGGAGGAAGGCGTGGTCCCCATGCGCGCCCGGATCGCGGAGCGGCTCGACCAGAGCGGGCCGACGGTCAGCCAGACGGTGGCGCGCATGGAGCGCGACGGTCTGGTGGCGGTCGCCACCGACCGGCACCTGGAGCTGACCGAGGAGGGCCGTCGTCTCGCCACCCGAGTGATGCGCAAGCACCGCCTCGCGGAGTGCCTGCTCGTCGACGTGATCGGTCTGGAGTGGGAGCAGGTGCACGCCGAGGCGTGTCGCTGGGAGCACGTGATGAGCGAGGCGGTGGAGCGGCGCGTGCTGGAGCTGCTGCGCCACCCGACCGAGTCGCCGTACGGCAACCCGATCCCCGGACTGGAGGAGCTCGGCGAGAAGGACGGCGCCGACCCGTTCCTGGACGAGAGCATGGTGTCGCTGGCCGAGCTCGACCCCGGCCTGGACGGCAAGACCGTCGTCGTACGCCGGATCGGCGAGCCCATCCAGACGGACGCGCAGCTGATGTACACGCTGCGGCGCGCGGGTGTGCAGCCCGGCTCCGTGGTGAGCGTGACGGAGTCGGCGGGCGGCGTGCTCGTCGGCAGCGGTGGTGAGGCGGCGGAGCTGGAGTCGGACGTCGCGTCCCACGTGTTCGTCGCCAAGCGCTGACATCCGGTGATCGTGGGAGGCCTCGCACCCCGGTGCGGGCTTCCCGGCCCTGAGCCCGCGAGGGGCAGCTCCCGGGGGTGGGCCACGGGGTCCGGCATCCGCCGAACCCCGGGTCGGCCTCCGGGCGCCCGCCGGCCATCGTGGGCCGGCATCGACCCGCCCCGCCCCCCTGCGCGTCGGTGGCGATCGAGCCCGCGCACGGCGACACCGCTCGTCGGGGACGACCCGGCGCTCCGTTCAACGCGCCGGGCGCGGTCATGGGCGCCATGGCGCAGGTCGCTCGCCGTGGAGCGTGTCGTCCGCCCTCGGTGACCCAACACTCCACCCCCTTCCCGCACCTCCGTCGACTCACCTCGGTCATGTCAACTCCCGCGACCACAGGGGCAGTTGTGATGTTTTCGCTACATGGCCGAAACCAAGATTCAGTGTGCGGAATCGCAGCGGCGCGACCATTTGCGTGCGAGGCTGACCCGTGAGGCATATGACCTGAGGGCTCTTGACCGTGTCCAAGAGGGATGTCGCACGGTTGGGGAGGGGGCGGGGAGGATGTGCCGTAGATGTGGAGAGGGCCCCGGCACCTTACGGCGCCGGGGCCTGTCCTCCCCTGTGCTGACCCGGAGCCCCGAGCTCCCAGGGTCATCCCCTTCGGACCGATTTCCCCGAGCGGTCCGCCTCCCGCTGAAGATCTCCCCTCGGCGGCGGCGGTCAATCCCCGAGCGTGGTCACTCGAACGAGGGGTGTTGGCGCCGAGAGGAGTATTTTCGAATACTCATTCGATAGCCTGGCGGCGTATCACAGGCAAATCGGGTACACGTAGAGCAACACATCAGCAGACTCAATGGCACGAAAGCGGCACGACAGCAGCAGGAAGCGCGGCAGGAAGCGGTACGAGTGGACCGGCCGACTCGAGCGGGAGCGAGCGGTCCGAGCGAGCTAGGGGGGTGCCAGACCTATGGTGCGGCGCATCGATGTGACGGGCGCGGGCGGCCTACGCCTCGCTGCCTGGGAGTTCGCCGATCCTCCCAAGAGCGACCCTCCCAGGACCCCATCCGCCCCCGGCGTGCTGCTTCTGCACGGTCTCATGGGCCGCGCCTCCCACTGGGCGTCCACCGCCCGCTGGCTCTCCGAGCGGCACCGCGCCGTCGCCCTCGACCAGCGCGGCCACGGCCAGAGCGACAAGGCGCCGGAGGGGCAGTACACGCGGGAGGCGTACGTCGAGGACGTCGAGGCCGCTCTCGAGCAGCTGGGTCTCGCCCCGACCGTCCTCATCGGCCACGCGATGGGCGCGCTGACCGGCTGGCAGCTCGCCGCCAAGCGCCCCGACCTCGTCCGCGGGCTGATCATCTGCGACATGCGGGCCTCGGCGTTAGGGGCCGCGTCGCAGCGTGAGTGGGAGGACTGGTTCAAGGCCTGGCCCATGCCCTTCGCCACGCTCGCCGACGTACGGAAGTGGTTCGGCGAGGACGACCCCTGGGTGGAGCGCCCGAACCCGTCCCGCGGCGAGTTCTACGCCGAGGTGATGCACGAGTCCGCCGACGGCTGGCGCCCGGTCTTCGAACCCGAGCAGATGCTCAAGTCCCGCCAGACCTGGGTGTACGACGCCCACTGGGAGGAACTCGCCCAGGTCCAGTGCCCCGCATTGGTCGTACGGGGCCTGGACGGCGAGCTCGGCCGGGCCGAGGCCCAGGAGATGGTCCGCGTCCTGCCGCACGGCCAGTACGCGGAGGTGGCCGACGCCGGTCACCTCGTGCACTACGACCAGCCGGAGGCGTGGCGCGCCGCGATCGAGCCCTTCCTCGACGGCGTACTCACCGGCCAGGACCGCTAGGACCTGTCCGGCGGATCATGCCGCGGCCGCGGGGCGCCGACCGGACAGCTCGCTCTCCCCGTCGGTCTTCCCGTCGCTCTCCCCGTCGGCTCAGCCCTTGCTGACCGCCGCCAGGATCTCCGGCAGCCGTCGGGCCGTCCGTGGCGCCGCCATCCGCAGCCCGAACGCCGTGATCAGCGCCCCGTATCCGGCCCCCAGCGGCAGCAGCAGCCAGCTCCACCGGTCCCCGTCCGCCGTCACGTTCAGCCA
Source organism: Streptomyces sp. GbtcB7 (assembly GCF_019091445.1). Taxonomy (NCBI): domain Bacteria; kingdom Bacillati; phylum Actinomycetota; class Actinomycetes; order Kitasatosporales; family Streptomycetaceae; genus Streptomyces; species Streptomyces sp. GbtcB7. The sequence continues at coordinate 198,205 of NZ_JAGXJM010000008.1, forward strand.
GATCGTGAGGGCGATGACGGGAGCGGTCAGCAGCGCCGCCGAGACCATTCCGCCGAAGATGGCGATCCAGGCGAGGCCCGCCTGCCCGGGAGCCACGTTCTTGTAGCCCTCCTGAGGTATCGAGTACGGGAAGCGGGCCGAGGACCAGGCGCCGGTCGCCAGCATCGCGCCGAGCAGCGCGAAGGACAGGCCGAGCACCTCGGGCAGCTTGGACCAGTCGTCGAGCATCGCCGTCGTCAGCACGGTCACGAGCGTCGCGTACGGCAGGGTGATCACCAGCAGCGCCAGCGCACGCCCGCGCAGTTCGACGTACGCGTCGTGCGGGGACGCGATGGTCATCGCGACCATCCAGAACGCGGAGGTGTCCTGACCGAACTGGTTGTACATCTGGATGCCGAGCATCCCGGCCGCGAAGCACGCGAAGTAGATCGAGCCGGTGCCCTGCAGGGCGTTGAACACGGGCACGATCAGCCCGATCGCCAGCGAGGTCACCCACGCGGCCTTCGTCTTCGGGTCGCGCCACACGTACCGCAGGCTGCGCTCCATCACGGTCCCGGTGCGCCCCGGGGGCAGCAGCCGGCGCAGCCCGCCCGACGGAACCCGCTCCCGCGCCGCGCTTTCGCCCGCCTGCAACGTCGACCCGTCCGGGGAGGTCATCAGCCGGGTCAGGTGCCTCGACCAGAGCGCCAGCAGCCCCACCAGCGCCGCCACGCTCAGGACGAGTTGGGCGACCCCCACCCCGTACGAGCCCCTGCTCATCGAGTCCACCGCGCCGATCGCCGACCCGGGCGGCACCCAGCGCAGTACGTCCGCCGCCGGGTCGAGCCGGGACAGTCCGCCCGCCGAACCGAGCCGCTGCGCGCCGAAGTTGACGAGCTGCGCGCCGATCGCGACGACGAGGCCGCTCAGTACGGCCAGGTCGCGGCCCTTGCGGCTGGACAGCAGCCGGATGTTGGCGGCGGCGACGGCCCGCGCGAGGGCCACACAGACGAGCAGCGCCAACGGCACGGCCACGACACCGGTGACGTACGCCGCCGTGCCGTGCGCCACGGAGACCACGGAACCGACCAGCAGGCACAGGGTGAACAGCGGTCCGATACCGACCAGCGAGGCCACGAGCAGCGCCCGGACCAGCGGGTGCGGTCGCAACGGCAGCATGACCAGGCGCGTCGGGTCGAGGGTCTCGTCGCCGCTGGGGAAGAACAGCGGCATCACGGCCCAGCCGAGCGCCATGACCGCGATCAGCAGGACGGTGACGGACGCGGCGTGCGCGTTGCCGCGCAGGGCGATGAGGCCGAGCAGTTGGAGGGCGGCGAAGAGGAGGACGACGACGACCGAGGTGATGTACGCGGCCCGCCGCCCGGCCGACTGCCGCAGCCCGTTGCGCAGCAGCGACAGCTTCAGCCGTACGACGACGGGGGTGATCGAGGCCTCGGAGGAGACTCCGGAGGTGCTCGTGCTCATCGCGTCGCCCCGCCGCCCAGCCAGTCCAGGTCGGACCCGCGGTCGCGGCCCTGTGCGCCGACCAGTTCCAGGAACGCCTGCTGGAGGGAGGGCGCGTCGCCGCGGACCTGCGCGAGCGGGCCGTGCGCGCGGATGCGCCCCGCGACCATGACGGCCACCCAGTCGCACAGCGATTCGACGAGTTCCATGACGTGGGAGGAGAAGACGACCGTGGCGCCCGATGCCGTGTAGCGCTCCAGGACGCCGCGGATGGTCTGCGCGGAGACGGGGTCGACGCCCTCGAACGGCTCGTCGAGGAAGAGGACCTCGGGGTTGTGGAGGAGAGCGGCGGCGAGGCCGATCTTCTTGCGCATGCCCGTCGAGTAGTCGACGACGAGTTTGTGCTGGGCGCCCGCGAGGTCGAGAACGTCGAGGAGCTGGGTGGTGCGCTTGTCGACCTCGGCGCCGGGCAGGCCGCGCAACCGGCCGGTGTAGGCGAGGAGTTCACGCCCGGAGAGCCGTTCGAAGAGCCGCAGGCCCTCGGGGAGTATGCCGATCCGGGCCTTCACCGCCGCCGGGTCGCGCCAGACGTCATGGCCGACGACCTCGACGCCGCCCTGGTCGGGCCTGAGCAGCCCGGTCACCATCGAGAGGGTGGTCGTCTTGCCCGCGCCGTTGGGCCCTACGAGCCCGATGAACCGCCCCGCGGGCAACTCCAGATCGATCCCGGCGACGGCGACCTGCTCCCCGAACCGCTTCCAGAGCCCCTGCACACGTACGGCGGGAACGTCTGCCCCTGTTTGCTCGGCCATGTGAGCACCCTAAGGGCGAGTGCCCTGCTTTTAGGCTTTTAGGGGCGCGAGGAACTGCGCGACCAGCCACAACGCACCCGCAGAAGAAGACGGCGCCAACCAGGGCTACCGATCCCGCCCGCACGCATAGGCAAGCGGCGAGATCAATTCCTCCGCATCCGGCAGCCACCGATTCGCCGGCGTCGGCCGGCAGGCCCACTGCACCGCACCCCGCGAACCGAACCGGGTGGGCGGAGCCGCCACGTACGAGCCTTCGCCCAGGGTGACCAGGTCGAGGGAGGCGGGCGGCCAGCCCAGTCGGCGTACCAGGTCGGGGACCTTCACCGCCGCGCCGGGAAGGACGAAGAAGTGCATGCGCCGGTCCGGCGTGCACGTCACCGGCCCCAGCGTCAGCTCCATCCGCTCCATGCGGGCGAGCGCGAGGAACCCGGCCGTCTCCGGCACATCGATCGCGTCGAACGTACGCCCGGTGGGCAGCAGGATCGACGCGTTCGGCTGCTTCGACCACATCCGGCGCGCGGCGGTCGCACTGCCCGTCGCCTGCGTCGCCCAGTCCTCGCGCGCCGCGTGTGCGCCAGGCGTGGGGCAGGTGGCCTCGCCGCAGGAGCAGCGTTGCATCCCGTCGACGGCCTCCAGCCACGTGCCCGGGAACACGTCCCAATGGCGCTCTTCGGCATATCGCACGGCGGTGTCAAGCAGTGATTCGCCACGTTGCTTCGGGATTTGGACGGCCTCGGGCCCCGCGATGGTCTCTTCCACGATGAACACAACTCTAGCCGCCACAGGGGGTTACGGGGGTCCCGTGCGCGGGGGAGGGGCATCGTTCCCGCGTGTGGGGCGCATGGATGCACGGGTGGGGGCGCGCAGGGGGAATGACAGCGGGTCGTGGGTAACCAGGGGTGGGGCCGGGGCAACCGCCTCTACCCCGGCAATCCTCACATGTCTCGCATCTTCGGTATGTCGGCGGGGCATTGATCTTCATGGCCGACTTCCCTCGCTGTGGTTGGCCGATGAGGACACGTCAACTCGGTGCGTGGCAGGCACCGCAGCCACAGGGGGTACGCCATGGCCGCAAGGCCTCTCGTCGCCAGGCAGCCGAACGAACGGCTGCAGGCGCTCATCCAGGAAGCGGGCTGTTCCAACGCCGGCCTGGCCCGCCGGGTCAACATGTGCGGCGCCGAGCACGGCCTCGATCTGCGCTACGACAAGACCTCGGTGGCGCGCTGGCTGCGTGGACAGCAGCCGAGGGGGCGCGCTCCCGCGATCATCGCCGAGGCGCTCGGCCGCAAGCTGGGCCGTACGGTCACGATCGACGAGATCGGCATGGCCAACGGCAAGAACCTCGCGTCGGGCGTGGGGTTGCAGTTCTCGCCGACCGTCCTCGGCGCCATCGAGCAGGTGTGTGAGCTGTGGCGCAGTGACGTCGGGCGCAGGGACTTCCTGTCCGGCTCGTCCGTCGCCGCCTCCGCGCTCGTCGAGCCGAGCCGCGACTGGCTGATCTCCGCGCCGGACTCGCAGGTGGCGCGTGCGGCGGGTCCGCGGGTCGGGCTCTCGGACGTGGCGGCGGTCCGCGCGATGACCCAGGCGCTCACGGACCTGGACCACCAGTACGGCAGCGGGCATGTGCGCCCGGTCGTCGTGCACTACCTCAACAGCGTGGTCTCCGGGCTGCTCGCGGGTTCGTACCGGGAGAGTGTCGGACGCGAACTCTTCTCGGCGGTCTCGCGGTTGACGGAACTCGCGGGCTACATGGCCATCGACACCGGTCAACCGGGCCTCGCCCAGAGGTACTACATCCAGGCGCTGCGGCTCGCCCAGGCGGCCGGGGACCGGGGATACGGCGGGTACGTGCTGGCCGCGTCCATGAGCCACCTGGCGGCGCAGCTCGGCAACCCGCGCGAGATCGCGCAGTTGGCGCGCGCGGCGCAGGAGGGGGCGCGGGGGCGGGTGACACCGCGCGCGGAGTCGATGTTCCACGCCGCGGAGGCGCGCGGGCACGCCCTGATGGGCGACGCGCGCGCCGCTCAGGTGGCGTCCGGGCGTGCGATCACCGCGCTCGAGGGCGCCGACGCGGCCTCGGGGGACGACCCGACGTGGATCGCGCACTTCGACGAGGCCTATCTCGCCGACGAGTTGGCGCACTGCCACCGTGACCTGGGTCAGGCGGAGTCCGCCGCGCGCTGCGCCGAGGAGTCCCTCGTCGGGCATCCGGAGTCGCGGGCCCGCCGCCGGGCCATCGGTTACGTCCTGCTGGCCACCGCGCAGGTCCAGCAGCGCGAGGTGGAACAGGCGTGCCACACGGGTATGCGCGCGGTCGAACTCCTCGGCACGCTCCGCTCCAACCGCGGCGCCGAGTACCTGGACGACTTCCAGCAGCGCCTGGAGCCGTACCGGGACGAGGCGGTGGTACGGGAGTTCGGGGCGCGGCTGGAGTTGCAGGCGGCGGCATGAGTGGATCGTGTGCGCGTTGGTGAACACGCGGTGTGCACGGGCGCGAACGCCGGGCTAACGAAAGCGCTTGGAGTGGGAGGAGTCAGATACAGCGCACGGTGGGGCGTATTCGTTACTCCGGTCACAGGGGGCGGGGGTAACGCCCTGTGCTGCGTGGCACGGGCGCGTGGGGACCCGGTAGCGTGAGCCGACGATTCCGAAGGTCCCCCATTAGTAGGAGTCCCGGTGACGCAGAGTGGACAGGGCGAGCAGCCCTCGGCGCGCACGGCGCGCGAAGGCATCGTGCTGCCCTCCGACGGCGGCGAACCGCTGTTGCCGGGCATGACGGGCGACCGGGCCGTTCCGGCGGCCCCGGCGGTCCCGGCGGGCGGTCAGACCTGGGACCAGCCGTGGGGACCGGACCCGTCGGCGGCACCGGCCCCGCAGCCGGCCGAGGGCTGGGGTGCGCCCGTGAACGGCACCCAGACGTGGGCCGGCTCCGAGCCGTCCCCGTCCGGCGCCCCCACCCCGGACTGGGGCGGTCACGACCCGTCCACCCAGACCTGGGCCGCGCCCGAGCAGCAGGCGCAGGGCTGGGGCGCCGCCCCCGCCCAGCAGCAGGGCTTCCCGGTCCAGCAGGCCCCCGGCGGCCCGCTGCCGGCCGAGGGCACCCAGCCGCCGTCGTACGGGGAGCAGCGACCGTACGGGGAGCAGCAGCCGCCGTCGTACGGCGGTCAGGAGACGTCCTCCTACGGCAGCCGACAGGATCCGGCGTACGGCGGCCACCAGGGCGGTGCCGTACCCCAGCAGCAGCCGCAGGGCGCGCACGCCGCCGCGCTGCCGCCCGCCGTTCCCGGCGCGCTGCCGCCCGCAGTCGACGAGGGCGCCACGCAGTACATTCCGCCGGTTCCGGCCGCGGCCGAGGGCGCGACCCAGTTCCTGCCGCCCGTCCCGGCCACGCCCGACGAGGGGGCCACGCAGTACATCTCGCCGGTGGGCCCGGGTGCGCTGCCGCCCGAGGTGCCTTCGAGGCCGTTGCCCCCGGCCGCGCACCCCGACGCCGAGGCCACGCAGTACATCGCCCCCGTGCCCGCCGAGCCGGGCGCGGCGCCGTACGGGATACGTCCGGGCGGGCCGGAGGACCGGCAGCCGCCCGCGGAGTTCGACAACCTGTTCCGCAGTGCGCCCGGTGCGCCGAGCGCGTCGGAGGGGCCCGCGTCCACGCAGCAGCTGCCGCGGTTCGAGGCTCCCGCCCCGCACGCCCCCCACACCCCGCACGCCCCGTATGCCGCGCAGGCACCGGGGATGCCCGGAGCGCCGGGCGGGCGGGCCGCCACCCGGCGCGGCGCGGCCGACGACGGCGGCGGTGGCCGCGGTGGACGGAGCCGCTCGCGCGTCCCGCTGATCGCGGGCGTCGGTATCGGCATCGTCGTGCTCGGTATCGGGGCCGGCGCCATGCTCAGCGGTGGCGGCGGAGGCAGCGACAGCGGCAAGAACGACAGCAGCAAGAACGTGTCGGCGACGGCCGAGGCCACGGACGGCTCGTCGTCGGGGGCCGACCCGGCCAAGGCGCAGGCCGTCGCGCTGGACAAGCTCCTCGCGGACAGCAACAACAGCCGCGACTCGGTGATCAACGCCGTGGAGAACGTGAAGGCGTGCAACAACCTGGACCAGGCGGCCAGTGACCTGCGCGACGCGGCCAAGCAGCGGTCAGAACTGGTGACCAGGCTCGGCGGTCTCTCGGTCGACAAGCTTCCGAACAACGCCCAGCTGACCGCCGCGCTGAACAGCGCCTGGCAGGCCTCCGCGTCGGCCGACAACCACTACGCGGCCTGGGCCGACCAGGTCAAGGGCAAGAAGGGCTGCAAGAAGGGCCACGCCCGCACCACCGGTCAGACCGCGGCGGCCACCCAGGCCAGCGGCACCGCGAGCGCGCAGAAGGCGAAGGCCGCCAGGCTGTGGAACTCGATCGCCTCGACGTACGGACTGACGCGGCGCACGACGACCCAGCTGTGACCGCCCGGTCCGAGCCCGCGAATCAGTTCGAGTCCGCGTTCTCCAGCGTCTTCGACACGTCGATGAACCCGTTGCGCTCCGAGGCCAGCTGACCCTTGCGTACGACCTGGAAGGTGACGTGGGCGTTGACCAGGCGCGGGAAGTCGACGGCCGCGATCAGGTCCTCGGAGCGCCAGCTGAGGGTCGGGGTGAGCCGGCCGGTGGTCACCTTGAGGCCGTTGTCGAGGGCGTGCCGGATCGCGAGCGAGGTCACCTGGCCGTCGCCCAGTGACTCGACGACCGACTTGAGCACGTTGTACGCGATCCAGGTGGTCTGCACGCCGGCGTCCGCGGGGTCGATCCGGTTGTCGCCGAAGGCCTGCTCCTTGATGACCTCGCGCATCGGGTCCCAGCGCTTGTCACTCGCCACCGGGTACCAGCCGGTGACGTGCGCGCCCTCGTACGGGCTCGCCTGGCCGCCGGTGGAATCGATCAGGGACTGGTCGAGGCTGCCCAGCACCGTGCCCGTGCCGACCTTCGGATAGTCCTGGCGGTCGCGCCGGAAGGAGTCCATGAAGGTCTCCGTACGGTCCCCGAGCGCGGACACCACACAGCCCTGCTTGAGCGGGTCCGAGCTCGCGCGGCCGAGCGCGAGCTCGGTCTGCTTCGAGTACTCGGTCGCGTCCTCGGCGGCCCGCTGGTCGGTGCCGGGCGCGTGGCCTTCCGCCTTCAGGCCGGCGTTGAGCAGCACCGGGAGCTGGTCGCCCGCGACGGTGTCGGGGCGGACGAGCGCCACCGGGCCGCACGCCTTGCCGAGCTGCTCCCCGAGACCGGCCAGCAGGGCGGGCTCGCCGCCGTTGACCGGATAGGAGAGCGGGCTCGAGAACTCGTCGTCGGTGACGCCGTAGCCGCCGATGTACGGGATGCCGGCCGCCTCCAGCGGGGCCAGGAAGGAACGGCCGTGCTGGCTGTAGGAGCCGACGACCGCGACCACGTTCTCGTCGGCCGCGCGCCGGGCGCACTTCGCCGCGTACACGGTGTCGTTGTGGTCGTTGCAGGTCAGGACCTTGAGCTTGCGGCCGTTGATGCCACCGTTCGCGTTGACCCAGCGCGCGTAGGCCTCGGCCATGGCGGGCATGCCGGGCTTGTTGGTCGCGGGGGTGTCCTGCGGCGCCCAGGTCATGACGGTGATGGGGTCGTCCCCGGAGCCCCCCGTGATACCGGGGACGACCCCACACCCGACAGCGATCGACGCACACGCCACCACCGCGCCCGCGAAGAGGGCTCTGGCCTTGACCTTCGTCGAGACTCTGGACCCGGCCCGCTGGGGGCGGACGGGTGGGGTGGTGCTGGTGCGTCGCCTACCGGTCATGGACACGCACGATTCCGTCACATCACTAACCTGCGTGTGACCCGTGGTCAACGTGAGGTGACGTAGAGGTGAATTACGGGGGGCGATGATCGCATTTTCGCGGAGAACGTACGATCGTCGACTGTGCAAGGTTCGGAGAACTCTTCCCGTCGCGGCCGTCGCTCCTCCACCATGGGCGGCATGCCACTGAACGACATGCCCTGGTGGCGCTGGCGCAGCAATGTGCGTTCCGCGCTGCACATGCTCTCCGACCCCACCTTCCAACGTGACGTCTGGCTCGCCGGGATCGACGGGTACGGGGACGTCACCGACGCCGTGTACCGCCTGGTCGAGGACACCTGGCTGGACAACTGGTCCGCCGAGAAGTACGTCGGCACGATCTTCCGGGACTCCCAGGAGGCGGCCCTCGTCGACACCGCCGTGCTCCGCGTCCTGCGGATCATGCACCAGGTCGGGCCCGACGCACCCGTCTCCGCCTACCTCGACCACCAGGCGTGGCCGGAGGCACTGCGGGCGGCGCGCGACGCGCACGTACGTCTCGCGGTGAGCGACGGCGAGGATCCGGACACTCCGCCGCGGACGCTGGAGGTCCTGCGGATCCTGACGCGCTCGGCGTAGCGTCCGGGTGGCGGGACGCTCGGTGCAGCGTCCGCGTGGCGGGACGGTTCGTCCGGCGCGGTGCCTCGTATGGGACCCTGTCCTGCATGAACGATCAGTCCACCCGCGCCGCCGCGCCCGCCGAACAGTATGTCCTGACCCTCTCCTGCCCGGACAAGCAGGGAATCGTGCACGCCGTGTCGAGCTACCTCTTCATGACCGGCTGCAACATCGAGGACAGCCAGCAGTTCGGCGACCACGACACGGGACTGTTCTTCATGCGTGTCCACTTCTCGGCGGAGGCGCCGGTGACCGTGGACAAGCTGCGCGCGAGCTTCGCGGCGATCGGTGACTCCTTCCACATGGACTGGCAGCTCAACCGGGCCGAGGACAAGATGCGGGTCGTGCTGATGGTCAGCAAGTTCGGCCACTGTCTGAACGACCTGCTCTTCCGCGCGCGGACCGGCGCGCTGCGCGTCGACATCGCGGCCGTGGTCTCCAACCACACGGACTTCGCCGAGCTCGTGGCCTCGTACGACGTCCCCTTCCACCACATTCCGGTGACGAAGGACACGAAGGCGCAGGCCGAGGCGCAGCTGCTCGAACTGGTCCGCTCCGAAGGGGTCGAACTGGTCGTGCTGGCCCGCTACATGCAGGTCCTCTCGGACGACCTGTGCAAGCAGCTCAGCGGCCGGATCATCAACATCCACCACTCCTTCCTGCCGAGCTTCAAGGGCGCGAAGCCGTACCACCAGGCGCATGCGCGCGGTGTGAAGCTGATCGGCGCGACGGCGCACTACGTCACCGCCGACCTCGACGAGGGGCCGATCATCGAGCAGGAGGTCGAGCGCGTCGGCCACGACGTGACGCCCGACGGGCTGGTGGCCATCGGGCGGGACGTGGAGTGCCAGGCGCTGGCGCGCGCGGTGAAGTGGCACGCCGAGCGCCGGATCCTCCTGAACGGCCGCCGCACGGTGGTATTCGCGTAGGACACGCGGAGGCTTCGCCCCCGGCCCCGGAGATCGTTTCGGCCGCGGGCGGGCGGGCGGGGGCGGACGGGGGTGGCCTACATCCGGCTCAGGGACGCGGCGGCGAAGAGTACGTCTTTGATGGCCTCGCGGTCGCCCACCTGACCCGCCGCCGCTTCCTCCGGCGACACGTGCCCCGCCGCCAGCCGACAGAACTCCACCCCGTCCAGCGCGACATGCGCGACCTCGTGCTCGGCGGAGGCGACGCTCGCCGGGGAGTCGAGCGGGATCAGCCACTCGCCCCCACCGGAGCCCTCGATCTCCAGACGCAGACTGCGCCCGGGCGCCCCGGCGGCGACGAGCCGGCGGGGCGCCGGAGCCGACAGCCCCGCCCGCCGTCGCTCGGCGAGCGACACGGGCAGCATCCGCGCCGCCAGGTCGATCATCCGGTGCAGATGACGTGGCGCGGGCGGTTCGTACGGATAGTCCACCGCGTCCGCGATGTCCCCCGCGTGCACCCAGCACTCGAAGGCGCGATCCAGCATCGAGTCGCTGAGCGGCAGTGCGAAACCGCCGTACGACACGGCGAGCCGCCCGGAGCGTCCGCCCGCGAACGACACCGTACGCACGATGTGGTGGCTCTGCTCCCGCCAGGGCGCGCGCACGGCCCGGGTGGGCGGGAAGTGCGAGGCACGCCAGTACGCCTCGGTGCGCTGCGAAGGGGTCGGGGCGCCCGCAGCCGCCCCCTCCGCCTCGGTCTTCTCGGCCGTCGCGGCGCCGAGCGGGTCCTCCAGGCCCAGCGCGACCCCCACCAGCCCGTCCACGGAGAGCAGATGCGCGATGACCCCGGCCACGGTCGTACGCCGGCTCACGGGCCCGTCGCCCTCGAACCAGCGCAACCGCACCGGCGCGTGCCACTCCGCGTCTCCTATGTCCTGCAACAGTGCGTCGAGCCGCGCGGCCTCCGCGTCGTAGGGCGTCGCCCACTCGGGCACCGGGATGCGCGCCGGACGCCGGTCCAGGCAGCCCTCCAGGACCCGGGTGCGCAGCGTCGGGTCGAGATCGAGGCTCTCCGGCGGGTGCAGCAGTCCGACCGCCCCGCGCAGCCGCAGCGCCTCGTCGGCGCACGAACCGCACTCCCCGAGGTGCTCCTCGACCGCCGCCGTCTCCTGCGCCGAGCAGGCGGCCAGCGCCCACGCGCCGAGCAGCGACTTCAGCACCCGGTGTTCCAGGACGAGCGGCGCGGGTTCCGGCAGCGGCAGTCCGGTGTCCTCGACGGAGGAACGCGGCATGGGGATGCGCGGCGGCTGCCCCGACCCTGCGGGTCCGGCGGGCCCACCGCCGCCCCCGTCACCCCCGTCACCCCCGTCTCCGGCAGGGCCGTCACCATGACCGCCGTCGACGTCGCGGGGCCCGCCGGAACTCCGGTCGGCCGCCCCCTGCGCGCGCCCGCCTCCGTCCTCGCCGTCCCCCTCACCGCCCTGCTCTTTCGCCTCGTGCTCCTCTTTCGCCTCGTGCTCCTCGTGTTCGTCGAGAGGCCTGTCGAAAGGCTCGTCGAAGGGCTCGAACCGGTCCGCTCCTCCGCTCACCGCGCACCTCCGTATTCGGGCGGCGTGCCGGAGAGCCCGGTGTCGTGGGCGGTGGACAGCAGTTGCAGGCCGAGGCGGAGCCGGCGGCGGGCCTCGTCCTCGGTGACGCCGAGGTCGGCGGCGGCCTGGCGGTAGTCGCGGCGCTGGAAGTACGCCAGCTCCAGGGCGGCCCGCAGTGGGGTCGGCATGGACGTGACGATGTAGTCCGCGCGGGCTGCGACGGAGGCGCTGCGCACCTTGCGTTCCAACTCCTCGGTGGTGCCGCCGCCGTCCAGGGCGAGCGCGGCGGTCTCGGTGGCGCGCAGCCGCTGCACGGCGAGCCGGTGGGTCAGCGTGGCGATCCAGGAACGCAGGGGACCCTGTTTGGGGTCGTACGACTCGGGGCTCTGCCAGACGTGGGCGAACACCTCGCGGGTGATGTTGTCGGCGGCCCGTTCGTCGCCGAGTACGCGGTGCGCGAGGCCGTGCACGAGCGAGGCGAACCGGTCGTAGAGCTCACCGAGCGCGGCCGCCTCCCCGCGTGCGAGCCGCTGCTGCATCTTGCGGTCCCAGCGGGGCGGTGCGTCCTTCGTCGCCATGCGGCCCCCTCACTCTGCTCCTGCCCGGCGCTTGTCCCTGCGTCCCTGTCCGTACCTGTCGGTGGCCGGAGTCCCCGTCCAGCCTGTGTGCATCGCTGTCTCGAATGTAGTCGGCACGTCCGACAGCGCACGCCCCTTTACGTCAATGTGCGCCCCTGGACGGGGTCCGGATGGTAGAAGCCCGTCGTTTCCCCCCTTGGATCCGATCGAACTAGACCGTACGTGACCACTGGACGACCGAAACAGCTCGGTCGTCCAGCATTTTCGACCGTAGACCGACGTTTCATCGATCGCGTACCGGTGTTTCATAGAACGACGGTGGGGCAGCCGCGCTGACAGGAAGCGTAAGAAGTGCTTCCGTTTTTCGGCGGGCGAGGCGAGCGGGAGGCGTTGTGGTGACGCTCAAGGTGACCGACGACGAGTGGGGCGAGTGGGGCGAGTGGGCCGTGCTCCGGGTGTCGGGCGAGATGGATCTCGTGACGTCTCCGGTGCTGCGCCGACGGGTGCACGAGGCGGTGGCGGAGGGGCGCCACAGTCTGGTCCTCGACCTCTCCGAGGTCCTCTTCTGCGACTCCAGCGGCGTCGGCGTCCTCATCGCGACCCGCCGCCTGGTCCGCTCCTGCCAGGGGCGCCTGCGGCTGATCCTGCCGGCCCAGGGCGCGTCCGACGTCTCCCACGTCAACCGCGTTCTCGGGGCCCTCGGTGTGCGCCGCCTCTTCGACGTCTACCCGGACGTCGTCTCGGCCGTCGACGAGGAGTCGAGCCCGCTGTCGGCGTGAGCCCGCGCCACACAGTTGTCCGGGAATTCCCTCGGTCTTGGCACAACCGTCGTTTTCCCGCACCCCCGGTTGCCCAGGCGTCGTACGCTCCGTGCCAGATGAAACCGCAGTCCGGCTGAGAGTCCGGCTGAGTTGTAAGGCGGTCCGAGAAGACCATGGTCAGTACCGAGTACGAGCGCAGGATTGCCGCCCGCTTCGCCGGCTTCGACCAGGACGGCAACGGCTACATCGACCGGGAGGACTTCAACGCCGCGGCGAAGGCGGTTCTCGCCGAGTTCGACACGGCGGCACGGTCGGACAAGGGCCAGGCCCTGTACGTCGGCGCGGAGGCGTTCTGGCAGGGCATGGCGGGGATAGCGGATCGTGACGGCGATCAGCGCATCACCCGCGAAGAGTTCGTGAACGGCGCCGTGAAGCGGCTGCGCGACAATCCCGACCGCTTCGGGGAGATCGCCCGTCCCTTCCTGCACGCGGCCCTCGCCGTCGCGGACACGGACGGGGACGGCGCGGCCACGGTCGAGGAGGCCGTCCGCGTACTCAGGGCCCTGGGCGTGCCCGACGGCGTCGCAGCCGTGGCGGCCGCCGCGCTCGACACGGACGCCGACGGCCGGATCGGCGAAACGGAGGTCGTCACCTCGTTCGCCCGCTACTTCACAGTTCCGGAGTAGGCCTGCTCCACAGTTGTCTTCATGGTGCCGGGTCCGGCCCTACAGCCCCGGCACCTCCGGCACGCCCCGAAAACCGCTCCCGGAGCTTGTACTTGAGTACCTTCCGGAGCGTCTCGTTGCGGGGGAGGGCGTCCACCACCTCCAACTGCTCGGGGAGTTTGTGGACGGAGAGTCCCTCCTCGCGCAGGTACGCGACCACGACGGCGAGCGTCAGTTCGTCGGCGCCCGGAGGCTGTTCGACCACGGCGCAGACCCGCTCGCCGCGGTCGGCGTCCGGGAGGCCGATCACCGCGACATCGCCGACGGCCGGGTGTTGGTGCAGCAGGTCCTCGATCTCCTTCGCCGAGATGTTCTCGCCCTTGCGGATGATGACGTCCTTCAGGCGCCCGGTGAGGACGAGGTGCCCGCTCTCCGTCAGATGACCGACGTCGCCGGTGATCAGGAACCCGTCCTCGTCGAAGGCCTCGGCGGTCTGCGCCGGGTCCAGATACCCCTGACAGACGGCCTCCCCACGCAGCCGTACCTCGCCGTCCACGATCCGTATCTCCATGCCCGCCGGCGGCCTGCCCTCCGTCGTCGCGAGGTTCTCGGCCGTGTCGTCCGGCGCCCCCATCGTGATCATCGGGACCTCGGTCATCCCGTACCCGTGGGTGAGCTGCACGCCCATCTCCCGTACGACCGAGTGGTACACCTCCGGCGGCTTCGGCGCGCCCCCGCCCGCCAGCAGCCGCAGCGTGGGGACGACCGGCTCGGACGGCCGCTTGCGCTGCTCGGCGAGGAACATCGAGTAGAACGCCGTCGAACCGCCCGCCACCGTCACCCCGTGCCGCCGGTACTCCGCCAGCGCCTCCGGCAGCGCGAAGTGCTCGAACATCACCGCGGGGAAGCCGTACAGCAGCAGCATCACCGTGTAGTCGGGCCCGGCGATGTGCGCGTACGGGAAGGCCATCGAGCCCACGTCATCGGCCGACAGCCGCAGCGCGTGGGCGAGACACGACCCGCCCGCGATCAGCGAACGGTCCGTGTGGAGGACCCCCTTGGGGTCGGACGTCGTCCCCGAGGTCCAGTAGATCCAGCGGACCGAGATGCCCTCGGCGGGCGGAGCGGGCAGCGCGGCGGGATCGCCGTCCGGCAGCACGTCGTACGCCTCGAAGACGCCCTTCGCACCGAGCCGCCGCGCCATCGCCGTGTGGTCGAACCCGCGCCACTCGCCCGGTACGGCGAAGTACTCGGCCTTGGACTCCCGCAGCGCGAAGCCGACCTCGCGGTCGCGGTAGAAGGGGATGACCGGGGACTGCACGGCGCCGAGGCGGGCCAGGGCGAAGGACAGCAGGGCGGTCTCGATACGGGTGGGCAGCTGCCAGGCGACCACCGTGCCGGGGCGTACACCCATGTCGTACAGGCCCGCCGCCACCCGCTCGGCGCGGTCGCGCAACTCGCCGAAGCTCAGGGTGCGGTCGCCCTGGAGGAGGACCGGGCGGTCGGGGGTGAGGTCGGCCCGGCGGGCGACCAGTTCCCAGAGGGTGCGGGATGCGCTCAGTGCGTGGGCGGTGTCGTTCACGGCGGCGGCCCCCTGTGACCGTGATGGAGCTGACGGACAGTCAGATCGTGGGCAGAGCGTAGGGCTCGTCGCCTTGTCGGTCCAGGGGTGCGGGACTAGCCTGCTGGGGAAGTGAGAATCTGACGACCCATCAGATAAGTACGCCAGGCGGAGGGGAACCATGACCGAACTGCCCCGCATCATCAGCGTCGACGACCACGTGATCGAGCCCGCGCACCTCTTCGAGACCTGGCTGCCGAAGAAGTACCAGGACCGGGGACCCAAGCCCCTCACGGCCGGAATCGGTGAACTCGCCTACGTCGGCGGCAAGTACCAGATCACCATGGACCCGGACGGCCCGCCCACCGACTGGTGGATCTACGAGGACCTCAAGTTCCCGTACAAGCGCAACATCGCCGCCGTCGGCTTCGACCGCGACGAGATGACCCTGGAGGGCATCACGCGCGCGGAGATGCGGCGCGGCTGCTGGGACCCCGTCGAGCGGCTCAAGGACATGGACCTCAACCACGTCGAGGGAAGCCTCTGCTTCCCGACCTTCCCCCGCTTCTGCGGGCAGACGTTCGCCGAGGCGCACGACAAGGAAGTGGCCCTGGCCTGCGTGCGCGCGTACAACGACTGGATGGTCGAGGAGTGGTGCGGCGACAGCGGCGGCCGGCTGATCCCGCTGTGCCTCATCCCGCTGTGGGACATCGAACTGGCGGTCGCGGAGATCCGGCGCAACGCCGCGCGCGGAGTGAAGGCGGTGACCTTCTCCGAGATCCCCACCCACCTCGGCCTGCCCTCCATCCACTCCGGCTACTGGGACCCGTTCTTCGCGGTCTGCCAGGAGACGGGGACGGTCGTGAACATGCACATCGGTTCCTCGTCGCAGATGCCCGCCGCGTCCCCGGACGCACCCCCTGCCGTACAGGCCTCGCTCTCCTTCAACAACGCGATGGCCTCGATGATGGACTTCCTCTTCAGCGGGGTGCTGGTGAAGTTCCCACGCCTCAAACTCGCCTACTCGGAGGGGCAGATGGGCTGGATCCCGTACGCCCTGGAGCGTGCCGACGACGTCTGGCAGGAGCACCGCGCCTGGGGTGGCGTCCGGGACCTCATCCCGGAACCGCCCTCGACGTACTACTACCGGCAGATCTTCTGCTGCTTCTTCCGTGACAAGCACGGCGTCGCCTCGCTGGACGTCGTGGGACGGGACAACGCGACCTTCGAGACCGACTACCCGCACGTCGACTCGACCTTCCCGCACACCAAGGAGGTCGCCCTCGACCATGTGAAGGGCCTCGACGACGAGACCGTCCACAAGCTGATGCGCGGGAACGCCATCCGCATGCTCGACCTGGACCTCGACAAGTAGCGGGCCCATGGATCTCACGTACACCCCCGAGGAGGAGGAGTTCCGTGCCCGGCTGCGGGCGTGGCTCGCCGAGGTGCTCCCGTCGCTGCCCCCGAAGCCGTCCCCGGCCGACTGGCCCGGCCGGCGGGCGTACGACCTCGGGTGGCAGCGGATGCTGTACGACGCCGGGTACGCGGGGCTGCACTGGCCCGTCGACGCCGGGGGCCGGGGCGCCACGCCGACCCAGCACCTCATCTACCTGGAGGAGACGGAAAAGGCGGGCGCCCCCTACGTAGGGGCCAATTTCGTCGGACTGCTGCACGCCGGGCCGACCATCGCCTCCGAAGGGACCCCCGCACAGCGGGCGCGCTGGCTGCCGCCGGTGCTGCGCGGCGAGGAGGTCTGGTGCCAGGGGTTCAGCGAACCGGACGCCGGCTCGGACCTCGCGGCGCTGCGCACCCGCGCGTGGCGGGACGGCGACGACTACGTAGTGAGCGGGTCCAAGATCTGGACCTCCCACGCCGAGGTCGCCGACTGGTGCGAGCTGCTGGTCCGGACGGACCCGGCGGCCCCGAAACACCGCGGGATCTCGTGGCTCGCGATGCCGATGGACGCGCCCGGGATCACCGTCCGGCCACTGCGCACCCTCGCGGGCTCGACCGAGTTCGCGGAGGTCTTCCTCGACGAGGTGCGGGTGCCCGCTACGCACCGGGTCGGCGCCGAGAACGACGGCTGGCGCGTGACCATGGTGACCCTGTCGTACGAGCGCGGTACCGCCTTCGTGGGCGAGGTCGTGGCCTGCCGACGGGTGCTCGGGGAGGTCGCGCGCGAGGCCCGGAAGAACGGCCGCTGGGACGATCCGGCACTCCGGCGGCGGCTGGGCGGGCTCAACGCGGAGTTCCGCGCGCTGTGGCGGCTCACGCAGTGGAACGTGAGCGAGGCACAGAGCAACGGGGGAGTGCCGGGGGTCGGCGGTTCGGTTTTCAAACTGAGGTACTCACACGCGCGGCAGGAGCTGTACGACGCCGCCGCCGAGGTTCTCGGGCCCGAGGCGCTGGACCTGGGCAGGGAGTGGACCCTCGACCGGCTCAGCTCCTTGTCGTACACCATCGCGGCCGGCACCTCGCAGATCCAGCACAACATCGTGGCCGAGCGGATCCTGGGCCTGCCGAAGGGACGGTGAGTGCTTCCCCGTGGACTTCCAACTCACGGACGACCAGCGAGCCTTGAAGGCGGGCGTGCGCGAGCTGCTCGCGGCGCGGTTCGGCCGGGAACAGCTGCGCGCCGCCGTGGACGAGGGGCCGAGGCTCGACCGGGCCCTGTGGCGCGAGCTCGGCGAGGCGGGGTTCTTCGCGCTGCGCCTGCCCGAGGCGGACGGCGGCGTCGGACTCGGCCTCCCGGAGACGGTGCTCGCCTTCGAGGAGGCCGGGCGGGTCCTGCTGCCCGGCCCGCTGATCGCCACGCACCTCGCGGCGGGCGTGGTGGACGGGGCCGCCACCGGCGAGACCGTGGTGACGGCCGTCGACGGCGGCGGCCTGGTGGAGTGGCTGGCCGAGGCGGACGTCGTACGCGGGGACGCGACCGGCGCCGAGCCGCTGCGGCCGGTGGACCCCCTGACGCCGCTGCACCGGGTACCCGTATCCGGTGGGGCCGGTCTCACCGGCGTGCGCCCCGTGGGTTCCACCGGCGCACTCCCCACGGCTCCCCTCACTTCGCTCTTCACGGCGGCCGAACAGCTCGGCACCGCCGCCCGCGCCTGCGAGACGGCCGTGCAACACGCCCGGACCCGTGAGCAGTTCGGGCAGCCGATCGGGGCCTTCCAGGCGGTCAAGCACCTGTGCGCGCAGATGCTGGTGCGGGTGGAACTGGCGCGCGCCGCGGTCTACGCCGCCGCCGTCACGGCCGACCCCGTGGACATCGCGGCGGCCCGGCTGCTCGCCGACGAGGCCGCCGTGCGCGGCGCCCGCGACTGCCTCCAGGTGCACGGCGGCATGGGCTTCACCTGGGAGTCCGACGTCCACCTGTATCTGAAGCGGGCTTGGACACGGACTCAACGTACGGGAATGGCTACGGAGAGTGAGGAGTTGTTGGCGGCCGACCTGATGTCCGGAGTGGGCCGATAGGGCTCTGTGCAGGCACGGTCCGGAAAGGGGTGCAATGAATGTCGCGGATCGTGGCATACCGGAATTACGGAGCGTTGATATCGGGTTGTGTCCTACGCGTGACTTGTCACGGCCTGGAGTCGGCGGCGGGCTCGGGTACCTTGTGTGGGATGCGAGTGGTTCCGAGATCGAGCGATCCCGGTGTTGCCTCTGAGGCCGCGCCGGATCCGGCGATGCTCGCCGCTCGCAAGGCAGTCCGGACCCCCGCGACTGCCTGTTCGACTCCCCACGGCGAGCGTCGCACAGTATGCCGCACGCGTACTCCTTCGCGCTGGAATATGCCCGAAGCGCTTGTTGGGGTGACTGTACGTCAACCATGCTGTCTCTCAAGGGAATCACGTTCCGTGATCCTGGTTCTGGTCATGCAGGTCATGGCCACGATCGTGGCCCTCGTGAGGCGCGAGGCGATGTGTCCGCCGGTTCGGATGGTGTGAGCGGTGCAGGTGCTTCAAGTGCAGCTGGAGATCCGGCCCGACCCCGCGGAGGTGGGGCGAGCTCGGAGGTGGGCCCGTTCGCGGCTCGCCGGGTCCGGGATAGGTGTCGATGAACCGCTCGCCGAGACGCTGATCCTGCTCGTCTCCGAACTCGTCACCAACGCCGTGGTGCACACCGGCTGTCCGGCCGTGCTGCGGCTGTCCCTGCCGGGCGTCCTCGGTGAGTCAGTCGGCACCGTCCGCCTGGAGGTGGCCGACTCCAGCGCCCGCCCCCCGGTGCCCCGGCATGCCGAGGGTGACGAGACCAACGGCCGCGGCCTGGAGTTGGTCGACGGCCTGGCGGACCGCTGGGGCTGGAACCCCGAGGGCGCGGGCAAGAGCATCTGGTGCGAGGTCGACCGCTGTACGCAGGGCGCCCGGGCGGGGGGCGCGTACGCGGCCTCCCCCTATGAGGACTTCGCGTACGAGGCGTACGAGGCGGTCTAGTCCGCGGCCGCACCCGCTCCCGTACCTCTGGTGCGGGAGCACGGTTCGTGCATCTGTGCACGCGTTCCGTTTCCGCGGCCCGGGTCCGGGCCGAGTGCGCCGGGATGTGCTTCCGTGCGCGCCTTCGTAAAGGGTGCGTAAGTGATAATTCCCCGAACGGGTGTTGACGTGGCGTGTCCGTTTGATCACGCTTGTGGTCAGCGATTCGCCGCGAGGGGACGACGAGGGTTTCGGTGACGGGAGCCCTCGGCGAGTGCGGGTCGTGATTCGGCGTCGGCTCCTACAGGGCCAGAGGGAGCAGGGCGGGTACGCCGGAACCGGATGGCGGCGCGCGATGCCGTGCTCGGGGCGCGCAGTGGCGCGCCGCCAGCCGACCCTTTCCCTGGCTGCCGGTCGACCCTCCCCCGGCCGCCGGCCGACCCGTTCTCCAGGGACTCCAGGGGCTCGTCCAGGACCTCAGAGGATGGCCACCGGTGCCACGGGGGTCCCCGTGCCGCCCACGAAGGGTTCCGGCATCGCGGACAGCAGGAAGGCGTAGCGATTATCTTGTCCACAGGCTGTGGACAACTCTTCGAGATTCCAGTTCTGGCCCTGCAGCATCCCCATCTCGACCAGGTCGAGCGCGTGTACGGGCAACCACAGGTCCTCGATTTCGGGAGGAAAGATCTCAAAAGTGAGAGTGTCGTTCGCGACGGCCGCGACATCGCGCGCGTGGAACCACTCGGGCGTACGGATCGACAGCCCGGGCGACGGATACCCGTACGCGTGCTTGTCGCCGGCCAGATAGACCTGGATCTGCCCGGTCCGTACGAGCACGATGTCCCCGGACCGCACCTGTGTGCCCGCCAACTCCTCGGCCGCGTCGAGGTCTTCGGGGGTCACGGCGTGCCCGCCGTCGAGGCGGTCGACGCCCCGCGCGCGCGGGATGTCGAGCAGGACGCCCCGCGAGACGATGTGCCGGGGCTTGTCGATGCCGCTGAACTCGGCGCCGCCGTGCGGGGTGATCGTGCCGGCCGGGCGGCCGTTGTAGAGCTTCCCGGAGTGCGAGACATGGGTGAGCGCGTCCCAGTGGGTCGCCGCCTGGAGTCCCAGGGTCACGGCGTCGTCGCTGCACGCGACCGTTCCCGGACCGAAGATCTCCTGGTTGATCTGCACCATGACGTGCAGTGGATTGATCCGCCCGGGGATCATCCCGGTCTGCACCCCGTCCTGCTGGAGAGGGAGCGCGAGCGGGACACGCCGCCCCGTGCGGACGCAGGCGGCGGCCTCTCGTACCACCTCGTCGGTGATCAGGTTCAGGGTCCCGATCTCGTCGTCGGCGCCCCAACGCCCCCAGTTGTTCACGCGCTTGGCGATGTCGTGGAACTCGACCGGAAGTGACATGAGTCCTCCGCGGGGCTTGTCTCCGGGTATCTGACGGGTCGTAGAATCCGAGGAGACCGAATCTAACGGACCGTCAGAAACTGCGGGAAGGGGCCGGACATGGGGAACTTCTTGGCAGGAAAGGTCGTCGCCGTGACGGGGGCGGGCCGCGGGATCGGCCGCGCCGTCGCGCTCGCCGCGGCGGCCGAGGGCGCACGGGTCGTCGTCAACGACTACGGGGTGTCCATCGAGGGCGCCGAGCCGACGAGTTCGATCGCCGACGCCGTGGTCAAGGAGATCGAGGCGGCGGGCGGGGAAGCGGTCGCGGTGGCCGACGACATCTCCACGATGGCCGGCGGCCAACGGGTCGTCGACGCGGCGCTGACCTCGTACGGACGTATCGACGGAGTGGTGTGCGTGGCCGGCATCCTGCGTGAACGGATGCTCTTCAACATGTCCGAGGAGGAGTGGGACCCCGTCGTCGCCACCCATCTGAAGGGCACGTTCACGGTCTTCCGGGCGGCCTCGGCGGTCATGCGCAAACAGGGCGCGGGCACGCTGGTCGGCTTCACCAGCGGCAACCACCAGGGCTCGGTCGCGCAGGCCAACTACAGCGCGGCGAAGGGCGGGATCATCTCGCTGGTCCGCAGCGCGGCACTGGGCCTGCACAAGTACGGGGTGACGGCGAACGCGGTGGCACCGGTCGCCCGTACCCGCATGTCGGCCAATGTCCCCATGGAGCTGAAGGAGATCGGCGAACCGGAGGACGTGGCCGCGCTGGTGGTCTACCTCCTCTCCGACCGTGCCCGTGAGGAACGCATCACCGGGCAGGTCTACACGATCGCCGGCCCCAAGATCGCGGTGTGGGCACAGCCGCGGGAGCTGCGCGCCGGGTACGCGGAGGGCGGCCCCTGGACTCCCGAGCGGATCGCGGACTTCCTGCCGGGGACCGTGGGCGTGGACCCCATGCCCTTGCTGGAACAGGTGGAGGCGATGGCGCGGGCGGCGGCGCGCAAGGCGCGGCCGAACGCGTGAGGCGTGGCTGAACGCGTGAGGTGCCGTTGTTCTGTTGGGCCCGTGGGCGAGGGGGACGCATGGAGTTCGGATTCGACGCCGAGGACGAGGCCTTCCGGCGCACGGCACGGGACTGGCTGACCGCTCACCCGGTCGGTGAGCCGGTCGTCCGCCAGGACTGGGAACGGGAACTGGGCCGGGGCGGCTGGATCGGCCTCGGCTGGGCGGAGGACGGCTACGGCAACCGGCGGGTGAGCCTGACCCAACAGGTCGTCTGGGCCGAGGAGTACGCCCGTGCCAAGGCCCCGGCCCGCTCGGGCCACATCGGTGAGAAGCTCCTCGCCCCCACCCTCATCGCGCACGGGACCCCGGAACAGAAGGCCCGTTTCCTGCCCCCGGTCGCCCGTGGCGAGGAACTCTGGTGCCAGGGATACAGCGAGCCGGGCGCGGGCTCGGACCTGGCGGGGATCCGTACGGCCGCGGTACGGGACGCCGACACGTACCGCGTCAGCGGCCAGAAGATCTGGACCTCGCTCGCCCACGAGGCGGACTGGTGCTTCGTCCTCGCCCGTACGGAACCGGGGTCGACCCGCCACCACGGCCTGTCCTTCCTTCTCGTCCCGATGGACCAGCCCGGCCGCGTCGAGGTCCGCCCGATCCGCCAGCTCACCGGCACGAGCGAGTTCAACGAGGTCTTCTTCGACGGGGCGGTGGCGCGTGCCGAGCACGTGGTCGGCGACGCGGGCAACGGCTGGCAGGTCGCCATGAGCCTCCTCGGTTTCGAACGAGGGGTCTCGACCCTGGCCCAGCAGATCGGCTTCGCGGAGGAGCTGGGCCGGGTGATCGAGACGGCCGTCGCCACGGGCGCGGCGGCCGACCCGGTCGTCCGCGACCACCTCGTACGCCAGTGGGCGGAGCTGCGCACGATGCGCTGGAACGCCCTGCGGACGCTGGGCGGTTCGGGCGACGCGGGCGCGCCCAGCGTCGCCAAGCTGCTGTGGGGCCGCTGGCACCAGCGGCTCGGTGAACTGGCGGTACGGGTACGGGGTGCGGAAGCCGCGACCGGCCCCGGGGACTGGTCGGCCGTGGCCCCGTACGAACTCGACTCCTCCCAGCACCTGTTCCTGTTCAGCCGGGCCGACACCATCTACGGCGGCTCGGACGAGATCCAGCGCACGATCATCGCCGAGCGGGTGCTCGGCCTGCCGAGGGAACCCAAGGGCTGAGGGAGTCGCGATGCGAGGTGTGATCTTCGACGGCAAGCGGACCCAGGTCGTGGACGACCTGGAGATACGGGATCCGGGGCCCGGCGAGGTGCAGGTCGCGATCTCCGCGGCAGGGCTCTGCCACAGCGACCTGTCGGTCGTGGACGGGACGATCCCCTTCCCCGTCCCCGTGGTCCTGGGGCATGAGGGCGCGGGGGTCGTCGAGGCGGTGGGCGCGGGCGTCGGCCATGTCCGCCCCGGCGACCATGTCGCGCTCTCCACGCTCGCCAACTGCGGGGCGTGCGCGGAGTGCGACCGGGGGCGGCCGACGATGTGCCGCAAGGCGATCGGGATGCCGCGGCAGCCGTTCGCGCGGGGCGGGCGGCCGCTGTACCAGTTCGCGTCCAACTCCGCGTTCGCGGAACGGACGGTGGTGAAGGCCGTCCAGGTCGTCCGCATCCCCAAGGACATCCCCCTCCCGTCCGCCGCGCTGATCGGATGCGGCGTCCTGACGGGAGTGGGCGCGGTCCTGAACCGCGCGAGGGTGGACCGGGGAGACACCGTCCTCGTCATCGGCACCGGCGGAATCGGGCTCAACGTTCTCCAGGGCGCGCGGATCGCGGGCGCCCTGAAGATCGTCGCGGTCGACGCCAACCCGGCGAAGGAGGCCGTGGCCCGGCGGTTCGGCGCGACGCACTTCCTGACGTCGACGGAGGCCGTGAAGGACATCCTTCCCGCGGGGGCGGACCACGCCTTCGAGTGCGTCGGCCGCGTCGAGCTCATCCGCCAGGCCATCGACCTGCTGGACCGCCACGGACAGGCGGTCCTCCTCGGCGTACCCCCGGCCACGGCCGAGGCGTCCTTCCTCGTCTCCTCCATGTACCTCGACAAGTCCATCCTGGGCTGCCGATACGGCTCCTCCCGCCCCCAGCGTGACATCGCCCTCTACGCCGACCTCTACCGAGAAGGCCGCCTCCTCCTGGACGAACTGGTCACCCAGACCTACCCGGTCGAGGACTTCGACAAGGCGGCGCAGGACGCGGAGGGGGGGAGGGTGGCGCGGGCGGTGCTGACGTTCTAGGGGGTTCAGGGTTCGGGGTTCGGGGTTCGGACTCTGGTTCATTCGTCTGCGGGTGGGTGGGGGCCGGCCGCGCAGTTCCCCGCGCCCCTTCAAGCCCCCTGGCCCGGCCCCCGCCACCGGACCGCGCTCAACGCACGACCCCAAGACGGGCGACGTCACCCCCACCCAATCCCTCACCCAGCCCCTCACCCAGACCCCCGCCGAGGCCCTCGACGGTGGAGGCCCCGGAGCTCCGGAAGGTGCGCCGATACGCGGTGGGGGTGACCCCGAGCACCGCCTGTAGGTGCTGCCGCATCGACTGGGCCGTGCCGAAGCCGGCGTCCCGCGCGACCTGGTCGATGGACAGGTCGCTGGTCTCCAGCAGGTGCCGGGCCCGTTCGATGCGCTGCTGGGTCAGCCAGTGCCCGGGGCTGACCCCGACCTCCTCGCGGAAGCGGCGCGTGAAGGTGCGTACGGACATGGCTTCCTGTTCGGCCATGTCGCGCAGCTGGATCGGCTCGTGGAGGCGGGCCAGTGCCCAGGCGCGGGCGGCGGTCGTGGTGGCCGACTGCGGCTCCGGCACCGGCCGCTGGATGTACTGCGCCTGCCCGCCGTCGCGGTGCGGGGGTACGACGGTGCGGCGGGCCACGTCGTTTGCGACGGCGGTGCCGTGGTCACGGCGTACGAGATGGAGGCACAGGTCGATTCCCGCGGCGACGCCGGCGGAGGTGAGGACGTCGCCGTCGTCGACGAAGAGCACTTCGGCATCGACCTTGATCTTCGGGAAGAGCCGCTGGAAGTGCTCGGCGTGCATCCAGTGGGTGGTGGCCGGGCGGTCGTCGAGGTAGCCCGCGGCGGCGAGGACGTAGCTGCCGGTGCAGATGGAGACGAGGCGGGTGCCGGGGCGGATGTGGGCGAGGGCGGCGGCCAGTTCGGGGGTGAGGATGCCTTCCTCGTGGACGGGGCCGAGTTCGTAGGAGGCGGGGATGACGACGGTGTCGGCGGTGGCGAGGGCCTCGGGGCCGTTCGCGACGAGGACGGCGAAGTCGGCGTCCGTCTCGACGGGGCCCGGCGGCCGGACCGAGCAGGTGACGATCTCGTACAGCGGCCGCCCGTCGGCGTCGCGTGCCTTGCCGAAGATGCGCTGCGGGATGCCGAGCTCGAAGGGCAGCAGCCCGTCGAGGGCGAGGACGACGACGCGGTGGCGCGGATGCGTACCGTGAGAGGCCATGGCCCGATCCTAGCGAATACTGTCCTTCGGGCCACTCGTTCGCGGGAACGGCAGGCCCGAAGCTCTATGTCGTGACCCAGACAACCGATGCCGCCTCCCCGGGGGGCGCCGCAGCCGCGGAGGACCCCCGCCCCACCGAGCCGACCGACTCCACCGACTCGATCGAGCCGACCGACTCCACCGAGCCGACCGACTCGATCGAGCCGACCGACTCCATCGAGCCGACCCGCGCCTCCACTCCCCGCGTCCGCATCCACCGGGCCTGGTTCGTCGCCGCCGTCACCTTCGTGACGATCATCGGTGCGGCGGCCTTCCGTTCGCTGCCGGGTCTGCTCATCGACCCGCTGCACCAGGAGTTCCACTGGTCGCGCGGCACGATCGGCGCGGCGGTGTCCATCAACCTCGCGCTGTACGGGCTGACGGCGCCGTTCGCGGCGGCACTGATGGACCGCTTCGGCATCCGGCGGGTGGTGGCGGTCGCCCTGATGGTGATCGCGCTCGGTTCCGGTCTGACCGTGTGGATGACGGCGGCCTGGCAACTGCTGCTCTGCTGGGGCCTGCTGGTCGGCCTGGGGTCCGGTTCCATGGCGCTGGCCTTCGCGGCGACGGTCACCAATCGCTGGTTCACGGCACGCAAGGGTCTGGTCACGGGCATCCTGACGGCGGCCTCGGCGTCCGGTCAGCTGATCTTCCTGCCGCTCCTCTCCTGGATCGTCACAAAGCACGACTGGCGCCCGGCCGCGGTGACGGTGGCCCTCGCGGCGCTCGCGGTCGTCCCCTTCGTATGGCTGCTGCTGCGGGACCACCCGGCGGACGTGGGCGTGAAGCCGTACGGGTCGGCGGAGTTCGTACCGAAGCCCGCGCCCGTGCAGGGCGCCGCCCGGCGCGCGGTGACGGTCCTGCTCTCCGCCGTCCGCACCGGCCCGTTCTGGCTGCTGGCCGGCACCTTCGCGATCTGCGGTGCCTCGACGAACGGCCTGGTCCAGACGCACTTCGTGCCCGCGGCCCACGACCACGGGATGCCCATCACGGCGGCGGCCTCGCTGCTCGCGGTCATCGGGGTCTTCGACGTGGTCGGAACGGTCGCCTCCGGCTGGTTCACCGACCGCTTCGAACCGCGCCGGCTGCTCGCCGTCTACTACGCGCTGCGCGGCACCTCTCTCCTCTTCCTCCCCATGCTCCTCGCCCCCTCCGTCCATCCCCCGATGATCTTCTTCATCGTCTTCTACGGCCTCGACTGGGTCGCCACCGTCCCGCCCACCCTGGCCCTGTGCCGCGAGCAGTACGGCGAGGACAGTGCCATCGTCTTCGGCTGGGTCCTCGCCTCCCACCAGGTCGGCGCCGCCCTCGTCGCCTTCCTCGGCGGTGTGGCGCGGGACGCGTTCGGCTCGTACGACGTGGTCTGGTACGCCTCGGGCGCGCTGTGCGCGGCGGCGGCCCTGATGGCACTGGTGATCCGACGGCGCCCCGCGACGGGCACACCCGCGGTACCGGCGATCGCCTGACGACTCCGGCACCCCGACCGGGCGGCCTGCCACCGAGACAGGCCCTAGAGGAACCGCCCCTTGTGGAACAGCAGCGGCGCGACGTCGTCATCGTCGCTCGCGCCGAGCGCGTCCACCCGTCCCACCACGATCAGATGGTCCCCACCGGTGTGCACCGCGTGGATCGTGCAGTCGACCCAGGCCGCGGCGCCCGCGAGACGCGGCGAACCGGAAACGGGCGCCGTGTCGTACACGACCCCGGCGAACTTGTCCGCCCCGCTCACCGCGAACCCACGGCACAACTCGCCCTGGTGCGCCCCCAGCACGTTCACACAGAACACGCCCGCGCGGGCGATCCGCGGCCAGGTCACCGACGTACGCCCCACCATGAAGCAGACCAGGGGCGGATCGAGCGAGAGCGACGCGAACGACTGACAGGCGAACCCGGCCGGCCTCCCGCCACCGGCCTCGCCCTCGACGCCCGGCGCGGTGATGACGGTGACACCCGTCGCGAAGTTCCCCAACACCCGCCGAAACGCCACCTGATCGACCGGCGCCCGCTCATCGTCCCCCACCGCGCGCAACTCCGGCCGCGGCAGCGCCTCAACACGCCCCGCGACGGTGGAAGCCCCGGCCGACCTGAGATAACGGACGGCGGCGGCCGCCATCCCTGCGTGTCCCATCACACCACCCATTGAAGCTGACGGGGTGTCAGATAGGAAGGGGCGGGACTGACTGACTCAGCGGCCCCGGTAGTGGGGGGTGCGGCGTTCTGTGAAGGCGGCCACGCCCTCGTTCGCGTCCGTCGTGGTCATGTTGATCTCCTGGGCGGCGGCTTCGGCGGCGAAGGCTGTGGTGCGGTCGGTGTCGAGGGAGGCGTTGACCAGCTGTTTGGTGAGGGCGAGGGCGCGGGTCGGGCCGGTGGCCAGGCGCTCGGCCCAGTCGCGGGCGGTCTTCTCCAGATCGTCCAGCGATACGACCCTGTTGACGAGCCCGAGCCGCGCCGCGTCCGCCGCCGTCAGCGCGTCGCCGAAGAACATCAGTTCCTTGGCGCGTTGGGGGCCGATGAGCCGGGGCAGCAGATAGGCGCCGCCGCCGTCGGGGACCAGGCCGCGGCGTACGAACACCTCGATGAACTTGGCGGAATCGGCGGCGAGTACGAGGTCGCAGGCGAGGGCGAGGTGGGCGCCGAGGCCGGCCGCGGTGCCGTTGACCGCCGCGATCACGGGCTTCTCGCAGTCGAGGACCGCGCCGATCAGGCGCTGGGCGCCGAGCCGGATCACGCGGGCCACGTCACCGGCCGCCCGCTCCCCGGACGGCGGTCCCCCGGTCGACGGTCCCCCGCGCAGGTCAGCGCCCGCGCAGAAACCACGTCCGGTCGCCGTGATCACGACGGCCCGTACGTCCGGGTCGGAGGAGGCGTGGGAGAGGTGCTGGATGAGGCGTTCGCGCTGGTCAGGGGTGATGGCGTTGAGGGCTTCGGGGCGGTTGAGGGTGATCCACGAGACGTGATTGTCAGTGGCGTGCAGTACCAATGAATCGACGGGATCGGCGGGTTCGACCGGTTCGACCGGTTCGACCGGTTCGGCGGGATTGACGGAGTCTTCGGGGGAGGGCGTCATGGGGATGCTCCGGTTTTTACGGGGGATGGTGCGGCTGGGGGTGGGGCTGCGGCCGGCGCCGGCGCCGCGGCGGGCGCTGGAGCGCCGGGGCTCAGCGGCAGACGACCAGCGCGTCCAGCGCCACCGCTCCCTGGCCCCTGGGCAGCACCATCAGCGGGTTGATGTCGAGCTCGGCGATGTCGTCCCCGAGTTCCAGCGCCATCCGCTGTACGCGCATGACGACCTCGACCAGCGCGTCCACATCCACCGGCGGCCCCCCGCGCACGCCCTCCAGAAGGGCCCGCCCGCGCAGCTCGCCGAGCATGCCCCGCGCCTGGTCCTCGCCGAACGGCGGCACGCGGACGGCCGCGTCCCGCAGCACCTCGACGAGCACGCCGCCCAGCCCGACGGTCACGGTCGGCCCGAAGAGCTGGTCGTGCGTGACGCCCACGACCATTTCCACTCCCCGCTCGACCATCTGGCACACCAGCACCCCGTCGAGCGAGATCCCCTCGTAGCGCGCGATGTCGGTGAGCTCGCGGTAGGCGTCCCTGACCTGGCTGGCGGAGGTCAGTCCGATCTTCACCAGACCCAGTTCGGTCTTGTGGGCGATCTGGGCGCCGGACGCCTTCATGACCACGGGGTAGCCGACGAGACTCGCCGCGCGCACGGCCGCCGCCGCGCTGGTCACCAACTGTTCGCGCGGCACCCGGATCCCATAGGCCCGCAGCAGCTGCTTCGCCGCGTGCTCGCTCAGCTGCTGCCCCGGCCGCATCAGCGCCTGCGTCTTGCGGAAGGATGGCGAGGGAGTGCGGGGAGCCTCGTCGAAGGGGGAGCGGTAGGCGGCGACGAACCGGTGGTGGTCCAGGTAGGCGCGCACGGCCGTGATGCAGTTGGCGAAGGTCCGGAAGGTGGCGACCTTCGACGAGCCGAGCAGCGTCTCGCGGTAGGCGGCCTCGGTGCCGACCGGCGAGCCCCACACCACGCACACCAGCTTGTCCGTCTGTTCCGCCGCGTCCACCAGGTCCTGCGCGAGCTTGTCGCTCATGGGAGGAAAGGGCCCGGTGATCGGACAGATCAGTACGCCGACCTCCGGGTCGGCGAGGATCGCGTCGATGATCTTCCGCCCGCGCCAGTCGCCGACCGGGTGCCCGCCGTTGTCGACGGGATTGGTCACGCTCAGGTACTCGGGTATCCACTGGTGCAGCTCGGCCTGCTTGGGGGCGGAGAGATTCGGCAGGGGCAGCCCCGCCGCCGTCGCCAGGTCGGCGAAGTGCGCCCCCGTGCCGCCCGAGATCGAATAGACCACGACCCCCTCGGCCCGCGGGGCGCGGGCGCGGGCCAACAGGGCGGCGGTGTCCTGGAGTTCGTCGAGCCCGTCGACGCGGATCACGCCGTACTGCCGCATCGCCGCGTCCACCACCGTGTCGGCGCCGGTCAGCTTGCCGGTGTGTGAGGCGGCGGTGCGGGCGCCGGTCTCGGTGCGGCCGACCTTGACGGCGACGACGGGCACTCCGCGGCGGGCGGCGCGGTCGGCGGCGAGCAGAAAGGAGCGGCCGTCCTTCAGCCCCTCGACGTAGCAGGCGATCGCGCCGATCTCCGGCTGCTCGGAGAAGTAGGAGATGAAGTCGGCGGTCTCGAGGTCGGCCTCGTTGCCGGTGGGCGCCCAGTGGGAGAGGCGTACGCCCAGCTCCTGCATCGCGAACACCGGCCGGCCCTGGTGTCCGGACTGGGTGATGAGGGCGATCGCGGGACCGTCGAGATCGTCGCGGAACTTCTCGAAGGCGTTGAGGTTGGTGTTGGGCCCGAGGAGCCGGAGGCCGGCGCGGCGGACGGCGGCGGCGAGGTCGGCCTGCGCGGCGGCGCCCTCGGCCCCGGTCTCGGCGAACCCGGAGGCGAAGGCGACGGCGAACTTCACCTTGGCCTCGGCCAGTTCCCCGATCACGGGGAGCGGGTCGCCGACGAGAAGCACGGCCAGATCGACCTGCTCGGGCAGGTCGGCGAGGGAAGGGGAGCAGGGGATGCCGAAGACGGACTGACGGGTGGGGTGCACAGGGTGCAGCCGGGCGCCGACCCGCTCGGCCCAGGCGATCAGCTGCCGGGTGATGCCGGTGTTCGGCCGGCCCTCGGCGTCCGAGGCGCCGACGACGGCCACGGACTCGGGACGGAAGAAGCGGTCCAGATCGGGTACGTCGGCGTACAGCGGACGGCCGCTGACGTCCAGGTCGTCGACGTCGGCCGGGCGGCCGTGCACGACGGGTGAGGGCTGCTCGCCGCAGGCGATGACGCGGGCCCGGCGGGAGTCGGTGGTGAGGGTGCCGTGGGTTGATCCAAGCATCGGTCCGCCCGCTCCTGTGTGACAGCCAATTAACTGACGCTCTGTCAGATTACTTAACTGACGCCGCGTCAGGAACCGTCGTGCAAGCAAAAGGCTGGGCGGGGGGGGGTCTCGGGGGTCGGCTGCCGCGCGGCTGGTCGTGCGGAACGCCGTGCGGCCGGTCGGAACGCCGTGCGGGATGTTGTGCTGGACGTTGTGCGGGACGCCGCGCGGGACGTTGTGCGGCGGGGACCTGGTTCGTACCCGCCGCGCGGGGGGCCGGAACCCGTGAGGGTGCCGCACAACCATCAACTCCCGCTGATCGTCTACGACATGGCCCTGTCGGCTCGCGCCGGTCAAGCCACCGCTTCTGTCCTTTTCCTCGCCCTTCTTTGCACTCTTGGGGATGTCATGAGACCTGTCTCCCTCGGCCGCGCGCTGCGGCTCGGAGCCTGTACGACGCTCGCGGCCGGACTCGTCACCGTGGGGCTCACCGCCGCCCCCGCGCTGGCCGAGACCGAGTCCGACCAGTTGTGGATCGACGCACCCTCCGAGCAGACCCTGCTGCTCGGCACGGACGGCGGCGCGCCGCAGAGCCGGACGATCGACGTGGGGATCTACCACGACAACGGGCACTTCACGGTGACCGACGGCAAGGTGACCGTCGACGCCTCCGGGCTGGCCGGGGTCGGCGAGGTGACCTGGCCGGACAACTGCGCGCCGAACGGCACGACCGCGGTGTGCAGCGTGCCGGACGTGCCCGTGATCGGGTCCGACTACAGCCGGCAGATCCACCTCGGGATCCGCGCGGCCGACGGTGCGCAGGCCGGGGCGCAGGGCAGGATCACCTACGGGGCGACGGCCACCGGCGGCCCCGACGGCACGCTCACCGCGCCCGAGGACAGTTTCGAGACCGACTTCACGCTCGCCTCGGGCCCCGACCTCTCCCTCGCCCCCGTGGCCGACGTCGAGCACGCGCAGCCGGGTGGCACCGAGACGATCCCCTTCGCGCTGACCAACAAGGGCAACGAGAGCGCGCACGGCGTCACGGTGAAGATGACGGCGTCGTACGGGCTGGACTTCCTGAACAAGTACGACGCCTGCACCTACACGCGGACGGGCGGTGACGAGTACGCGCCGATGACGGACGCGACCTGCACGTTCGACCAGGTGCTGGCCCCCGGTGACTCCTTCGAGCTGCCCGCGCCGCTGCAGCTGGCGATCGCGCGGCACGCGCTGAACGACCGGCTGGACATCAGTGTCGACCCGGCCGACGGCGCGACCGACCTCGCGAGCCGCGACAACTACGCGGCCCTGCAGATCGGCACGGACAACACCGCCGACTTCTCGGTGACCGGCGCCGCGGTCACCGGTACGGCGGGCCAGACGGTGACCGCCCCGCTCACCTTCAAGAACAACGGCCCGGCCTGGTTCGCGAACCTCGGCTCCGGCGACCCGGCCGCCAAGGTCAGGCTGATCGTCCCGACCGGTACGACGGTCACCGGCGTCCCCGCGGACTGCGTCCCGCACACCCTCACGGGCGGGTACTACGAGAAGCGGACGGGCGCCCCGCGCTACGACTGCGCCCTCCCCTACTGGGTGTCCGAGAACACCGAGCGCACGTACGCCTTCCAGCTGCGGATCGACGCGGCGGTGCCCGGCACGACCGGTGAGGTCAGCATCCATCCCGAGTTCGGCGACTTCGCCTTCGACCCGGACTCCACGAACAACACAGCGGTTCTCGCCGTCAACTGACGATGACTCAGCGCGCGGCGCGGGTGTCTCCCGTGTCGCGCGCCCCCGCCTTCGCCCCCGCCTTCGCCCCTGCCTTCGCCCCCGCTTCCGACGCCGCCTTCTCCGCCGCCTTCTCCGCCTTCTGCGCGGTCCTCGCGACCGCCTTCGCGATCTTCTCCGCGTCGAGGGCGAGCTCGCGGAACATGCCGCTGATGGGGTTGGTGAAGCCGGTGAAGTAGAGGCCGGGTGCCTTCTTCGGGGTGCGGGCGCCGTGCACGACCGGGCGGCCACGCCCGTCGAGGACGTCGAGGTGGCCGACGATGCCCTCCAGGGCGCGTACGTACCCCGTCGCGGCGATCACGACGTCCGGGTCGATCCGCTTCCCGTCGGCGAGGACGACCTTGTCCTCCTCGAAGCCCTCCACCGCGGCCACGACCTCGACCCGCCCCTTGCGGACGGC
The DNA here is from genome assembly GCF_019091445.1 of Streptomyces sp. GbtcB7. Lineage (NCBI taxonomy): Bacteria > Bacillati > Actinomycetota > Actinomycetes > Kitasatosporales > Streptomycetaceae > Streptomyces > Streptomyces sp. GbtcB7. The sequence continues at coordinate 230,880 of NZ_JAGXJM010000008.1, forward strand.
GTTGATGAGGCCGACGTCCTGCACGGGGATGGAGCCTTCGTTGACGCGGGAGTAGAGGCCGGTGTCGGGACGGGGCAGCCCCTGCGCCGACAGGTCCGGCACGCTGACCTTGGCCATCGGCCCGGCGAGTGCGTCGACGAGGCGCACCGGCAGCCGGCGTACGAGGATCCCGGTGAACTGGGCGGCCCAGCCGGCCGTGGAGCGGCGCACGATGTGCGGCGCGGTGCGCACGGCGAGCCGTACCCGGGAGGCGCCGCCCTCGACCAGGTCCACGGCGATCTCGGCGCCCGTGTTGCCGACGCCGACGACGAGGACGTCACGGCCGGCGTAGGGGGCGGGATTGCGGTAGTCGCCGGCGTGCAGGAGTTCGCCGGTGTACGAGTCGCTGCCGGGCCAGTCGGGCAGGCGCGGGGTGTGGTTGTGGCCGGTGGCGACGACCACGGCGCTGCCGGTCAGTTCGCGGCCGCCGGTGGCGTGCAGCAGCCAGCCGTTGCCGCCCGGGGCGGGCTCGACGCGCGAGACCTCGACGCCCGTGACGATCTCCAGCCGGTGGTGCTCGACGTACTTCTCCAGGTAGCGCACCACGTTGTCGCGCGAGACCCACCGCCCGAAGGAGCGCGGCATCGCGAGGCCGGGCAGGCCGGACAGCCGCCGGGTCGTGTGCAGGTGCAGCCGGTCGTAGTGGCGCCGCCAGGACGCTCCGACCTGGTCGGACTTCTCCAGTACGACGGCCCGTACGCCCTGGGCGCGCAGCGCGTACGCCGTCGCGAGCCCCCCGGGGCCGCCGCCTATCACGTACACGGGGCGGTCTTCGTGCGACGGCACCGGGCGGGATGTGGAGGAAGCAGTCGAGTCGGCCATGTGCGCGAGCGTAATCACGTCGTCACTTGATAGGTCTCGGTCAAGCCCGGAATCGGTTGCGAACTGATCACGGCTGTAGGAGGAGTGGGTGGGGCTGGTGGCGTAGGTCACTCGGTTGTGTTCGAAACGGGGGGACGAGTGAAGGGGAGGGTGGCGTACGCCTCTTGCGCGGGCGTCCTCCGTGCGCTGAACTGACGTACCGTCAGAAACGGAAGGGGGCGTGGACTGCCATGGACACGATCTGGCTCGGCGGAGCGGAGTGGCTGGCCGTGCTGCGGATCGGGCTCGGGCTGTGGTGGCTGGAGAGTTGGCGGCACAAGGACAAGAAGGGCTGGTTCGAGCGGGGGACCGGGATCGCGTGGGCGGCGGACGTCGCGGGCAAGCACCGGTGGGACGCGGTGCGCTCCGGCTTCGACGTCGTGGTCGCGCCCCGGCCGCGGACGATGGCGTACGTCGTCGTCTACGCGGAGTTGGCCCTCGGGCTGGGACTGGTGGCCGGGTTCCTGACGCCGATCGCGCTGGTCGGCGGACTGCTCCTCAACGTCCTGTACTTCACCCTCATGATCCACGACTGGGCCGAGCAGGGGCAGAACGCGATGATGGCGTTGATCTCGGTCGTCGCCTTCTTCGGGATGGGATGGCAGACGTGGTCGCTGGACAGTGCGATCGGGCTGTTCTCGTGAGGCGCGGGTCGATCGGGGTCGGGGTGTGCTCGTGAGCGGGGCGCGATTCGATCTGCCCGAAGTCGATGCCTTCACCCGGCCGTACTGGGACGCGGCGGCGGAGGGCCGGCTGCTGATCCGCCACTGCGCGGGCTGCGACCGGGCCCACCACTACCCGCGGGAGTTCTGCCCGCACTGCTGGAGCGAGGACGTGCGCTGGCGGCCCGCGAGCGGGCACGCCACGCTCTACACCTGGTCCGTCGTGCACCGCAACGACCTCCCGCCGTTCGGCGAGCGGGTGCCGTACGTCGCCGCGGTCGTCGACCTCGCGGAGGGGCCGCGGATGATGACCGAGGTGGTGGAGTGCGAGGACGACGCGCTGCGGATCGGGATGGGTCTGGAGGTCACGTTCAGGGCGGGGGTGCCCGTGTTCCGGCCACGGTCCGGCGCTGTCCCGCCGCCTTCCTCCGCCGTCCCTCCTCCTTCCTCCGCGTCTTCCTCCGCGTCGAAAACCAGTTCCTGACCCCCTTCGGGCCCCGTGAATAATGGCCGGATGTCCGACGTTCACGAGAAGTCCCTCGCCCATCCCTTCCCCGTGCTCGACGGCCATGGTCTGCGGCTTCGCCCCTGGGACCCGGAGTCCGAGGCCGATGTCGCGACCTGGCTGCGCGGGCTGTCCGACCCGGAGTTCCAGCGCTGGAACACCCCGGTCAAGATCGTCCGGGACCTGGACAGCGCCCGTGACTCGCTCCGCTCGCGCGCCGAGGCCGTCGCCGACGGCACCGCCGTCGCCTTCTGCATCACGGACGCGGCCACCGGTACGACCCTGGGTCACATAGGCGTCAACGACATCAACCACGTCATACGCGTCGGCATCGTCGGCTACTGGGTCCTTCCTGAGGCCCGCGGCCACCAGGTCGCCACCCGTGCCCTCGCCCTGGCCGCCCGCTACGCCTTCGGCGCCGTCCGTCTGCACCGCATCGAACTGGGCCACGCCCTCGGCCACGACGCGTCCTGCCGGATCGCCGAGCGGTGCGGGTTCCCGTACGAGGGGACCCTGCGGGAGGCGATGTTCGAGTCGGGGCGACACGACGCGTTCCGGGACGTCCACCTGCACGCACGGATCGCGACGGACCCGGAGCCGACGCTGCCGGGGGCCTAGGGCCTGTCCGGCGGATCCTGCCGCAGACGCGGGGCTTGGCACGCCCTCCCCCAAGCTCTTCGAGCAGGGGGTGCCCCCAGCGGCGTTGTCGTCGGTTGCCGACTCCCCCAAGCTCTCGGCTTCGCTCGAGCAGGGGGGACCCCCATCGCGTCGTCGCCCTCCTCCGCCTTGCAGCTGGACGCACCAAGCCCCGCTGACCGGCGTCAATGAGGCACCGCCCGTTTCCTGCGACCTGTATCCGCCGGACAGGCTGCCCTAGCGCCGGGCGCCCGGAAAATCGGAGTGCCGGGCAGGGGATGAGCGGGATCATGGCCGCCATGACTCGTGACGCGCGTGACTGGGTGTTCACCCACGATCTGGACGAATTCCTCACGAGCGCGGGGGACTTCCTGCGCTCGCGGCCCGCGGCGCACACCGTGGCGCTGTCCGTGACCGATGCGCTGCGCAGACGAGGGCCGGACGTGTACGGGGAGGAGGCACCGTTCTTCGGCCGGTTCGCCGACGCCGACGCCGACCGGGAGGGTGAAGGGGAGGGCGACGGGGTCGGTGGGGTGTCGGCCGTGCTGTTCCACACCCCGCCGTACCAGCTCAACCTCACCGACCTCCCGGCGGAAGACGTCGACGCGCTGGCCGCGCGGCTCGCGGACGAGGGGTACTCGTTCCCGGGCGTCGGCGGTCCGGTGGACACGGCCGCCGAGTTCGCCACCGCCTGGGAGCGCCACGCCGGCGCGCGGGCCCAACTCAGAAGAAGCGAACGGCTGTACCGGCTCGGTGCGCTCACGCCGCCGAGGCCCGTTCCGCCGGGCCGCGCCCGGGTGGCCGGCGAGAGCGACCACGCGCTCGTCGCGCGCTGGTACTCGGAGTTCGCCGAGATCTTCGAGCGGAACGAGAGACAGGACCCGGACCGCTGGGCCGAGAGCCGACTCGCGTACGGCGGTGTCACGCTCTGGGAGACGCCGGACGGTACGCCGGTGGCCATGGCCGGAGCGACCCCCCTGATCGCCGGGCAGATCAGGGTCGCCCCCGTCTACACCCCGGCACCCCTGCGCGGACGCGGTTACGCGGGGGCCGCCACCGCCGAGGTCAGCAGGGCCGCGCTGGCCACCGGAGCGGACGAGGTACTCCTCTTCACCGACCTCGCCAATCCGACCAGCAACGGCCTCTACCAGCGCATCGGTTACCGCCCCGTCGCCGACTTCGCCGTCTACGACTTCGCGAAGTAGCCGTCTACGACAACCCGTCTACGTCTTCGTGAAGTAGTGGCCCTCTTCGAGGTCCTCGACGAGGCCGGGCCGCTCGGGGTGCCATCCCAGCCGCTTCCGCGTGAGGGCGTTCGACGCCGGGACGTCCATGGCGAAGAAGTGTCCGAGCCAGCCGAAGTGGTCGGCCGCCTCCTCGCGAGGGATGGCGGCCACCGGCAGCTTCAGGTACCGGCCGACGGCGTCGGCGATGTCGCGGACCGGTACGCCCTCGTCGCCGACCGCGTGCAGCCGCGCGCCGCCGGGTGCCTCCTCCAGGGCCAGCCGGTACAGGTGCGCGGCGTCGAGCCGGTGCCCGGCGGCCCAGCGGTTGGAGCCGTCGCCGGGGTAGGCGGAGACGCCCTTCGCGCGGGCGACGGCGATGATGTGCGGGACGAAACCGTGGTCCCCTTCGCCGTGCACCGACGGCGGCAGCCGCACCACCGAGGCCCGCACCCCGCGCTCGGCGAACGACAGCGTCGCCGCCTCCCCGGGGATCCGGGCCGCCGCGGGCGAGGAGAGATCCTGTTCGTCGTCCTCGGTCGCGACACGGCCCGGCACGAGCGTGAGACCGGCGGTCCCGGAGGTCACGACGAAGGGCCGACCGGATCCCACGAGCGTCTCGCCGAGCGTCTGGATGGCGCGGATCTCCGTCCGGGCGGCGGCAGCGAAGTCGGAGGAGCCGTGCTGGAACGCCGTGTGGATCACGCCGTCCGCCGCGTCCGCGCCCGCCCGCAGGCTGTCGAGGTCGTCGAGGGCGCCGCGGTGCACTTCCGCCCCCGCGGTCGTCAGCGACGCGGCGGCCTGGTCCGAGCGGGCGAGGCCGAGAACCCGGTGTCCCGCGTCCAGCAGTTCGCGTACGACGGCGCTGCCGACGAATCCGGTGGCTCCGGTGACGAACACACGCATGGTGCACTCCAAAAAGGTGATGAGGTCCGGCCCGGCGGTTCCCCGCCCGGTGGTTCCCCGCCCAGGTGATTCCGGATCCACCGTGCGGCCACGTGGGGTTCCGCGTCCAAGGCCTGTTGCGCAACGGAACATGCGTTTCAGGCATCACCACAGGTCAAGGGTGAAGGCTTGCGGTCAGCTGGTAGTCACGGGGAATACCATGGAGACATGACGCCCGACTCGTCGCCGCAGCAGCAGCCTTCGCCGCAGGTCGACCTCGACCTCGACCTCGACCTGCGGCTCGTGCGGTACTTCACGGTCGTCGCCGAGCACCGGCACTTCGGCCGGGCCGCCACCGCCCTGTGCATCGCCCAGCCGTCCCTGAGCCGGCAGATCCGCCGCCTCGAACAGCAGCTCGGCGCCCGGCTGCTGGACCGTACCCCGCAGGGCAGCCGGCTCACCGAGGCCGGCGAGGTCTTCCTGCCCCAGGCCAAGGCGCTGCTGCGCTCGGCCACTCAGGCCGCGGCGCGCACCCGGGCAGCCGCCCAGCCCAGCCGTGTCACCATCGGCTACACCTCCGGCATCATCGTCACTCCGGCGGTGCGCGAGATGCGCCGACTGCACCCGGACGCCGAGGTGGTCGCCCAGCACCTCGTCTGGAACGACGCCCACGCGGCCCTGGTCGAGCACCGGGTGGACGTGGCGGTGACCCGCCTCCCGATGCGGACCGACCAGCTCCACGTCACGATCCTCTACGACGAGCCCCGCGTGCTCCTCGTCCCCTTCGACCACCGCCTGGCCGGCAAGGAATCCGTCACCCTCGACGACATCGCCGACGAACCCCTGCCCCGGGTGTCCGACGCGGCCTGGAACGCGTTCTGGCGCATCGACCCGCGCCCCGACGGCAGCCGGGCGCCCGACGGTCCGCTCATCGAGGCCCTGGAGGACAAGTTCGAATTCATCGCCTCCGGGCAGGCCGTGGCCATCGTCCCGGCCGACCCGCGCGTCGACAGAGTCCGCCCCGACCTCACCACGGTCCCCCTGCACGGCGTCGAACCGAGCCACGTCGTGCTCGCGACCCGCGCCGACGACCGAAGCCGCCTCGTGACGGCCTTCCGCAAGTGCGCCCAGGCCCACCTGGCCCCTCCCGTGCCTCAGGGCCAGAGCAGCTCCTTGCGCCAGCCACCGCCCTCCGGAGAAGGCTCCGTGCGGCGGTAGACGAGCCGTACGTGCCGACGCCTCGCGTCACCCTGGAAGAACTCCACCTCTTGCGGCCGGAGGCGGTAGAGGGTCCACGTCGGGGCCGGGGCGTCGGGTTCGCGCCGAGCGCGGTCCCAGGCCTCGTCCGAGACCCGCCCCAACTCCGCCATGGAACCCAGCACTTCACTCTGCCCGCCCACGAGCGCGGCGGCCAGCGCCCCCGTCGAACGGGCGTGCAGATCCGCCTGCCCCTCCTCGGCCGGGGCGACCTCGACCGGCCCCCGCAGCCGGATCTGACGGCCCTGGGCGGGCCAGTAGAACCCCAGAGCCGCGTACGGGCGCGCGGCCAGCTGGCGGCCCTTGCGGCTGGTGACATGGCTCGCGAAGGCCCAGCCGTCCGCGTCCGCGCCGTGCAGCATCACGATCCGGACGTCGGGCAGCCCGTCCTCGTCCGCCGTCGCCAGCGACATCGTGTGCGGTTCGCTCTGCCCCGCCGCGACCGCGTCCGCGAACCACTCCGTGAACAGGGGGAGTGGTTCGGCGGGTGCGGATGCCGGGTCGAAGGAGGGCAGCTCTACGTCCCACACCCGCAGTGACCTGAGCAGCTCGTGAAGATCCGTTCCCATGCCCCGAGTATCACCCGGAGGTCCGACAAAGCTGCGCCATGAGCACCCCGTGCAGCAGTTCCGCGTCCACGAACTCAGCCACCTCCGGTGCGCCGTGCCCCCAGCTCAGGGGGTACGTGTTCCCCTCCGGCGCGGGTACGCCCACGTACTCGTCGTGCGCCGAGCGGGTGAACCGGCGGGCGCCGGCCGGCCAGTCGTGCTCCGCGCCCTCGCCGGGCGCCAGCAGGAAGTACGTCCAGCGGCAGCCGTTGGATTCCCTGACGACCGGTCCGGGGTGACCGTCGGACGCTGAACCATCTGACGGTGCAGGTCATGCCGAACAAGCGGCACACGCACGCCGGGTTGCAGGGGCCGATGCAGTTGATGAGCACGGAGGACGGCCGCAATCTGGTCTTCGTCGAGTCCCAGGCAGGCAGTACGTTGATCTCCAAGCCCGAGCAAGTCAACGGACTGTTCGATCTGCTCGGCATGCTGCGGGCCCAGGCCCTGACGCCGTGGGAGTCCGCAGAACTCATCGCAAAGAAAGCGGGGCAACTGTGAACACGACCGAACTCGCCTGGTTCAAGTCGAGCTACAGCACGAACGAGGGTGGCGAGTGCCTCGAAATAGCCACCGCCCCCACCACCATCCACATCCGCGACTCGAAGAACCTCACCGGCCCCACCCTCGCCGTCACCCCCAACACCTGGACGGCCTTCCTCCGTACCGTCCGTTGAGGCGCTCAGCGGGCGTCGCTCTCAGCGGCGCCCTCCTGCTCCCCCTCGCCGCCTGCGGCCCCCTCGCGGACCCCAAGTCCTGGATCTCCGCCCCCGAGGTCTTCTACCTGCGCCCCGTCGGTGACAAATCCGGGCCCAAGGCCAAGATGCCGTTCCATCTGCAGGCCGAGGACGTCAAGGCGACCAGCCGCTACGGCACGCAGGATCACCGGCTGACCGTCGACGTGCGCGGGTCCGAGGGCGTCGTACGGCTGAAGGCGGTCGGCCTGCGCAAGGGCGGGACCCGGTGCATCAACGACACCGTGCGTGCCATCTGCGACGTCAGCGGTGCCTACAACAACTGGTCGGACCTGGACCGTGTCCACCCGGTCGCCGCCGAGGGCAGCAAACCCGGCGACACCGGCATCGTGCGCTTCACGTTCACCACGAAGGACGGGAAGACGCTCACCACCCGCACCCGGGTCGTGGTCGGCGAGCCCGTGGTGAAGGTGCGAACGCTCAAGGTCATCAAGGACGTGCGCCCCGGCGCCGACGTGACCGTACCGGTCGTCGTCCGCAATGACGGCGAGGTGCCGGTGAAGGGGCTCGCCCTCGAACTCGGCTCCGGGGACCTGGACTTCCGGCAACGGTACGCCAACTGCCGTTACCCACCGCAACACCACGGCCACACGGCCGTCTGCCGTTTTCCCGACCTGCGCATCCCGCCCGGCGGGACCGTCGTCCTGCACCCCGCCCTGCGTCTGCGCGCGTCGAAGACGCGGATGTACGGCTCCTTCAGCCAGGAGGCCTGGCCGCTGGACTCGGGGCCCGGACAGTACGCCGTGGTGCCGCCGGGCGGCGACCACGGTCACGGCCCGCCCCTGACCGCCGAGGCCGTGCGCGGCGCCGACGACACCGACGGCACGTTCGCCGAGGGAGACGTCTTCACCGACGTGCGTCTGGACACCCACGCCGACTACGAGGTCTTCGACGTCGAACTGCGGGGCAGCCCCGGCACGAAGCGCTCGCTGCGGCTCAAGGTCCGCAACAACGGGCCCGGCATCCCCGGCGCCGGTACGAAGCTGCTGTTCACGCCGCCGCCCGGCACCGTGCTGGAAGAACCCATGGAGGCCATCGACGAGGACGCGTACGAGCCGTACTGCGACTCCGACGGCCCGGCGTACAGCTGCCTCGTGGGCCAACTCGACCCCGGCAAGACCCGTGACTTCGAGTTCACCCTCAGCCTCGACGGTCCGGGGCAGGGCGGCGTGGCCCTGCAGGACACCAAGCCGTCCACGGGCCGCCGCGACCCGAACCCGGCCAACGACACGGCTCCTGTCACCGTTCTGCCTTGACCTCCCGTGTCCCTGGCGCACCCCCGTGACGCCAGGGAACGGAAGAGGCTGTTGCGTTTTCCGCTGCCTCTAAGATGTGGCGCGGATCGGCCTGTGCGGGAGGACCGAACGTGTCAGCGACGCGGCTGAACACGCCAGTCACCGCCGCGGTGTTGTGAGGTGCCTGTTTTGTACAGCGTTGCCCTGCCGAAGATGGTGCTCGCGAGAACGGCGGGAACCGGGTACGAGGCCGGCCGCCTCGCCCGGGAAGCGGGGATCCCGGCGTGGGCCATGGACAGCGACGACATCACCGTCGCCAACGACTGCTTCCTGCGGACCCTGGTACTGGCCGAGCACCACCATGGTGTGCCCGACGTCGGACTGCGCGTCGGCGCCGACTTCGCGCCCGGCCAACTCGGTGTCTACGACTACCTGTTCACCACGGCACGGACTCTCGGGGAGGGCTACGCGGCGAGCGGGCGGTATGTGGACCTGATCACCGGTGTGGGGCAGTACGCCGTCGTGGCCGCCACGGAGAGAGTCGTGCGGGTCACCTTCTCGCTGGCCGAGGACGAGGACCGGGGGCGGGAGCTGGCCATCCAGACCGGGATGTCCGATCTGCTCTCCCGCTCCCGCTGGGCGACCGGACGGCCGATCGGAGCCGTGGAGGTCAGCCTGCGGCAGCGCGCACCGCGCAGGTCCACCACGTTCAGCGACTTCCTCGGCACCACCCGGATCACGTACGGGGCCGACACCGACAGCGTGACCCTGCGCGCCGCCGATCTGGAGCTGCCGCTGCGCACCGCCGATCCCGCCCTCGCCGCCATCATGGAGCGCCACGCGGCCTCGCTGCCGCGCATCCAGCCGCGCCCCACCAGCTGGCCCGACCGCGTCCAGCAGGTGCTGGCCGCCGCGGTGCTCGCGGAGGCCCCCCTCTCCCTCACCTCCGTCGCGCGACGGCTGGCGACGAGCCCCAGAACCCTCCAGCGCCGGCTCGCCGAGTCGGGCACCACTTGGCGCCATGAGGTCGACCGCGCCCGGCAGGCGCAGTTCGCGCGGCTCCATCGGCACCCGGCCGCGCCCTCCGGCGGTAAGGCCGGTCTCCTCGGCTACTCCGACGCCCGCGCCCTGCGTCGGGCCAGACGCCGCTGGGCCGCACGCTGAACCGCTGCCCGGCCCCTACCGCCCCAGCGCCGACGGGGCCGACCGTCCGAGCACCACCGGCCCCTACCGCCCCAGCACCACCGTCCCCGACGAGCAGAACCACCCGCCCGTCCCGGAGGCCACCGCCAGCTCGGGAAGGCGTCCGCCCGTCTTCCTGACCTGGCGTTCCCCGGCCTCCCCGCGCAGTTGCCGTACGGCCTCCACGAGGAGGAACAGGCCCCGCATCCCCGGATGCTGGGCCGAGAGTCCGCCCCCGTCCGTGTTCACCGGCAGCTCTCCGCCCACCGTCAGGCGCCCCTTCTCCACGAACTCCCCGCCCTCGCCCTTCGCACAGAAGCCCAGGTCCTCCAGGGTCACGAGGGTCATGTAGGTGAAGGCGTCGTAGAGCTCGGCCACGTCGATCTCGTCGGGCCGCACCCCCGCCCGCTCGAAGGCGAGACGTCCGCTCACCGCCGCGGGGGAGACGGTGAAGTCCGGCCACTCGGACATCGTCGTGTGCGAGACGTGCTCGCCGGTGCCGAGGATCCACACCGGGGCCGTACGGCAGTCCCGTACGTACTCCTCGGCCGCCAGCAGCACCGCCGCGCCGCCGTCGGAGCGCAGACAGCAGTGCAGCTTGGTGAAGGGGTCGGCGATCATCGGGCCGGACAGGACGTCGTCGGTGGTGATCGGGGTGCGGAACATCGCCTCCGGGTTCAGCGTCGCGTTCGCCCGCGCCTGGACGGCCACCGAGGCGAGCTGTTCGAGTGTCGTGCCGTAGGCGTGCATGTGGCGGCGCGCGGCCATCGCGTACTTGGCGATGAGCGTGTGGCCGTAGGGGACCTCGAACTGGAGGGGGCCCCGGGCGCCGAAGGAGAGGTTGCCGGTGCGGCGGCCCGCCCTGATGTCGGCGCGGGCCGTCGAACCGTAGACGAGGAGGACGGCCTCGGCGTGGCCCGCCGCGATCGCGTCCGTCGCGTGCGCCGCCATGACCTCCCAGGTGGAGCCGCCGACGGCGGTGGAGTCGACCCAGGTGGGGCGCAGGCCCAGGTACTCGGCCACTTCGACCGGCGGCAGGGTGCCGAGGCCGGCCGACGCGAACCCGTCGACCAGCGAGCGGTCCATCCCCGCGTCCGCCAGCGCGCGCCTGGCGGCCTGGGCGTGCAGGGCGTAGGGCGTCGCGTCGTCCACGCGACCGCAGTCCGAGAGGGAGACACCCACGACGGCGACCTTGCGCTTCCCCGGAGTCATGAATCTGACGGTACATCAGATGTGGCGGCGTGCGGGAGGTCGTCGTGGCTCTGGGCATCCGTACCGCACGGCGCTAATGTGACGGGCCGTCAGATCGGGAGAAAGGGCCTGGCCATGGACGCCCGTTTCACCGCCGAACAGGACGAGATCCGCCGCACCCTGCGGGAGCTCCTGCTCAAGCGCTGCGGTCCGGAGGAGGTGCGGTCGGCCGTGCGCACCGGGGTCGGACACGACGCCGGGCTCTGGGAGACCCTCGCGCAGCAGCTCGGGCTGCCGGGGCTCGCGCTGCCCACGGCGTACGGCGGGGTCGGCTGTTCGTTCGCCGATCTCGCCCTCGCCTGCGAGGAGTCGGGGCGGGTCCTCGCGCCCTCGCCGCTGCTCGCCACGGCCGCCCTCGCGGCCCCGCTGATCCTCGCCCTCGGCACCGACGTCCAGCGCGCCGGGCTGCTGCCCAGGATCGCGGCCGGCGAGCTGACCGCCGCCCTCGCGGTACCGGGCGCCGGGCTCCCCACCGCGCTCGGCCTGGTCGGCGACAACGGCGGGGACTGGGCGGGCGGCGGCCGGGCCGGGGGCGTACAGGCCCGGCCGGGCGAGGAGGGCGGCTGGCGCCTCTACGGGGAGGTGGAACAGGTCCTCGACGGGCACAGCGCCGGGCTCCTGCTGGTCGCCGCGCACACCGGGGGGTTCGCCCGGGCCCGGACGCGGATCTTCCTGGTGACGGAGGGCGCCCAGGGGCTCGTACGGATGCGGCAGACGTCGTTGGACGAGACACGGGCACAGGGGCGGGTGCAACTGCGTCAGGTGCGGGCCGAGTTGCTCGGTGAGGAGGACGGCGACGTGCTCGGCGCGCTGGCCTCCGTCGGGGACGGCGCCGCCGCCGTGCTCGCCGTCGAAGCCGTGGGGGCCGCGGACCGGGCGCTGGAGCGGACCGTCGCCTACGTGCGGCAGCGGGAGCAGTTCGGGCGGGCGATCGGGTCCTTCCAGGCGGTGAAGCACCGGCTCGCGGACGTGTACGTGCGGGTACAGGCGGCGCGGTCCGCCGCGTACTACGCCGCCTGGGCGGCGGGGGCCGGCGGCGAGCGGGTCGGCGGGCTCGCGCTCGCCCAGGGCCTGGAGGCGCTGCGCACGGCCGCCGCCGAGGCGATCCAGCTGCACGGCGGCATCGGCTTCACCTGGGAGCACGAGGCCCAGCTGTACTTCAAGCGCGCGGCCGGCGACGAACTGCTCTTCGGGCCCGTGCACCGGCTGCGGGCGTACGCCGCCGACGCGGCGCGGCTCTTCGACGGGGCGGAGGTGGCGGTCTGATGGCGCCGGGAATCCGATCGCGAGCCGTCGTGCGGAGTGTGCAGAAGGTGTCCTCGACGCGGGTCTTCGCCCGGGTCGCCCCGCACCTCGTCCCTGCCATGGACCGCGCGGTGCACCGGCTGACGCGCGGCAGGGTACTGCTCAGCGCGCAGCTGCTGCCGGGGATCGTGCTGACCGTGCGGGGCGCCCGCAGCGGGCTGGAGCGGCGTACGCCACTGGCCTGTATGCCGGAGGGGGAGGGCGGCTGGATTCTCGTCGGGTCCAACTTCGGGCGCCCCGATCATCCGGCCTGGACCGCCAACCTTCTCGCCCATCCGGACGCCGTCATCAGTTGGCAGGGCGAGGACATCCCCGTGAGGGCCCGTCTGCTGGAGGGGGAGGAGCGGGACGCGGCGTGGAAGGCGGTGCTGGCGTTCTGGCCGCCGTACGCCACGTACCAGGCGCGGATCGACCGGGAGATCCGGCTGTTTCGCATCGTGCGTCGCGGCGCATAGCGCAGCAGGCGGCAGTCCACGAGTGGACTGCCGCCTGCATGACAGGATGTGGGCCGAACAGGAGCCCCAGAAGATACGGTCGCGCTACTTGGTCGGCTTCTTCCCGGTCACCCCGAGGTGCACCAACAGCGCCAGGTTCGGCTTGAGTTCGGCCTGCTTGACGCCCCAGGTCTGGAAGCCCTTCTGGTGCGAGGCCACCGCGGCGAGCATCGCGACGAGGGAACCGGCGATCGCCGCGGGGTTCACGTCCTTGTCGACCTTGCCCTTGGACTGGAGCTCGGAGACGGAGTCCGCGAGGGAGTTGTTCACCGAGTTCAGGATCTTCATGCGGATCTTGTAGAAGCGTTTGTCGCCCTCGGCGGCGCCCAGGTCGACCACGCGCAGAATCGCCTCGTTCTTCCGCCAGAACTCCAGGAAACCGTCCACGAGTTCCTGCGCGGTCGCCCAGCCGGCCTTGCCGACCCAGGAGCGACCTTCGAGGAGCTGGGTCAACCCGGCGCCCTCCGCGGCCATTTGCTCGGCGATCTCCAGGACGGCGCCCTCGACGTCCGGAAAGTACTGGTAGAAAGTCGCCGGCGACGTGCCCGCCTTCCGGGCGACATCGATGACTTTGACGTCCCGGTACGGCGACGAGCTGAGCATTTCACTGAGGCAGTCGAGCAGTTTCTGCCTGGTCGCCTGCCCTCGCCGTCCGGCCACGCGGCCGTCGACGGTACGCACTTGTCCTGTCATGCCGTCAGCTTACCGAGGGGTGATCGGAGCGCGATTCGGCCGACTGCAAATGGGGTGCGTGGGGGAGTGCGGGCGGCGAGTGGGGGCCCTGGGAGGTGTCCGGGGGTGTCCGGGCCGTCGCGCGGAGTGGATGAAAGGCCGTTAACTTGGCCGCATGGCCGTATCCCGGGCGTCCGACGCAACGCACGCCTACCCGGAGGGCGTCCCCTGTTGGGTCGACGCGCAGCTTCCCGATGTGGAGGCGGGCAGGCGTTTCTACGGTGAGCTGTTCGGCTGGACCTTCGGGGAGGGGTTCGAGCCGCACATGGAGGGCGTGTGGGCACGCCATCACGGGGAGCCCGTCGCCGCCCTCACACCCAAGCGGGACGGCCGGATGCCCACCGTGTGGACGGTGTCCTTCGCGACCCCGGACGCCGCCGCGCTCGCGGCCCGGATCCAGGCGGCGGGCGGGCAGGTGATCACCGCGCCCACCCGGCTGGGCCCCTACGGTACGACCGCCCTCGCGACCGACCCCGAGGGCGGGGTCTTCGGCCTGTGGCAGGCGGGGACCCACCCCGGTTTCGGCAAGCGGCACGAGCCGGGCTCCTTCTGCTGGGCCGAGCTGTACGCGCGGAACCCGGAAACCGTCGACCGTTTCTACGGCACCCTGTTCCACGACGCCCTGTTCGGCCCCGACGCCTCGCCCGACTTCGGCCGCGCCCCGGTCTCCGGTGTCTTCCCGGCCGAGATGCCGCCGCACTTCCTCGTCCACTTCGGAGTGGAGGACGTCGACGCGGTTCTCGGTACGGTGAACCGGCTCGGCGGACGCGTCCAGGCGCCCCCTTTCGACACCTCGTACGGAAGGGCGGCCGTCGTCACGGACAATCAAGGGGCGTCGTTCGCCGTACTCCAGGTACGGGGCCGGTGATTTTGTCCCGAGACACCCCGTTCCGCCCCCGGGTTCGCAACCTGTGGCCCGGACAGGAAGAATCGGGGTGCGTGCCGCCATGGCGGTGCGGTGGTGAGACGCTGCACGGGGCTGCGTTCATACGTGGATGACGTGGCTCGTACGGGGAGGTGGCAGGCAAGTGGTGGATCAGCTGACACAGCACGATCCGCGGCGGATCGGGCCGTTCGAGGTGCTGGGACGGCTGGGTGCCGGCGGCATGGGGCTGGTCTATCTCGCGCGCTCGGCTTCGGGCCGGCGCGTGGCGATCAAGACGGTCAGGACCGAGCTCGCCGAGGACCAGCTGTTCCGGGTCCGCTTCACTCGTGAGGTGGAGGCCGCGCGAGCGGTCTCCGGCTTCTACACGGCGGCCGTGGTCGACGCCGACCCGCGCGCGGCCGTGCCGTGGCTGGCCACCGCGTACGTTCCTGCGCCCTCCCTCGAGGAAATAGTGAACGAGTGCGGGCCGATGCCGGCCCAGGCGGTGCGCTGGCTGGCGGCGGGCGTCGCGGAGGCGCTGCAGTCGATCCACGGCGCCGGGCTCGTCCATCGCGACCTGAAGCCCTCGAACGTGCTGGTGGTGGAGGACGGGCCGCGGGTCATCGACTTCGGTATCGCCTCCGGTGTCTCGAACACCCGTTTGACGATGACGAACGTCGCCGTCGGCACCCCGGCCTACATGTCCCCCGAACAGGCGAAGGACTCGCGCAGTGTGACGGGCGCGAGCGATGTCTTCTCGCTCGGCTCGATGCTGGTGTTCGCCGCCACCGGGCACGCGCCCTTCCACGGCGCCAACCCCGTCGAGACGGTCTTCATGCTGCTGCGGGAGGGCCCCGACCTGGAGGGCCTCCCGGACGAGCTGCGCCCCCTCATCGAGTCCTGCATGCAGATGGAGGCGACCGGCCGCCCCAACCCCGCCGACCTCCAGGCCCAGTTGGCACCCCACCTCTTCGGCTCCGGCTCCGACGACAGCGGTACGGCGTCGGCGTGGCTGCCCGAGCGGGCAGTGGGCCTGATCGAGTCGCGCCGCGGGGGCCGTCCGGCGCTGAAGCCCCCGTCCTCCGGCGGTCGCAGCGGAGGCGGACGCCCCGCCCTCCCTCCGCCGCCCTCGCACGCTCCCTTGCCCGTCGGGGCGCCCGACACCGGCCCCGTGCGGCTCGCGGGCGGCCAGGTGCCCATCGGCCCCGGGCCGCGCGTCGCCGACGCCCGTGCCGCCGCCGTGAAGGCACCTCCTCCGGAGGCGGGACTCGCCGCCTCCTGGTCCCGCCCGCGCGTCGGCGTCAACGGCGCCGACCCCGCGCCGACGGTCGCTCCGCCGCCCGCCCCGGACTCCCCGTCCGGCTGGCGGCCCTGGCGCTTCCGTATGTCGAACGACGTCTGGGGTACGCCCTCCGTCGCGGGCGACCTCGTCTACGTCACCTCCTTCGAAGTCCACGCCCTGGACGTCGCGACCGGCCGCCGCCGCTTCAAGACGCGGGACGTGGCCTGGTCCATGGCGGTCGCGGACGGCCGTATCCACGCCTCCGACGGCCCCACCCTCTTCGCCCTGAACGCGCGGGAGGGCGCGGACCTGTGGCGTCTGTCCACGGACGCCTGGGTGTACTCCCTGAAGGCCGACCGCGGGACCGTCATCACCGGTACGCGCGGGGGCGGCGTCCAGGCCTGGGAGGCCTCCAACGGCCAGAAACTCTGGGAGATCACCGGCGCCCAGACCGACTTCGAGTCCCCGGAGGCCGGGCCCGCCGTCCACGACGGCACGGTGTACGTCTGGAAGGACGCCCGGCTGCGTGCCCTGGAGGCCCGTACGGGTGAGGAACGGTGGTCGTACCCGATCGGCGACGCGGCGTCGTGCGGGGGCGTACCCGTACGGATCACCTCCGCCCCCGACGGCTACGTCTACATCTCCGCGGGCACCCGCGTCCTCGCCGTCGACGTCGCCGGCGGGCACGTGCGCTGGCACTTCGAGGCCCCCGCGGTCTTCCTCTCCCCGCCGACCTTCGTGCCGGGCCCCGCGGTCACGGGAGGCGGGGTCTACCTCGCCGACTACCTCGGCACGGTGTACGCCCTCGACGCGACGGACGGTCGCGACCGCTGGCGCATCGCGACCGAGGCCCGCTCCTCGATCGATCCCGTCCTGGTCGCGGCCGGCCACGTCCACGTCGGCAGCGGCAAGGGGTTGTACACCCTCGACGCGGTCACCGGCACCCCGAAGTGGCGCTTCCAGGCCGGGGGCGACCTCGTGGGCGCGCCCGCGGTCGCCGAGGGCCGCATCCACTTCGGCTCCACGGACCATCTCCTCTACACCCTGAAGGCGGACGACGGGCGGCTTCGGTGGAAGCTGGCGACGGGTGGGGAGATCACCGGTGCGCCGGTGGTCAAGGACGGGGTGGTGTACGCGTGCAGCAAGGACCGGTGCGTGTACGCGTTGGACGCGGAGAAGGGGACGGGCACGGCCCGCACGACGTAAGGCCGACCGGCCCTTCCTGTTCTTCGACTGCGGGTCGGTGGGGGCTTGGCGCGCAGTTCCCCGCGCCCCTGGGGCACGGGGCTGCGCCCCTGTGCCCCATCGGCGTCGCTCTCGAACGCCGGTCGGCCGGAGGCTTTTAGGGGCGCGGGGAACTGCGCGACCAGCCCCCACCGGCCCGCGGACGAATCACCGCACCCGGAACCCGTTCGGGCGGCGTGCGGAGAACAACTCTGTCTGTCGGGTCAGGGGCAGGTTGCCCAGGGAGATGAGGTGCGGCGCCTGGGCGAAGGCGTGGGCGCGGGCGGCTTCGTGGGCGGTCCACAGGGCGCGGACGGTGCCCTGGACTCCTTCGGAGGGGTAGGAGGCGATCACCGTGGCGCAACGCACGGCGGCTTCCAACGCTCCCCCGGGCGGGGTGAGTTCGGACACCCATCCGATGTCGTACGCCCGCCGCGCGGACATCCGTTCGGCGTTCCCCATGAGTGCCATCCGCGCCGCCTCCCCGTACGGCATCCGGTGCGCCGCGTACACGGACTCGTACGCGCTGACCATGCCGTACGTCGTGTGCGGGTCGAAGAAGGTGGCGGTCTCGTCGGCGACGACGAACTCCGCCTCCCCGAGGAGGTAGAAGGCCCCTCCGCACGCCATCCCGGACACGGCCGCGACGACCGGTTTCCACAGGTCGTTGGCCTTCGGGCCGATGCGCAGGAGCGGGTCGTCCACCATGAAGGGGGAGGCGGGCTGGGGGGTTTCGGTGGCGCGGTCGAGGCCCGTGGAGAAGGCCCGTTCCCCCGCGCCCGTGAGGACGACGGCCCGTACCGAGTCGTCGAAGCGGAACGCCCGCCAGGCGGCGGAGAGTTCGGATGCCAGGGCCTCGTCGATGGCGTTCAGTTTCTCCGGGCGGTCCAGGGCCAGGACCGCGACGCCCGTGTCCTTGTCGGTCGCGATCCGCAGCGCGCCGCCGTTCACGACCGGCCGTCCAGAACCCACTGCGGCAGCCCCTCCCCGCCGAACACCACCCGTACCCGCGCTCCGATCCGGATCCGGTCCGGGGGGAAGGAGTCGAGCGGGGCGCCCGGCGCCGTGACCAGGTTGCCGACCAGGCGGATGTGCGGGGCCTCGGCGAGTTCGACCACGATCGCGTTGTACGGGGCCAGGGCCGCGTACGCCGGGAGCAGCGGCGGGTGCGGGACGACGTACGACCAGACGCGGCCCAGTCCGCTCATCCGCCGCCACTCGCTGCCGAAGGACCGGCAGTGGGGACAGCAGGGGCGGGGCGGGAAGCGCAGCTCGCCGCAGTCGGCGCACGCCTGGATCCGTAGCTCGCCCTGGGCGGCGTACCCCCAGAAGGGCGCGCCGTCGTCGTCGAGGACGGGGGTGAGAAGGGGCTCGGTCATCTCGGCTCCTCAGTTCCTCAGCAGGATCGCGGAGGTGGGGACGCCCTCCCCCGCCGTGACCAGGCAGGTGGCGGCCCCGGGGACCTGGGCGGTGCTCGTGCCGCGCAACTGCTTCACGCCCTCGTTGATGAGGTTGAAGCCGTGGACGTACGCCTCGCTGAGCCCGCCCCCGCCGGTGTTGAGGGGCAGCCGGCCCCCGATCTCCAGGGTGCCGCCCTCCGTGTAGGCCGCGCCCTCGCCGCGTCCGCAGAAGCCGTAGCCCTCCAGGGAGAGCGGGATCAGGGGGGTGAAGGCGTCGTAGATCTGGGCCACGTCGACGTCGTCAGGGGTGAAGTCGGCGTGTTTCCACAGGTGCCGGGCGGCGGTCCAGGCGGGCCCTGTGAGCGGGTCGTCGTTCCAGTAGTTGACCATGCCGTGGTGCTGGGCGGGCAGACCCTGGGCGGCGGAGTGGACGTACACGGGGCGCTGCCGGCAGTCCCGGGCGCGCTCCGCGGACACGATCACGCAGGCCAACGCGCCGTCCGACTCCAGGCAGTTGTCGAAGAGGCAGAGGGGTTCGCTGATCCAGCGGGAGGTCATGTACATCTCGCGGGTCAGCGGGCGCTCGTACATCATCGCGGCGGGGTTCTGGTTGGCGCGGTTGCGGCAGGCGAGGGCGACGTTGAAGAGGTGGTCGCGGGTGGCGCCGTACTCGTGCATGTAGCGACGGGCCAGCATGCCTATCTCGTCGGCCGGTCTGAGCAGCCCGAAGGGGCGGGTCCACTGGGCGGGCGTGGGGAGCTGGACGGCGGTGTTCTTCCACGGCCTGGGCCCGCTGCCCCGCTTGCGCGACCGCCAGGCCACGCCCACCGTCGCCTGGCCGGTGGCGACGGCGCCGGCGAGGTGCGCGACGGTGGCGCAGGAGCCGCCGCCGCCGTAGCCCACCTTGCTGAAGAAGGTGAGATCGCCGAGGCCGACCGCCTTCGCGACCTCCACCTCGTCGGTCTCCTCCATGGTGTAGGAGGCGAGCCCGTCGACTTCGGAGGGCGCGATTCCGGCGTCGTCGAGGGCGGCGAGGATCGCGCGGCAGGCCAAGGTCTTCTCGGACTCGGGGAGTTGCTTGGCGAAGGGTGTCTGTCCGATGCCGACGACGGCGGTGGCGTCCTTGATCCCCGGCATAGGTGCACCTCCACGGAAGGGCCCGACTGCTGACAGGCCGTCAGGCTACAGCTAATCTGACGGGTAGTCAGCTAGTGGGTTCGTGGCTACGGGAGGCGTGAGATGCGCGGAGACCTGGAATGGGGCAGCATCCCGGGGCTGATGCGGTCGGCGGCGACGCGCTTCGCGGACCGCGAGGCCGTCGTCGAGGGCCGTACGCGGATCTCCTACGCCGAGCTGGGCGCCCGCGTCGAACGTGCGGCGGCCGCCTGCCTCGCGAACGGCGTACGGCTCGGCGACCGGGTCGCCATCTGGGCGCCGAACACCCTGGACTGGATCGTCTCCGCCCTCGGCGCGGTGTCGGCGGGCGCGGTGCTCGTCCCGCTCAACACCCGCTTCAAGGGCACCGAGGCGGCGTACGTGCTGTCCCGGAGCCGCGCGCGGCTGCTGTTCGTGACGGGGACGTTCCTGGGGACGTCGTACGTGGCGTCGCTGCGACGGGCGGCGGGGGAGAGCGCGGAGGAGGAGGGCGCCGGAGACGGCCCCCTCCCCGGACTCCCGCACTTGGAACAGGTCGTGGTGCTCGCCGACGACGCCCCCGCCGACTTCCGCACCTGCAAGGACTTCCTCGCGGATGGGGAGGGTGTCGGGGCGGCGGAGGTGCGGGAACGGGCGGCGGCCGTGCCGGGATCGGCGCCGTCGGACATCGTCTTCACCTCGGGCACGACGGGCCGGCCCAAGGGCGCCGTGATCACGCACGAGCAGAGCCTGCGGGCGTACGAGGTGTGGTGCGAGCTGGCCGGTCTGCGCCGGGAGGACCGCTACCTGATCGTGAACCCCTTCTTCCACACCTTCGGCTACAAGGCCGGGGTGCTCGCCTGTCTGATGCGGGGCGCGACGATGATCCCGCAGCCGGTGTTCGACGTGGACACGGTGCTGGCGAACATCGCGTCCGAGCGGGTCACGGTCCTGCCGGGCCCGCCGACCCTCCACCAGTCCCTCCTGGACCACCCGGCGCGGGCGTCGTACGACCTGTCGACGCTGCGGCTGGTGGTCACGGGAGCGGCCGTGGTCCCCCTCCGCCTGGTGGAACGCCTGCGCACCGAACTGGGCGTGGAGACGGTCCTGACCGCGTACGGCCTCTCGGAGGCCAGCGGATTCGTGACGATGTGCCGCCGGGGCGACCCGTCGTCGGTGATCGCGTCGACGTCGGGCCGGGCCATCCCGGGGGTGGAGGTACGAGTGGAAGCGCCCACGGGTACCCCGGGTGAGGTGCTGGTCCGCGGCTTCAACGTGATGCGGGGCTATTTCGAGGACGCCGAGGAGACCGCCCGCGTCCTGACCTCGGACGGCTGGCTGCGCACCGGCGACGTGGGCGTCCTGGACCCGGCGGGCAACCTCCGCATCACCGACCGCATCAAGGACATGTTCATCGTCGGCGGCTTCAACGCCTACCCCGCCGAGATAGAACAGCTCCTCGGCCTCCACCCGGACATCGCGGACGTGGCGGTCATCGGCGTACCGGACGACCGCCTGGGCGAGGTCGGCAAGGCCTACGTGGTCCGCCGCCCGGGATCCGACCTCACCTCCGACGACCTCATCGCCTGGTCCCGCCGCGAGATGGCGAACTACAAGGTCCCCCGGGCGGTGGAATTCGTACGGGAACTCCCGCGGAACGCGAGCGGGAAGGTGGTGAAGGGGGAGTTGCGGTCCGGGACGTACTGAAGCTACGGCGCGAGGGTCCCTGAGTCACGGTCGCGCTCGCGCTCGCGGAGCCGGGAGAGGGCGGCGCGGACCTCCTCGATCACGATCGCGGGACGGTGGAAGACATCCGCGGCGGTGTAGCGGAGGAGGAGACGCACCTCCGGGCACTGGAGGACCTGGTTGAAGCGGGCGACATCCCGGCGGTGCGACTCGCGTGAGCCGTGGTACGCGTATCCCTCGATCTCGACGGCCAGCCCCTCCACCCGGAACAGGAAGTCCAGGTAGCGGCGGCGGCCGTCGGGCGTACGGAGTTCGGCCCACCCCGCTCGTGACCGAGCCGAAGAAGAAGACCTGTACGGCGGGGAGCATTGCGGTGGTTTTGGAGAGCTGGGCGGTTTGAGCAGGCTGGACGCGAACGGGGCCGAGCTTGAGCTCGACCCCGCAGTGTGGCTTGAGGTGTTGATCAGGTCGCGTGGATGTTGTCCGTGGTGACGGGGGTGTCGGTCGCGTGGATGTTGTCCGTGGTGACCGGGGTGTCCGTGGCGTGGACGTTGGCGAACGCCGGGGCCGAGGTACCGATCGCGGCGGCGGCCGCGAGAGCCACCGTGACGAGGGCCTTCTTGGTGCGTGTCATGCCAACTCCTGTGAGAGAAAGGAACTTCCGAACATCGAGTGACGCTAGCGACACAGGGGGCGAATGTTCGAGTAGATCGAACGATTCGCGTCATCAATTGACCTGAACCAGTTGCTGGACACACATCGGCCGCGGCGGCTCCCCCTCCGCGCCGCCGCGGCCGATCCCCGTCGTGATTGGTCAGTTGGACGGTTCGGTTGTTGCGTGCTGGTCCAGCGGCTTGATTTCGCCGCCCGTGGCGTGCTGGTCCAGGGCAATGAGCTCTTCGTCGGTGGCGTGCTGGTCCAGCGCGACGAGCTCCTCACCCGTTGCGTGCTGGTCCAGCGGCTTGACGATGGGCTCGCTCTTCTTTTCGCTCATAGCGGTCAACTCCCCAGTTCCGTTCCAGGCAAGAGGCTTGGGGGCCCGCCCGGCAGCTCCCCCGATGGACGCCGGACGGGCACCGATTGGCCGCTCAGATTAACCTCACGGCCTCACTGTCGATCCGCCTGCCCCCCGACGCGACGGAACGACAGGAGTGAGCATGTCGGGCGGCGATAAACGTTCGATGAACGCCCCGACGGTCGGCTAGGCAGCAGCGGCCGGGTTCAGCAGGCTGCGCACCTCGGCTGCTTCGGGGGATCCCAACTCCTCATAGATCCCGAGGGCTTCACGCCAGCAGACTTGGGCGCGACCGGTCTGTCCGATGCCGTTGAGCGCGCGACCGAGCACAGTGAGCACGAGCCCACGTCGCCACTCCCCACCGATGCCCCGCAGCACGGTCAGAGCCATCTCCGCGTTGGACGCGGCCTGCGCCGGACGTCGGGCGGCGAGGTCCACCTCGGCGAGCCGGAAGAGAGTCATCCCCTCCCAGAGTCGCTGGCGACTGTCGCGGAAGGTCTCCAGGGCCTCCACGAGGCTCTCGGCCGCCGAGCCGAGGTCCCCGTTGCGGGTGAGCGCCAAGCCCAGGGCGTAGCGCCCGTTCGCGCCCCTGAGGGCGTTCCCCGTGGAGTCGTAGATGTCGATGCCTTGCTGAGCGAGAGTGACGGCGCTGTCGACACGTCCCGTGGCCAGGTGAATGCGGGACAGGTTGCACAGTGCGCTGGCCTCGCCCGGCCGGTTCTTGTTGCTGCGGAAATTCTCGATGGCCGAGGTCAGGTACTGCTCGCCCTCGGCGTGCCGACTCTGGTAGATGGCGATGATGCCGCGGGTGTTGGGGGCCCAGCAGCTGGCAACGGGGTCGTCCGCCTCCTGTGCCATGTGCATGGCTTCGACGGCGGCCGCGTCAGCCTGATCGAAGCGTCCCGCGACCAGGTGGACGTCGGTGAGCGTAGTCAGCGCACGCCCAGCGGTATGCGCGTCGCCAATGGCACGAGCACGCTCGAGCGCCGCGTTCGCGGCGACCTCGTATTCGCGCGAATTGGCCCCCGACTCGGCAAGATCCTTGGCGGCCCAGAGCAGGTCGACAGCCCTGCGAAGTCGGCTGTCCGCCACAGACTGGCGCACGCACGACAGGAGGGCGTTCGCCTCGGCGTACAACCAGTCCTGCGCCGGATGCCGGTCGTCGAACACCAGCCCGGGGTGCTCCGTCGGCTCCAGATGGTCCACCAACCGATCCCCGGGCCGTTCGATCGCGTACACCCCGGCGGCCGTGGCCAAGTAGAAGTCCAGAAGGCGTGACATCGCCGCATCCCGCTCGCTCGGTGGCTGTTCGTCGCGTTCCGCGCAGGCGCGGGCGTAGAGGCGTACGAGGTCGTGGTAGCGGTAGCGGCCGGGGGCGGCGGATTCCAGGAGGGAGGTGTCGACGAGGGATTCGAGGAGGTCCTCGGTGTCGTCGATCGGGAGGTCGAGGACGGCGGCCGCGGCGGCCAGGGAGATGTCGGGGCCGTCGGCCAGGCCCAGCAGCCGGAAGGCGCGGGCCTGGGCCGGCTCCAGCTGTCCGTAGCCGAGTTCGAAGGTGGCCTTGACCGCGAGGTCGCCGGCCTGGAGCTCGTCGAGGCGGCGGCGCTCGTCGCCGAGCTTCGCCGCCAGGACCGAGACGGTCCAGGTGCGGCGGGCGGCCAGCCGGGAGGCCGCGATGCGGATGGCGAGGGGGAGGAAGCCGCAGGCCGCGACGACGTCTAGGGCCGCCTCGCGCTCCGACGCCACCCGCTCCTCGCCGACGATCTTCGTGAAGAGCTGGAGGGCCTCCTCCGGGGACATCACGTCGAGGTCGACCAGGTGGGCGCCCGCCAGGTCCACCATCCGCACCCGGGACGTGACGAGGGCCGCGCAGCCCTCCGTGCCGGGCAGGAGCGGGCGGACCTGGGCCGCGTCGCGGGCGTTGTCCAGGAGGACCAGGACCCGCCGGCCGTCCAGGACCGAGCGGTAGAGCGCCGAGCGCTCCTCCAGGGAGTCGGGGATGGAGGAGTCCGCCGTGCCCAGGGCACGCAGGAACGCGCCGAGGACCGTCTCCGGCTCCGCCGCCCGCTGGCCCGCACCCTGCAGGTCGACGTACAGCTGCCCGTCGGGGAACGCCGCGCGCGCCTGGTGGGCCACGTGCACGGCGAGGGTCGTCTTGCCGACGCCGCCGATGCCCGCGAGCGCGGAGACGGCCATGACCTGGCCCTCGCCCTCGGCGGAGGAGGCGGAGGCCAGGACGTCGCTCAGTTCCTGGACGAAGGAGGCGCGTCCGGTGAAGTCCGTGACGGTGGCCGGGAGTTGGGCCGGGCGGACCGGTGTCGCGGTGGGCTCGGCCGCCGGGGCCGAGGGTTCCGCGAGGCCCGGGTCGGCCTGGAGGATCCGCTGCTGCAGCTCCTTCAGGCCCGGGCGCGGGTCCACGCCGAGCTCGTCGGCGAGGAGGCGGCGCGTGTCGGCGTACACGGCGAGCGCCTCGGCCTGCCGCCCGCTGCGGTACAGGGCGAGCATCAGCAGTTCGCGCAGCCGCTCGCGCAGGGGGTGCGCCGCCGTCAGGGCGGTGAGTTCGGAGACCGCCTCCGCGTGGCAGCCCTGCTCCAGGTCCATGTCGAGCCGGGATTCGAGGAGTTGGAGACGCCACTCCTCCAGGCGGGCCCGCTGGGTCTCCGCGTACGGACCGGGCACGCTCGCCAGCGGCTCCCCGTCCCACAGACCCAGCGCGCGGTTCAGCAGGTCGCGGGCGGAGCACAGGTCGCCGGAGTGCTTGGCCTTCTCGGCGTCGGCGGCGAGTTCCTGGGCCTCGGCGAGGTCGAGGGAGCTGTCGCTCGCGGCCAGCCGGATCGCGTAGCCGCCGGACTCACTGATCAGGACGCCGGGGTCCAGGGCCTTGCGGAGCCGGGAGGCGTACGTCCGCACGGCGGCCAGCGCCTGGGGCGGGGACTCCTCGCCCCACAGGGCGTCGATCAGCTCGCCGGACGTGGCCGTCCGGCCCTCCCGCAGCAGCAGCGCGGCCAGCAGGGCGCGTTGCTGCGGGGACCCCGTGGGCAAGGAATCCTCGCCGCGCCAGGCGCGCACCGGGCCGAGCACGCTGAAGCGCAACGCCGCCGATTCCCCGGCACGTCGCTGCTCCGGCACTCGCGGTACACCGTCCATCGCCGTCCCCCTGCCGAACCGTCAGTGCTACGAGGCCAGTTTGCCTTGTTCATGGCGGATGCGTCAGCCGTGCGAGACAGCGATCACAGGCCCGCACACCGTACAGGCACGGGGAATCACAGGGCTCTCACAACCACTGCGCACATCTCCGCACAGAGCCGCCCATTCCGGAGGCGTGCAGCAGTCTGCAGAGCCGTACCAGGTAGCTGACGGGTCGTCAGATCGGCGCTACCGTGAGCCGTATGGAGACCACGAGGACCACTGAGGCCGCCCAGGCGTCCACGACCCCGTTCCCGAAGATCATCTCCGTGGACGACCACACCGTGGAGCCGCCCGACGTCTGGCGCGACCGCCTCCCCGCGAAGTACCAGGACACCGGACCCCGCATCGTCCGCGCGCCGCTGAAGGAGATGACCTTCCTCGGCGGCAGGTTCGCCCCGGTGATGGGCGGGCCCGGCGACGACGGACCCATCGGGGACTGGTGGGTCTACGAGGACCTGCACCGGCCCCTCACCCGCCTCGACACCGCCGTCGGCTACGACAGGGACGAGATACGGCTGGAGATCATCACGTACGAGCAGATGCGCCCCGGCTCGTACGACGTCCCCCAGCGTCTCGCCGACATGGACGTCAACCACGTCCAGTCCGCGCTCTGTTTCCCCACCTTCCCGCGCTTCTGCGGCCAGACCTTCACCGAGGCCAAGGACCGTGAGCTGGGCCTGCTCGGAGTGAGGGCCTACAACGACTGGATGGTGGAGGAGTGGTGCGGCCCGGCGGCCCACGGCCGGCTCGTCCCGCTCACCCTCGTACCTCTCTGGGACCCGGAACTCGCCGCCGCGGAAGTGCGCCGCAACGCCGCCCGTGGCGTCCGCGCGGTCGCCTTCTCCGAGATCCCGCCCCACCTCGGACTGCCCTCCGTCCACACCGACGACTGGGACCCCTTCCTCGCCGCCTGCGACGAGACCGGCACGGTCATCGCCATGCACATCGGCTCCAGCAGCAAGATGCCGTCGACCTCGGCCGACGCGCCGCCCGCCGTCGGCTCCACCATCACCTTCGCCAACTGCTGCTTCTCGATGGTCGACTGGCTGATGAGCGGCAAGTTCGAACGCTTCCCGAACCTCAAGGTCATGTACGCGGAGGGTCAGATCGGCTGGATCCCCTACATCCTGGAGCGCGCCGACGTGGTCTGGGAGGAGAACCGCGGCTGGGGCGGCGTCGCCGACAAGGTCCACCGCCCGCCGTCCGAACTCTTCGCCGACCACGTCTACGGCTGCTTCTTCGACGACGCGTTCGGCCTGAGGAACCTCGACGCCATCGGGGTCCCGAACGTCCTCTACGAGACCGACTACCCCCACTCCGACTCCACCTGGCCCAAGTCCCGCGAGGTCGGCGAGGCCCAGATGGGGCACCTGGACGCGGACGTGGTGGAACGGATCGTCCGGGGCAACGCCATCGACCTGCTGGGGCTGACGAAGGACGGGCTGTGGCCCGGACCGGGAGGCCCCCGTTGAACCAGTCCCCGTCGGACCCCTCGCCCCTGCTCTACGGGATGCAGCTCCCGATCCAGTCCCAGAGCACCCTCTACGCCGAACCCTGGGAGGCGGACGCCGGTCCCGGCGAGCTCGTCGCGGTCGCCCGCGCCGCCGACCGCGCCGGCTTCGCCTATGTGGCGAGCTGCGACCACGTGGCCGTCCCGCGCCGTCTCGCGGACGCCATGAGCACGATCTGGTACGACCCCGTCGCCACCCTCTCCTACCTCGCGGGCGTGACCGAGCGCGTACGGCTGCTCAGTCATGTCGCGGTCGTCGGGCTGCGGCATCCGCTGGTCACGGCCAAGCAGTACGCGACCCTCGACCACCTCTCCGGCGGGCGGCTGATCCTCGGGGTCGGCGCCGGGCATGTGGAGGAGGAGTTCGAGGCGGTGGGCGCCGACTTCGCGCGGCGGGGGGCGGTGCTCGACGAGTCCATCGACGCGCTGCGCGCCGCCCTGGGGGCCGACGAGTTCCCCGTGCACCACGGGAAGCTGTACGACTTCGAAGGGCTCGGGCAGCGGCCCAGGCCCGCGCAGGAGCACGTGCCCATCTGGGTCGGCGGCTCCTCGCCCGCCGCCGTGCGCCGGGCCGCGCTGCGGGGTGACGGCTGGCTGCCGCAGGGGGATCCGCGCGAGCGGCTGCCGGAGCAGATCGCCCGCCTGTACCGGATCAGGGAGGGGGCGGGGATCTCCGCGCCTCTCGTCGTCGGGGCCATCACCGAGCCCTTGTACGTCGGCACGCCGAACTGGCACGTCGGGCGGCGCACGGTGACCGGGGCCCCGGAGGCGGTCGCCGAGTCGCTGCGGGCGTACCGGGCGATGGGGGTGCACCAGATCCAGGTGCGGTTCCGGGCGCGGGGGCTGAGTGAGCTCGTCGACCAGATCACGGCGTTCGGCGCCGACGTCGCGCCCCACCTCAACTAGATCGCGCCTCACCTCGAGCAGGGAGTCAGGGCATGGGAAAGCTGGACGGACGTGTCGTCATCGTCACCGGGGCGGCGCGCGGGCAGGGCGAGCAGGAGGCGCGGCTGTTCGCCGCGGAGGGTGCCAGGGTCGTCGTCGCGGACGTGCTCGACGACCGGGGCGAGGATGTGGCCAAGGAGCTGGACGCGCTCTACGTCCACCTCGACGTGGGCCGGGAGGACGACTGGGGGGACGCCGTCGCCGCCGTGAAGGGCGCGTACGGGCGGATCGACGGGCTGGTCAACAACGCGGGCATCCTGCGCTTCAACGCCCTCGTCGACACCCCGTTGGACGAGTTCCTCCAGGTCGTGCAGGTCAACCAGGTCGGCTGCTTCCTCGGTATCAAGACCGTCGCGGGGGAGATCGCCGCGGCAGGCGGGGGCACGATCGTCAACACCGCCTCGTACACCGCGATGACCGGGATGGCGGCCGTGGGCACGTACACGGCTACCAAGCACGCCATCCTCGGCCTCACCCGGGTCGCCGCGCTGGAGCTGGCGCACCAGCGGATACGGGTCAACGCCATCTGTCCGGGCGCCGTCGACACCCCCATGTCGAACCCGGCCCAACTCGACCCGACGGCCGATCCCGAGGAGATGACCAGGGCCCTGGACGAGCTGTACAGCAAGCTCGTGCCGCTCGGGCGGGTGGGCAGGCCCGAGGAGGTCGCCCGGCTCGCCCTGTTCCTGACCTCCGAGGACTCCTCGTACATCACCGGGCAGCCGTTCGTGATCGACGGGGGGTGGCTGGCGGGGGTCAGCGTGATCTGACGGCCAGTCAGCTATTGACGGTGCAGGCCCGTGGTGCAACAGTCGGCGGCAAGTCAATCTGACGGATAGTCAGAAACATACTGGGGACGGTGAACCTCCTTGGAATTCGGGCTCTTTGTACAGGGATACGTGGGCAAGCGCGCCGAGACCGACCCGCTCGCGGAGCACAAGGCGCTGATGGAGGAGACCGAGTACGTCATCCAGGCGGACAAGTCCGGCTTCAAGTACGCCTGGGCGTCCGAGCACCACTTCCTGGAGGAGTACTCGCACCTCTCGGCGAACGACGTCTACCTCGGCTATCTCGCCCACGCCACGGACCGCATCCACCTCGGCTCGGGCATCTTCAACCCGCTCGCCCAGGTCAACCACCCGGTGAAGGTCGCCGAGAAGGTCGCCATGCTCGACCACCTCAGCGAGAACCGCTTCGAGTTCGGCAGCGGGCGCGGCGCGGGCAGCCACGAGATCCTCGGCTTCCTCCCCGGCATCACCGACATGAACTACACCAAGGAGATCTGGGAAGAGACCATCGCCGAGTTCCCGAAGATGTGGCTCCAGGACGAGTACGTCGGGTTCCAGGGCAAGCACTGGCAGCTCCCGCCCCGCAAGGTGCTCCCCAAGCCGTACGGGAAGGCGCACCCCGCCATGTGGTACGCCGCCGGGTCGCCGCCCTCGTACGCCATGGCCGCACGCAAGGGCCTGGGCGTGCTCGGCTTCAGCGTGCAGAAGGTCTCCGACATGGAGTGGGTGCTCCAGCAGTACAAGACCGCCATCGTGGACGCCGAGCCCGTCGGGGCCTTCGTCAACGACAACGTGATGGTGACGACCACCGCCATCTGCGCGCCGACCCACGACGAGGCGATACGGATCGCGGTCGGCGGCGGACTGCACTACCTCCCCTCCCTCGTCTTCCGCTACCACGACACCTTCCCGCGCCCCGAGGGCTTCCCCGTCTGGCCCGAGACGCTCCCCGAGTACAACGCCGAGTTCGTCGAACTCCTCATCGAGGAGGAGCTGTTGATCTGCGGCGACCCGGACGAGGTGCTCACCCAGTGCAAGCGCTGGGAGCAGGCGGGCGCCGACCAGCTCTCCTTCGGGCTGCCGGTCGGGGTCCCGAAGGAGGAGACCCTGCAGACGATCCGGCTGATCGGGGAGCACGTGATCCCGAAGATCGACACGGATCCGGTGCACCGGACGACCCGTTTCCGCCAAGCGGTCTGAGGAGGGTGCGGCCATGCTCGACCACGTCATCAAGGGCGCGACCGTCGTGGACGGCACGGGCGCGCTCGGCTACACCGCGGACGTCGGCATCCGCGACGGCCGTATCGCCGCGATCGGCACGGTCACGGAGGCGTCCCGCACCGGCGAGGACGCCTCCGGTCTCGTCCTCGCCCCCGGATTCGTCGACCCGCACACCCACTACGACGCCCAGCTCTTCTGGGACCCCTACGCCACCCCGTCCCTGAACCACGGGGTGACGACGGTCGCGGGCGGCAACTGCGGCTTCACCCTCGCCCCGCTGAACCCGGCACGGCCCGAGGACGCCGACTACACCCGCCGCATGATGTCCAAGGTCGAGGGGATGTCGCTGGTCGCCCTGGAGGAGGGGGCGCCCTGGAACTGGCACAGCTTCGGCGACTACCTCGACGCCCTGGAGGGGCGGATCGCCGTCAACGCGGGCTTCATGGTGGGGCACTGCGCGTTGCGGCGGTACGTGATGGGCGCGGACGCGGTGGGCGGGCAGCCGACCGGGGAGCAGCTGGAGCGGATGCTCGCCCTCTTCCACGAGGCGATGGACGCCGGTGCCTGGGGCCTGTCCACCACCCAGTCCTCCACCCACTCCGACGGCGACGGGAAACCGGTCGCCTCCCGGCACGCGAAGCCCGCCGAGTTGCTGGCTCTGAGCAGGGCCGTCGGCGAGCACGAGGGCACCCAGATCGAGGCGATCGTCGCCGGCTGCCTCGACCAGTTCAGCGACGACGAGATCGACCTCTTCGTCGAGATGAGCGCGGCGGCGGGCCGCCCGCTCAACTGGAACGTGCTGACCATCGACGCCGCCGTCCCCGAGCGCGTACCGAGGCAACTGGTCGCGAGTGAACGGGCGCGGAAGGCGGGCGGCCGGGTGGTGGCCCTCACCATGCCGATCCTCACCCCCATGAACATGTCCCTGGGCACGTTCTGCGCGCTGAACCTGATCCCCGGGTGGGGCCCGATCCTCGCCCTGCCCGTCCCGGAGCGCATCGCACGGCTCAGAGACCCCTCCGTGCGCGCCGAGATGCTGGCCCGGGCGAACAGCAAGGAGGCGGGTGTCTTCCGCCGCCTCGCCAACTTCGGGCGGTACGTCATCGGGGACACCTACAGCCCGGCGAACGACGGCCTCACCGGGCAGGTCGTGAAGGACATCGCGGCCCGGCGCCACCAGGAGCCCTTCGAGTGCCTGGTCGAGATCTGCGCGCACGACGACCTGCGGACGGTGCTGTGGCCCATGCCCACCGACAACGACACCGACTCCTGGACGCTGCGCGCGGAGACCTGGCAGCACCCGGACGTCATGCTCGGCGGCTCGGACGCGGGCGCCCATCTCGACCGCATGTGCGGGGCCCCGTACACGACCCGCTTCCTCGGGGACTGTCTGCGCGGGCGGAAGCTGACCACGCTGGAGGCCGCCGTGAAGATGCTCACGGACGACCCGGCGCGCCTCTTCGGACTGAGGGAACGCGGGCGGATCGCGGAGGGCTTCCATGCGGACCTCGTGCTGTTCGACCCGGAGCGCATCGACGCCGGCAAGGCCACCCTGGTGCACGACCTGCCGGGAGAAAGCCCGCGACTGGACTCCAAGGCGATCGGCATCACGGCGGTCTGGGTCAACGGGGTCGAGTCGATCCGGGGGGACGTGGTGACGGGCGCCGTACCGGGGAAGGTGCTGCGCTCCGGCCGGGACACGGAGACGGTGAGTACGAGGTGACCGACGTGCGGGGGGCGGGCGACGAGCAGCGGCTGTTCATCGGCGGCTCGTGGGTGGAGCCCGACGACGGGCACTACGAGGTGATCGACCCGGCGACGGAGGGTGTCGTCGGGATGGCGCCGGAGGCCTCGCGGAAGCAGGTGCACGCGGCCGCCGCCGCGGCCCGGGAGGCCTTCGGACCGTGGTCGCGGACGCCCCCCGAGGAGCGCGCGGCGCTCCTCGGCCGGGCGGCGGACATCATCCGGCGCAACTTCCTCTCCTACGCCGATCTCGCCCAGGCCGAGAGCGGTGCGACGACCGGGACCGCGCGCGGGATGCAGGTGGGGGTGGGCGCGGCCCGTTTCCGGCGCTACGCGCGCGTGGAGCCCGTCGAGCAGCCGCTGCCGCCGCAGATCAACGAGGCCGGGCCGTTCGGGAAGGCGGCGGTCATGGGCGCCCTCGCCGTCCGCCAGCCGGTCGGCGTCGTCACCTGCGTCACTTCCTACAACAACCCCTGGGCCAATCCGGCAGGCAAGATCGCCCCCGCCCTCGCCATGGGCAACACGGTGCTCGTGAAGCCCGCCCCGCAGGACCCGCTCTCCGTGTACCGGATGGCGGAGGCTCTGGAGGCGGCGGGCCTACCCCCGGGTGTCGTGAACGTGGTGAGCGGTTCGCGTCCGGAGGTCGGCGAGGCGGCCGTGGACTGCGAGGACGTGGACATGGTCAGCTTCACCGGCTCGACGGCGGTGGGGCAGCGCATCGCCGAGGTGTGCGGGCGCGGGATGAAACGCCAGCTGATGGAGCTGGGCGGGAAGGGCGCGGCGGTCGTCTTCGACGACGCGGACGTCGAGTCGGCGGTGCTCGGCATCGGCACGACGTTCTCCTTCTACAGCGGCCAGATCTGCACGGCGCCGACGAGGGTGATCGCACAGCGGGGTGTCCACGACCGCCTGGTCGAGCAACTGGCCGCGTATGCGGGACGGTTGACGGTCGGGGGTCCGCGGGAGCCCGGGACGGTCGTCGGGCCGGTCATCTCGGCGGCCCACCGGGACCGGGTCGAGGCCTACGTCGAACTCGGCCGCAAGGAGGGTGCGCGGATCGTCACGGGCGGCACGCGCCCCCCGTGCGACCGTGGCTTCTACGTCGCCCCGACCCTTCTCGCGGACTGCACCCCCGACATGCGGGTGGTCCGCGAGGAGATCTTCGGGCCCGTCGTCGTGGTCGTCCCCTTCGACGACGAGGAGGAAGGCATCGCCCTCGCCAACGACAGCGACTACGGGTTGATCGACTACGTCTGGTCGGGCGACGTCGCCCGCGCCTTCCGCGTCGCCCGCGCGCTGCGTGCGGGCGGGGTGGGCGTCAACACCGTCGGCCGCAACATGGAGGCACCGTTCGGCGGCTTCAAGAAGAGCGGGGTGGGGCGGGACGTGGGGTCGTACGCACTGCATGCGTACAGCGAGGTGCAGGCGATCGTGTGGCCGTCGGGCAACTAGGGCTTGATCGGCCGGACAGGCCCTGGGCCTGTCCGGACCGGCAGGGTGGGGCATCCGAGCGGGGGTGTCGAGACCGTCCGGCATGGCGCCGGGGCCCGCGGCGCCACGCGGCGGATGCTGATGGCTCCCACCCCGCAGGAGAGGCCCGTGAACGACCCCAGCCCTCAAGCAACCCGAAGGCCCGCATCCACCGGAGCCGGATACGACTCGGCCGGCCAGGCCGGGGTCATCGGCATCGGACTCGCCGCCGTGCTGACGTTCGCACTCGCGCAGGGTTCCTGGCAGTGGTTCTCCACGTACATCGGGGTGACGCTTCTTGCCGTGATCTTCGCCTTCCAGCGGCGGCCGGCGTGGACGCCCGGCATCCGATCGGCCTACATGCGCGGCCTGGTCGCGTATTCGCTGGTCGTCGGCCTGTGCGTGGCGATCGCACTGGCCCCCATGATGCAGCGCTGGGCTTGGCTGTTTCCGATGTCGGGCACGCGGAGCGGGTGTGAGGGGACGGGCAGGTACGAGGCCATCCGGTCGAGGGCCGCGCTGGCGAACCTGGCTGACAGCGACGGCGCCGCCTTGGCGTACGCGCAAGTGGCCCAGAGCGACAAGGCCGTTGCCGACTGCCTGGCAGCCACGACGACCCTGTGGCTGCCCGTGTACGGAGCTGGGGCCGCCCTGCTGGTAGGTGCGGGTGCGTGGACCCGCGACCGGGCTCGGGCGACGAAGGGGCCTTGACCGGAGTCCTCCTCGCCGGGGCCGGTGAACGCCGGAACGCGGCAGGACTGACGGGCCTGGCCGGCCCGGGTCTACAGGTCGAACACGGCCCGGAGGCCGATCTCGACGGCCTCCATGACCCGTTCGTCGACGGGGCCCAGCTCTTCGGTGAAGCGAGGGGCTGAGAGGGTGCGGAACTCGCCGAGCACGACGGTGCCCGAGGAGGGGGCGTCGACCGGGACGTCGACATCACCAGGGTGTGCGTGGGACTTCCGGATCACCAGGGTGTGCGGGGGACTTCCGGCGAACGACAGCTCGTGGGCGTGGCCGCGCTTCACCTGCCCGCGACCCGCGCCCAGCGCTCCAGGGTGGAGTCCTCGCTCTCAGCGGGTTCCGAGGCTGTGGTCACGATTCCGGCCTCGGCCCGCATCCGCGCGGACTTCTCCCATCCCTCGGCGAAGTTCTGCCGCCGCAGGATCCGGGCGGTGTGCGAGGAGACGTTCCCCTTGGCCTTCACGAATGCGTCCATATTCGCGGGCAGGTTGATGGTGTTGAGTATGGCGGCTGTAGGAACACCGACCCCGGTGCGGCGGGTGAGCGAGCGTCGGCTCAGGCCTCGTCCCTGAGGCGGGCGCGCTGGATCTGGCGGGCCAGGGTGCGGCGTGCGGAGGGGGATTCGGTGGGGGTGGGGGCCGCGGGAGCGGAGATGTCGAGGGCGCGGCTGATCTCGTCGTAGGCGTGCCGGTGGCCGTCGGGCAGGGCGGCCCGGTGCAGCCGCAGGTCCTCCTCGACCAGGCGTCGGAGGTCGTCGACGTTCTGGGGTGTGAAGTGTTTCCGGCCCCGGGCAACGGCGTTGACGTAACGCGTGCAGTGGGCGGCGTCGTGGAGGGTCTCGGAGATCTCCTCGGCGAGGCCCCAGAGGCGTCCCTCCAGCCAGGGGGTGTCGTGCTGGTCGAGCGAGAGGCGCGGCGGGGGCGACGGGTCGTCCCCCTTGTGCTTGGTGACCTGCTTGGACACGGCGGGCTGACTCATGCCGGTGAGGCGGGCGATCCTGTCCTGGGTCCAGCCGAGGTCGGCGAAGAGCCTGATCATCTCGGCGCGCAGCCTGCGCATCTCCTCGCCCGCGCGGATGACGTCGTTCATGTCGGCGAACATCCGCTCGGCCTGCGCCTCGGTCAGGGGCCCGGTCGGGGGCTCGGGGGTTCGACGCGTGTCCTCTTCGACTGCCATAGCTCGGTTATATACCCAGGTCGAGTGTCCCCACGGAGTCATAACCCGGTTGTATAACCCGGTTATGAGTGTCAGGATCCGCGTCATGCCCACCTTCACCGCACCTGACGGAACCCACCTCGCCTACCGCCTGATGGGAGGCGGGAGCGGAGACGGCGGCGGCGATCCGGTCCTCTGCGTCCCCGGCGGCCCCACGGACTCCCGCTACCTGGGCGACCTCGGAGGCCTCTCCCTGCATCGTCGGCTGGCCGTCCTGGACCTGCGCGGCACCGGCCGGTCCGCGCTCCCGCACGACACCGCCGGCTATCGCTGCGACCGCCTGGTCGACGACGTCGAGGCGCTGCGCGCGCACCTCGGGCCGGCCCGGCTCGACCTGCTCGGCCACTCCGCCGGAGCGAACGTCGTGACGCAGTACGCGGCCCGGTATCCGGAGCGCGTCGGCAGGCTCGCCCTGATCGGCCCCGGCACCCGAGCCGTCGGCATCGAGGTCACGGGGGAGGAGCGGCGCGCACTCGCGCGGCTCAGGGAGGGTGAGCCGTGGTTCCCGGCGGCGTTCGCCGCGCTGGAGGCGATCGGTGCGGGGACGGGCAGCGACTGGGAGGCCATCGCCCCCTTCTTCTGGGGCCGTTGGGACGCCGCGGCGCGGCGGCACCATGCGGCCGCCCGGCCGGCCAACGAGGAGGCCGTGGCCTTCTTCGGGGCCGAGGGCGCCTTCGACCCGCCCGCCACCCGCGCGGCGCTCGCCGCCTGCCGAACCCCCGCCCTGCTGCTCACCGGGGAGTTCGACCTGAACAGCCCACCCGGGGCGACGGCCGAGTTCGCGGGGCTGTTCCCCGACGCGCGGCTCGTCGTGCAGGCGGGCGCCGGTCACTACCCCTGGCTCGACGACGCCGGGCGCTTCGTGGCGACCGTAGCGGCGTTCCTGGGTTGAGCGCGGTTGGCGGTAGCGCTGCTACCGCGATGGTGTTAGCGTTGCTCTCATCGGGTGGTGAACAACGCTACCCCCGCCCCATCGAGGAGCAACGTCATGACCGAGCACTCCAGCACGCCGGGAACGTCCCGCCGAGTGGCCGTCGTCACCGGCGGATCCCGCGGAATCGGCCGGGAGACCGCCGAGCGCCTCGCGGCCGACGGTCACGCCGTCGTCGTGAACTACGCCGGCAACGAGGCCGAGGCCGACAAGACCGTCGCCGCGATCACCGAGGCGGGCGGAGAGGCGATCGCCGTCCGCGCCGACGTCGCCGACGAGACCGAGGTGGCCGCCCTCTTCGACGCCACCGAATCCACGTACGGCGGGGTGGACGTCGTCGTCCACGCGGCCGGTGTCATGGCGCTCGCTCCCCTGGTCGACCTCGACCTCGACGCGCTGGACCGCATGCACCGCACCAACATCCGCGGCACGTTCGTCGTCGACCAGCAGGCGGCACGACGGCTGCGCGCGGGCGGCGCGCTCATCAACTTCTCCAGCTCCGTGCTGGCGCTCGCGATCCCCGGGTACAGCGCGTACGCCGCCACCAAGGGTGCCGTCGAGGCCATGACCCTGATCGTCGCGCGCGAGCTGCGCGGCCGGGACGTCACCGTCAACGCCGTGGCCCCCGGCCCGACCGCCACCGCCCTCTTCCTGGACGGCAAGGACGAGGAGACCATCGCGCGGATGGCGGCCCAGCCGCCGCTGGAGCGCCTCGGCACCCCCCGGGACATCGCCGAGGTGGTGTCCTTCCTCGCCGGTCCCGCAGGCCGCTGGGTCAACGGCCAGGTGCTGCGGGCCAACGGCGGCATCGCGTAACTCGCCACCATTCAAGAGGAGTTCAGTCATGGATTCGGGCACGGAATCAGTCGTGGAGTCAGTCATGGAATCAGTCGTGAATTCGGCCGTGGACGCCGCGCGCAAGACGATCGTCATCACGGGGGCCGGATCCGGCTTCGGCGCGCTGTCCGCCCGCGCCCTCGCCCGCGCCGGGCACACGGTGTACGCCGCGATGCGGGACACCGGCGGGCGCAACGCGGCCCGGGTCGCGGAGGCCGAGGCGTACGCCGCCGAGCACGCGGTGGACCTCCGTACGGTCGAACTCGACGTCCTCTCCCAGGAGTCGGCGGACGCGGCGATCGCCACGGTGCTGGCGGGGGCCGGGGGGCTGGACGTGCTCGTCCACAACGCCGGACACATGGTGACCGGCCCGACGGAGGCCTTCACACCCGCCGAACTGGCCGCGGTGTACGACACGAACGTGCTGGGCACCCAGCGGGTCAACCGGGCCGCGCTGCCGCACCTGCGGGCCCAGGGCCACGGTCTGCTGCTGTGGGTCGGCTCCACCTCCACGCGCGGCGGCACCCCGCCGTACCTGGCGCCGTACTTCGCCGCCAAGGCCGCGATGGACGCGCTCGCCGTGTCGTACGCCGCCGAACTGGCCCGCTTCGGCATCGAGACGACGATCGTGGTGCCGGGCGCGTTCACCTCGGGCACGAACCACTTCGCGAGCGGCGGCCACCCCTCCGAACAGACCGTGCTTCCCGCCTACGAGGAGCACTACGCGGGCCTGATGGACCAGGTCGCGGGACGCCTGGCGGCCCTCACGCCGCCCGACGCGGACGTGTCGCTCGTCGCCGACGCGATCGTCGACGTGGTGGACACCCCGTACGGGAAGCGTCCCTTCCGGGTGCACGTCGACCCGGCGGACGACGGTTCGCAGGAGGTCAGCCTGGTCGCGGACCGTGTCCGCGCCGAGTTCCTGACCCGGATCGGCCTGGCGGACCTGTTGTCCCCCGTAGCGCGGAAGGGGACGGCGTGACCTCGGGCGACTCGGATAACGTCGCTACCGTGAGCACGTCCGTGAGCAGTACGAAAGCGCGCATCCTCGAAGTGGCGGCCGAGCTGGTGGCGAACTCCCCCGACGGGGACGTCTCCACCCGGGCGGTCTGCGAGGCGGCGGGGGTCGGCGCCCCGGCCCTCTACCGTCACTTCGGGGACAAGGAGGGCCTGCTGTCGGCGGTGGTCGACCACGGATACGAGAAGTACCTGACGACCAAGCGCAGCCGCAGGCCCGGCACGGACCCCATCCAGGACCTGCGCGACGGCTGGGACACCCACACCGACTTCGCCCTGCGCAACCCCAACCTCTACCGCCTCATGAACTCCCCGGCGATGCGTACGCCACCGGCCGCCGCTCTGGAGTCCCACCGCATCCTCACCGCGGACCTCCGGCGCGCGGCCGAACAGGGCAAGCTGCGCCTGGCCCCCGAACTCGCCGCCCAGATGATCATGTCCGCCAACGTCGGCGTCTCCCTGATGCTGGTCTCCCGCCCGACGACCTTCACGGACGAGACGCTCTCCCGCCGGATACGGGACGCGGTGCACGCGGTGGTCTTCACCCCGGAGGCGATGGGGCCGGAGACCACGTCCGCCGACGACGAGGAAGCGCGAGCGGAAGAAGCGGGAGCGGAAGAAGTACTCCCCGCCACCGCCACCCACCTCGCCGCCCTCCTCCGCCGGACCCCGAGGCCGGACTTCTCCCCGGGCGAGTCCGCCCTCCTGGGCGAGTGGCTGGACCGGCTGTCCAACACGACGCCGGAGTAGCCGTACTCAGGTCATGGCCTCACGGTGACCTGAGTACGACATCGGATGCCGACCGGTCGACACCCTCCGTAACGTCGGCCGCATGGCGAACACCCACACCACCGAGTCCCGGCGCACTCCCCTCGACTGGGCCGGCCTGACCGCCCTCGCGATGCTGGTACTCGTCACCGGTGGCCTGGTCGCCACCTTCGGCCCGCTCCTCGCCATCGCCTGCGACACCTGCCAGGACGGCGTCCGCACGCCCCACTTCGAGAACGCGCTCATCGTGGTCGCCCGGCTCGGCGTACCGCTCACCACGCTGCTGACGGTCGCCGGGATCTTCCTCCCCCGGGGCGGCGCGAAGGCGGGCGGAATCGGCCTGGGCGTCCTGACGGTCCTCATGGTGACGCTACTGGCCCTCGGCCAGTGAGCCGCTCGCTGGAAGGTGGTCCTCCGCCCACACGAGCAAGGCGGCCAGTGGGATGAGGAAGGCGTTGCCGTGCGGAGAGAGTGCGTAATGGGTTCGCGAGGACGGGCCGGGCTGGGCGTTTCGGGCGACGAGGCCGACCGCGGTCAGTTCCTGGAGGCGCTGGGCGAGCATGCGGTCGCTGATGCCGGGGACGCGCTCGCGAACCTGCGCGAAGTGGGCCGGGCCCGTGGCCAGGGCCGCGAGGATCAGGCCGTTCCAGCGTCTGCCCAGCAGGGCGAAGGCCCGAGTGGCGGCCGGAGGGGGCCCGGCCGGCTGCGGGCGTTGTGAGGTGGTCATGGTGTGTGTCCGTTCCGGTACGGCGCGAGGCATCGCGGTTCAACGCCTCGGGCTGTAGGTCGTACTGGTGGCTATGGCGGGAGTCGGCCCGTGTGTCGTCCGGGCCGCGCCTCCCAGGTGGCGGTGCGGCCCGCGTGGAAGGGGCCGCCCCCTTCGTGAGGTCAGCTCATGTGGACGGCCGCGATCACCGTCCCGGCCCGGAGCATGGCGCCCGAGGCGTTCGGCATCAGCCGTCATCGTCGTTGCGACGTGCGTGAGCGTGTGCGTGTGCGTGCGTGTGACGCCGGTCCGGCGAAGCGGCGCCGGAAGTCGGCAACGACGAGAGCGGCGCTCCGGAGGCCATCGCACCGGTCTTCGCGCCGGGTGCTCGTCCGGTGATCCGTCGGCCGAACATGACCGCTGTGAACCCGCAGACGCTCCACAGGGCGAGGACGGCAAGGTGGCCGGAGCCGCCGTTGCCGTCGAAGTACGCGGTGTCGCGAAGCAAACTGGCTCCGGCGCCGGGGGGCAGCCACTGGCCGACGTGGTCCACTCCCTCGGGAAGCATCTCCGGAGCGGAGCCGGCGCCGGAGAAGGGGTTCCCGACGAAGACCATGAGCGCGGCGCTGAGCCCGAGGCCCGCCTGCCCGAGGAGTCGGATCAGCCCGGCGGCGGTGGCGCTGATGGAGATCAGGACGAGCGACAGGACCGCCCACGTGGCCACGTGATCGTGGGGCAATGCCCCGAGGAAACCCTGGGCCACGAGGTAGGCGCCGAGCCCCGCGGCGGCGCATGCGACGAGAAGCGTCAGCAGTCGGTGCCATGGGCGTCGCAGGCCGCGAGCCGTCGAGACAAACGCTCCGATCAGGATGGCGCAGATCGTGAGCGGGAAGACCGCCGAGCTGAACACCACTCCCCTGGGGTCCTCCGTGGCGACGGGCACCACGTCGAGTGCCCTCACGTGGATCTTGGCCGAGGGCTGAGGACCGGCGGCCCCCTGCCGGGCGGCCCGATCGGCCAGCTGCTGTCCGACCTCACGCAGAAGCTGGGCCACGGAGGTGCTGGCGGCAGGGGCCGTCAGCACCGTGATGTCGTGGGGCGAGATGGCGAGGGCGCCGTAGACGTCCCGGTTCTCGATCGCCGACCGCGCGGCCTGCTGGTCGGGATAGAGGTGGAAGTCGAACGCGCCGGGCCTCTCATGGACCAGTCCTTCCACCGCGTGCTGGCTGGCCGCTCCGGTGCCCACGATTCCGACCGGGACATCGCGCGGCGCGGTCCGTCCCGCCGGCCAGGCGAACAACAGCACCACCAGGGTGATCACCAGGGGCAACACCACGACGGCAACGGTCGCTTCCCGCCCTGCCGGGTTTCCTGACAACGGGCTCCTCACGGGTCAGCCCCTCTCATAAAAAAAGAAATGATCGTTCTATTAATTCCCCAGTCTGACCCGCCGCACGAGCAAACGTCAACACGAATGTTCGTTTTTCTTGATAGGGTGACCTCATGCCCAAGGTCACCCAGCAGTACATGGACGCCCGCCGCGAGCAGATCCTGGACGCGGCGCGCCGCTGTTTCCTCCGCGACGGTTTCCACTCCGCGTCCATGCAGGACCTGTTCACGGAGGCGGGGCTGTCCGCGGGAGCGGTGTACCGGCACTTCACCAGCAAGGACGAGATGATCCTCGCGATCGCCGAGGAGAACATGCGCGAGGTCCTCGACATCACGCTCACCGTCGCCACGAACCGGCAGGGCCGATCCATGGGGGCGCTCATGGCGGAACTTCTCGACGTGATCCGGGTCAAGTCCGCCGAGGGGAACCTGGCCGGGCTCGCGGTTCTGGTCTGGGGAGAGGCCATGCGCAACCGCTCGGT
Source organism: Streptomyces sp. GbtcB7 (assembly GCF_019091445.1). Taxonomy (NCBI): domain Bacteria; kingdom Bacillati; phylum Actinomycetota; class Actinomycetes; order Kitasatosporales; family Streptomycetaceae; genus Streptomyces; species Streptomyces sp. GbtcB7. The sequence goes on from NZ_JAGXJM010000008.1 coordinate 272,071, forward strand.
GGCTCACAAGCTCGACCAGCTCATGGGCCGCATGCGCGCCGACCTGGCCATCATGGTCCGTGACCACCAGGACCACGGCGACTTGCCCTCAAGTGTGACGGCCGAGGCGATCGCTTCGGCGATGCTCTCCGTCCTCCCGGGCTACATCCTCCAACTGGCCTTGCTCGACCCGGCTGTTGTGGCCGAGGTGCCTGACGCGGTGCGGGCGTTGTGGCCGGAGCCGGCCGGTGAGCGCTGAGCGGTCCCGCCGCTTCTCGATCAGCGGCACCGGTCGGCCGACGGCCCCATCAGGACGTCAAACCAGCCGACTCATGTCCCGAGGAAAATCGGGTTGGTGAACGCCGCCAACGCCCCCGGTACCGGGCCCACCGCCGTCTCGTGGCGCAACTCCGCGCGTACGTAGGCCGCGTACTGCGCCGTCGTGTTCCACTCCACCGTGCCGGAACCCGAGACCGGCAAGGGAGCGCTCGTGAAGAGGACGCCCTGGTCCGTGACGAAGCGGACCGTGCAGCGGGGGGCGCCGGTGGCCTCCAGGCGGACGGTGACCGGGGTGTCGGGGGCGACCCGCAGGCGTTCTCCGATGCCCGCGTGCTCGCCCTTCGCGCCGGTTGCCGAAAACGTCAGGGACACCAGCTTCGACTCCGCCACGTAGGAGCGGCCCGCGCGCAGGCCCTCCTGGATGGCCTCGCGGGTCAGGTCGTCGGCGAGGACGACCGTCTGCGGGGTGCCGACCGGGTCGGGGTCGCGGTGGGCGTCGCTGTTGCCCATCGCCGGGAGCCAGGAGCGGTCGGCGGTGCCCGAACGGACGGCCGCCACCAGCGTGTTGTCCCAGTCCGCGAGGGTCACCTCGTCGTCGGGGGTGTACGGGCCGTTCCACACCTCCACCGCGTCCGCCTCCCCGAAGCCGAACTTCCAGCCGCAGCCGACGCAGGTGGCGTGCGGATGGGCGGGGACGACGAGGCCGCCCGCGCGGCGGATCTGGCGGGCGAAACGGCCGAAACGGTTGTCGCGGGCCCGGTAGCGCCAGTCGACGAACGTGCCGGGGTCCGTGCCGAGGGCCACCACGTGACCGTTGCGGGTCGTGACCTCCTCGCCCAGCATGATCAGCAGGTCGTCGCCGGCTTGGTCCGCCCAGTGGGGGTGCGAGCTGTGCGTGTTGTGGTCCGAGGTGTTGATGAAGTCCAGGCCCGCGGCGCGCGCCAGCGCGGCGATCTCCGCGGGGGTGCGGCGACCGTCCGAGTACCAGGAGTGGAGATGGCAGTCACCCCGGTACCAGGCACGGCCCCGGCCCTTCGCGCGGGACGGCGGGTACGCCGGGGCCGGGGTGGCGGCCTGCTCCCCGTACGTCAGCGTGATCGTGACCTCGTACGGCAGGCCCTGCGGCGCCACCGTGTAGGGGCCGAGCGCGATGTGCCAGGTGCCGGGGTGGATCCGGCCGGGGATGTAGCCCGGCGTCGCGTCGTCCGCGCGGACGAAGAACTCGGTGCGCGCGCCGCCCGACCAGCCGCGGAAGCCCTCGCCGCCCAGTGCCGTGCCGCGCTCGTCGAAGAGGCCGATGTCGAGCGCGTTGCCCGCGGTGCCGGCCGGGACGGACGGCTTCTCGTAGGTGTACGCGACGTGGATCTCCCGCACCCCGCGCGGGATCTCCACCGGGAGGTACACGAAGTCCGGCGAACCGGTGGGCAGGGTGCCGGACACCGTACGGGTCTCGGTACGGTCGGCCGCGTCGGAGCCGCTCGCGAAGGTCACGCTTCCCAACGTAAGGGCGGCCGCCGCCCCCGTCACGAACAGCGCGCGTCTGCCGATGCCGTCGAAGCTTTCGATGCCGTGCTCGTCCTCGCACATGCTGCTGCTCCCAGGGTGTCGTGAGAGTGACATGGGTGGTGCACGTTGGCACGTACCACCCTGGTAGTCGGCTGTGAACTGCGGGGCAAGGGAAGGAAATCGACAGCTTTCGGGGAGGCGGCGCGCCCGCCGGGGCCCGACCCGCGCGGGGCGCCAGTGGCACCCTGTAACGATCTGTGGCCCCGGAGGAATACGGCCACGCCCTGTAACGCCTGATCACCGCGATCGTATGCTCGAAGGATGACGACCACCGCGACCCCCGGAACCGGCCCGACCGAGAACTCCATGCGTCGCGCCCTCAAACGCGCCCGTGACGGCGTCGCCCTCGACGTGACCGAGGCCGCGGTGCTGCTCCAGGCGCGCGGCGAGGACCTCGAGGACCTCGCCTCGTCCGCCGCCCGGGTGCGGGACGCGGGCCTCGAAGCGGCCGGCCGGCCCGGCGTCATCACGTACTCCAAGAGTGTCTTCATCCCGTTGACCCGGCTGTGCCGGGACAAGTGCCACTACTGCACCTTCGTCACCGTGCCGGGCAAGCTGCGCCGCGCCGGGCACGGGATGTTCATGTCGCCGGACGAGGTTCTCGACGTCGCGCGGCGCGGCGCGGAACTCGGCTGCAAGGAAGCCCTCATCACGCTCGGCGACAAGCCCGAGGACCGCTGGCCCGAGGCCCGGGAGTGGCTGGACGCGCACGGGTACGACGACACGATCGCGTACGTCCGTGCCATCTCCATCCGGATCCTGGAGGAGACGGGACTGCTGCCTCATCTCAACCCGGGGGTGATGTCCTGGACCGACTTCCAGCGGCTCAAGCCCGTCGCGCCGAGCATGGGCATGATGCTGGAGACGACGGCGACGCGGCTGTGGAGCGAGCCCGGCGGTCCGCACTACGGCTCCCCGGACAAGGAGCCCGCCGTACGGCTGCGGGTCCTGGAGGACGCGGGGCGGTCGTCCGTTCCCTTCACCAGCGGGCTGCTGATCGGGATCGGGGAGACGTACGAGGAGCGCGCCGACTCGCTGTTCGCGCTGCGGCGCGTGTCCCGGTCGTACCACGGCATCCAGGAACTGATCATCCAGAACTTCCGCGCCAAGCCGGACACGGCGATGCGCGGGATGCCGGACGCCGAACTGGACGAACTGGTCGCCACGGTGGCCGTCGCCCGGCACATCATGGGACCGGCCGCCTGCCTCCAGGCCCCGCCGAACCTCGTCGACTCCGAGTACGGGCGGCTGATCGGCGCGGGGATCGACGACTGGGGCGGGGTCTCGCCGCTCACCATCGACCACGTCAACCCCGAGCGGCCCTGGCCGCAGATCGAGCAGCTGGCCGAGCAGTCGCGCGCCGTCGGCTTCGAACTGCGCGAGCGGCTGTGTGTGTACCCCGAGTTCGTGCAGCGCGGGGAGCCCTGGCTCGACCCGCGGCTGCTGCCGCACGTACGGGCGCTGGCCGACCCGGAGACGGGGCTCGCCCGCGAGGACGCCGTCGTCGAGGGGCACCCCTGGCAGGAGCCGGAGGAGGCCTTCGCGGCTTCGGGGCGCACCGATCTGCACCGCACCATCGACACGGAGGGGCGCACCGGCGACCGCCGGGACGACTTCGACCTCGTGTACGGCGACTGGGAGGCGCTGCGGGAGGCGGCGGCGCCCGGGATGCTGCCCTCCCGCATCGACACCGACGTCAGGGCGGCCCTCGCGACCGCCGCCGACGACCCGACGAAGCTCACCGACGACGAGGCGCTCGCGCTGCTGCACGCGGACGGGCCGGCGCTCGACGCCCTCTGCCGGATCGCGGACGACGTCCGCAGGTCCGCCGTCGGTGACGACGTCACGTACATCGTCACCCGGAACATCAACTTCACCAACGTCTGCTACACCGGCTGCCGTTTCTGCGCCTTCGCCCAGCGCCGCACGGACGCCGACGCGTACACGCTGTCGCTGGACCAGGTGGCCGACCGCGCCCAGCAGGCCTGGGAGCTCGGGGCCGTCGAGGTCTGCATGCAGGGCGGCATTCACCCGGACCTCCCGGGTACCGCCTACTTCGACATCGCGAAGGCGGTGAAGGAGCGTGTCCCCGGCATGCACGTGCACGCCTTCTCCCCGATGGAGGTCGTCAACGGCGCGACGCGTACGGGGATGTCCATCCGTGAGTGGCTGACCGCCGCGAAGGAGGCGGGCCTCGACACCATCCCCGGCACGGCGGCGGAGATCCTCGACGACGAGGTCCGCTGGGTCCTGACGAAGGGCAAGCTGCCCACGGCGACCTGGATCGACGTCGTCACGACCGCGCACGAACTCGGCATCCGCTCCTCGTCCACGATGATGTACGGGCATGTGGACCAGCCCCGCCACTGGCTAGGCCACTTCCGCACGCTCTCCCGCATCCAGCAGCAGACCGGCGGCTTCACCGAGTTCGTGACGCTCCCGTTCATCCACACCAACGCGCCGGTGTACCTGGCGGGCATCTCCCGTCCGGGCCCGACCACCCGCGACAACCGCGCGGTGGTGGCCATGGCCCGCCTCCTGCTCCACCCGCACATCCCCAACATCCAGACCAGCTGGGTGAAGCTGGGCGCCGAGGGCGCGGCGGAGATGCTCCGCTCCGGCGCCAACGACCTCGGCGGCACGCTGATGGAGGAGACCATCTCCCGGATGGCGGGCTCCTCGTACGGCTCGTACAAGTCGGTCAAGGACCTCATCGCCGTCGCGGAGGCGGCCGGGCGTCCGGCGAGGCCGCGGACGACCCTGTACGGGGAGGTCTCCGAGGAGCGGCAGCGGGCGGCGGAGGTGTCGGACGGGCACCTGCCGGAGCTGCTGCCGGTCCTGGAGTGACGGCCGAAGTGTGCGGTGGCCCCGGGCGCGTCGGAGTACGATGATCCGACCCTCGGTGGAGGGCCCAGAAGCCTTGTGAGCCCGAGGAGTTGTGTGTCCGTGCCTGCCCTACGGCTTCCCTCCTGGATCTGGGTCACCGGACTGACCGCGGCGGCGATCGTGGGCGTCACCGGCCTCGCCGCGCGGGCCGACCAGGGGGCGCACCCGACCGCCGCCCACGCCGCCGGGGCGAAGCCGTCAGCGTCGGCGAGCCCGGGGCCCTCCGCCTCGCCCAAGAAGGCCGAGCCGGCCGCCGTGCCCGACGGCTCGGGCACGGGACGGCGGATCGTCTACTCGCTCGCCCAGCGGCGCGTGTGGCTGGTCGACACCGGCGAGGCCGTCCGCCGCACCTTCGCGGTGTGGCCGGGCACGGTGAGCCCGGCGCCGGGCCGGTACGCGGTGTCGACCACCGTCGCCTCCACCACGGGAACGGACGGCACGAAGGTCGAGAACATCGTCTACTTCACTGTCGCGTCCGGCGTGAACATCGCGTTCTCCAACGCCCAGGACGGCTCCTCGCCACAGCCCGCGGTGGGCGTGAAGACCGGCGGGATCCGTATGCACAGCGCGGACGGGGACGCGGTCTGGGCATTCGGCACCAAGGGTACGAAGGTCACCGTGACGAAGTAGCGGCCGGGGCGATGGAGGGGGCGGACGGATGGGGCGTGCGCGGCCGTCGATGCAGGACCTGATCCAGCAGCGCAGACGGCACGGCTTCGTCGGCCGCGGTGCCGAACGCGCCGCGTTCCGGCAGAACCTCGACCTGCCGCCGGAGGACGAGCGGCACCGGTTCCTCTTCCACGTCCACGGCAACGCGGGCGTCGGAAAGACGTTCCTCGTAAGGGAGCTGGAGCAGCTCGCCCGGGCCCGCGGGGCGCTGACGGCGTACGTCGACGACGGCGTCGGCAGCCTGCCCGAGGCGATGGCGGCGATCAGCGCGCGGTTCGCCCGGCAGGGGCACCGGTTCAAGGACCTCGACCGCCTGCTGGCCACCCACCGGGAGCGGAGCCACGAGGCCGAGTCGGCGGCAGCGGCGCCGGCGCAGACATCCGAACTCCAGCCGTCGGCACCGTCGGCCGCGAGTCTGACCGCCGCCCGGGCGAGTCTGGTCGGGCTCGGTCTCGTACCCGGTGTCGGCGCCTTCGCCGGTGCCGTCGACCCGGCCCAACTGGCCCATGGAGCCGACCGGTTGCGGGCCGGAATCGGGGCCCGCCTGCGCAGTCAGGAGGACGCGCAGCTCGTCCTGTCGCCCGAGCGGGTGCTCACCCCCGTGCTGCTCGACGAGCTGGCCGGGGTCGCCACCGAAGCCCCCTGGCTCGTCCTGATCTTCGACACGTACGAGCGGACCGCGCCCCTCCTCGACGGCTGGCTGCACGACGTGATGACGACCGACCGGCACGGCGCCCTGCCCGCGAACGTCGTGGTCGTGACGGCGGGGCAGCGCCCCCTCGACACCGCCCGCTGGGGCGGCCTCGCCGACTTCGTGGCGGACGTGCCGCTGGCGCCCTTCACGGCGGCCGAGACACGCGGCCTGCTCGCCGACAAGGGAGTCGTGGCCGAACCCGTCGTCGAGGAGGTGCTGCGGCTGACCGGCGGACTGCCCGTCCTCGTCTCCACCCTCGCCGAGTCCCGGCCCGGCGCCCCGGACGACATCGGCGACCCGAGCGCCACGGCCGTCGAACGCTTCCTCAAATGGGAACAGGACCCCGTCCGCCGCGCCGCCGCCCTCGCCTGTGCCCTGCCCCGCCGTCTCGACGCGGACGTCTTCCGCGCCGCCGTGGACTGCCCGGAGACCGAGGCCGACGCCCTCTTCGGCTGGCTCCGCGGACTCCCCTTCGTCACCGACCGCGGACACCGGATCCAGTACCACGACGTCGTACGGGCCCCGATGCTGCGCCTGCAGCGGCTGCGCTCCCCGCGCGGCTGGGCGGGGCGGCACACCCGGCTCGCGGAGACGTTCGGGCGCTGGCGCACGGAGGCCGAAGCCGGCCTGGACACGGCCGAGGTGTGGGCGGACGGCGGCTGGCGCGAGCTGCGGCTCGCGGAGTCGTACCACCGGCTGTGCGCGAACGCCCGCACCGCGCTGCCCCTCGTGCTGCGGGACTTCGTGGACGCCTGCGACAGCGTCGACGGCGGCGTCTTCGCCGAACGCTGGGCACGGGTCCTGGCGGAGGCGGGCGAGGACACGGACACGGAGCTCGTACGGACCTGGGGGCGCGACCTGCTGGCGGCGCTCGCGGACGGCGGAGTGGCCGCCGCGCTGGAGCTGCTGCTGAACCGGACCGAGTTCGAGGAGCGCTGGCAGGCCCGGGCCCGGGTGGCCCGGGGACGGGCCCTGCGGCACGCCGGCGCGTACGCGCCCGCGCTCGCGGAGTTCGGCCGGGCCATCGCGCTCGATCCGGAACTGGCGCGGGCGTACCGCGGCAGGGGCTTCAGCCACGGCGGCCTCGGCGACCACGAGGCGGGCCTCGCCGATCTGGACCGGGCCGACGCGCTCGAGCCGGACCACGCCCCGACCGTCTCCGTACGCGGCGAGTACCACCGCATCCTCGGCCACTACGACGCGGCGCTCGAAGACCTGGACCGAGGGATCGCGCTCGACCCCTCCCACCACTTCGCCTGGGCCTCCCGGGGAGCCGTCCGCCAGCTGCTGGGGCAACCGGACGAAGCCCTCGCGGACCTCAACCGCGCGCTGGAACTCAAACCGGAGTACCCCTGGGCGCTGATCCGCCGGGCCCGCGTGTGGCGGACCCGCGGCGAGCACGGGCGCCAACTGGCCGACCTCGACGAGGCGGTCCGCCTGTACCCCGACGGGATCTGGGGCCTGTGCGAACGCGGAGACGCCCTGCGCGCCGCCGGCCGCCCGGCGCAGGCCCTCGCCGACTACGACCGGGCCCTCGCCCTCGACGACCGATACGCCTCGGCGTACGCGAGCCGAGGCGTCTGCCGCGGCGCGCTGGGCCGCTCCGAGGAGGCGCTCGCCGACCTCGACCGGGCCCTCGCCCTCCAGCCGGACTACCCCTGGGCGCTGCGCCAACGTGCCGAGCTCCACCTCGAACGCGACTCCCACGACCGCGCCCTGGCCGACCTCGACCGGGCGCGCGCCCTGCGCCCCGACGAGGCACCGGTCCTCGTCTGCCGTGTGCGGGCGCTGCTCGGGCTCGGGCGGTTCGAGGAGGCACGCGCGGACCTGGACCGAGCCCTCGAACTGAGTTCCGACACCGAGCGGGCCCGGCTGGCCCCGCTCGGGGAGCGGATCGCCGCAGGAAACACGGACGAACGCCGTTCATAAGCGAGCACTTGGTTCACTCGGGGCACAGTTCGCATACCGATCCGTGCCCTGAACGGACCGTTCCCGGTCGATTACAGTGCTGAGCTGTCGGACGTACGGACGGTGCCTGGGGAGGTCTCGGTGGGTGCGACAGCCGGTGCCGTCTGGGGCCGTGCGGAGCAGCAGGACTTCCGTAGCCGGGTACGTGGGACTCTGCTGGGCGCGGCCGTCGGGGATGCCCTCGGGGCGCCGGTCGACGGGCTCACCCTGGAGGGGATCCGGGAGGCCCACGGTGCGGAGGGGCTGGTCGACCTCGCCTTCGGGCACGGCCGGCGCGGCTCCGTCACCCACCTCACCCAGCTGACCCTCTTCTCCCTCGACGGTCTGATACGGGCCCAGGTGCGCCGTGACACGGGCGCCTGGCATCCGCCCACCGACCTCCACCGGGCGTACCGCCGCTGGGCGGCCACCCAGAGCGACTGGGGCCCCGACGAGCGCCGCAAGGACGACGGCTGGCTGGCCCGCGAGGAGTGGCTGTACGCCCGCCGGGACCCGGCCCGCGCCTGCCTGATCGGCTTCGGCGACGACATCATGGGCACGCTGGACGCGCCCAAGAGCCCCGGCGAGCTCGGGCCCGAGGCCGCCGCCCGCTCGGCGCCCTTCGGGCTGCTCGTCGGCTGGGAGCCGCAGCTCGTGATGCAGCTCGCCGTCGAGTGCGCCGCGCAGACGCACGGGCACCCCACGGCGTACCTCGCGGCGGGCGCGTACGCCGTCATCGTGCACGCGTTGGCCCGCGGCGAGAGCCTCGACGGGGCCGTGCAGCGGGCGCTCGCGATCCTCGCGGCGCGGCCGGGGCAGCAGCCCGTCGCGGACGCGCTCCAGCATGCGTTGGGGGCCGTGCGGCAGGGGATGCCGACGCCGGGGCGCGTCGAGGAACTCGCCGGGGACGGTACGGCGGAGGGGTTGCTCGCTGTCGCCGTGTACTGCGCGCTGGTGGGGGACGACATCCGGCACGGTCTGTGCCTCGCGGTGAACCAGGGTGGGCCCTCCGGTGTCGCCGGTGCGCTCACCGGGGGGCTGCTCGGCGCCCTGCACGGCGAGACGGCCCTCCCGCCTGCCTGGCTGGCCGAGCTGGAGGGCCGTCCCACGATGCTGGCCCTGGCGGACGACTTCGCGATGGAGATGACCCAGGGCCCGGCCCTGCACGGCCCGGGCGGCTCCGCACCGGGTTGGCTGGCCCGCTACCCCCGGGCATAAGCCTTCTTCGCGCCCTGAAGGGGCGCGGGGAACTGCGCGCCGAGCCCCCGCGGGCCCGCAGCCAAATGACTGCGGGTGGGCGGGAATCCGGGGCGAAGCCCCGCCCGAGGGGCGCGGGGAACTGCGCGACCAGCCCCCACCGCCCCGCAGCCGAACGACGGCCCCGGTCGAGGCCCCGGCGGCCGGCAGCCGTACGACTGCCGGCCGCCGAGGGTTCTCAGACGCCGGACGGGCTGGCGGTGCCCGCCCCGTCCGCGGCCTCCGCCGGAGCCGGGATCGCCGCGGCAGCGGCCCCGTCCCCGTCGTCGTCCGTGTTGATCTTCTCGATGATCGCGTCCCGCTCCGGCGTGTCCTCGGGCTTCAGGAAGCCGATGAGGATGTACAGGACGAGGGAGATGACCATCGGGACGGAGACCTGGTACTCCAGCTTCACATCGGTGCGCTGGGAGAAGTCCAGGTTGTAGTTGACGAAGAAGAACGCGAGCAGACCACAGGCCCAACTGATGAGCGCCGCCGTCGGACCGGACTTACGGAACGGTCGCAGCAGACCCAGGATGAACGGGATCGCGATCGGCCCCATGAGCCCCGCCACCCACTTGATGACGACCGTGATGATGTCCTTGAAGGTGGGGGAGTTGACCTGCGTCGCCACCGCCATCGAGAACCCGAGGAAGGCGACGGTCGTGATCCGCCCCGCGATGAGGCCGGTCCGGGTGTCCCAGGCACGCGCGGCCTTGGAGAGAACCGGGGCCACGTCCCGGGTGAACACCGCGGCGATCGCGTTCGCGTCCGACGAGCACATGGCCATCGTGTGCGAGAAGAAGCCGACCACGACCAGACCCAGCAGCCCGTGGGGGAGGAGCTGTTCGGTCATCAGACCGTACGCGTCCGAGCCGTCCGGCTTCTTCGCCGTGACGAGGAGCGGCGACAGCCACATCGGGATGAACAGGATCACCGGCCACACGAACCAGAGCGCGGCGGACAGGAAGGCCGACTTCGTGGCCTGCTTGGCGCTGCCCGTCGCCATGTAGCGCTGGGCCTGGTTCCACATCCCGCCGTTGTACTCGAACAGCTTGATGAACAGGTACGCGATGAAGAACACCGTCAGATACGGGCCCGCGAATCCGTTGGCGTGACCGTGCAGCTTCGGCGAATCGAGGGCCTTGGACAGGCCACCCTGGTCGGAGATCTTGTTCAGCACGATGATCAGCATCGAGAGCCCCGCCAGCAACTGGATGACGAACTGACCCAGTTCCGTCAGCGCGTCCGCCCACAGACCGCCGATCGTGCAGTACACGGCCGTGATGCCACCGGTGATGAGGATGCCCTGGGTGAGCGTGACCCCGGTGAAGACGCTCAGCAGGGTCGCGATCGCCGCCCACTTCGCACCGACGTCCACGATCTTCAGCAGGATGCCCGACCAGGCGAGCGCCTGCTGCGTCGGCACGTTGTAGCGGTCCTTGAGGTATTCGAGCGGTGAGGCCACGTGCAGCCGGGAACGCAGCCGGTTGAGCCGGGGCGCGAACAGTTTCGCGCCGAGCAGCACGCCGATGGCGATGGGTAGCGCCCAGGTGACGTACGAGGTGATGCCGTACGTGTACGCGATACCGGCGTACCCGGTGAACATCACCGCGCTGTAGCCCGACATGTGGTGCGAGATGCCGGACAGCCACCAGGGCATCTTGCCGCCCGCGGTGAAGAAGTCGCTGACGTCGTCCACACGCTTGTGGGACCAGACACCGATCGCGGTCATGACGCCGAAGTACGCGACCAGGACGGCCCAGTCGAAGCCGTTCATGTGCCCCCTCCAGGGGTCCGCCTTGTGAACCTGCAGATACCGGACGGCACTTCGCCAGTACGTACATGGGCGGCGCCCCCGTGCGGGAGCGGGGACTTTGGGGATTGAACCGCCGTTCGGAGGGGGCGGTCAAGACCTTTCCCGGTCACAGATATGAACACAGATCAGAAAGCAGAACGATTTTGCCTCCACTTTACCCGTACGGCTGTTGTCGTGCTCGTGACGTGGACCACACCATGAGCGGGCACTTCGTCAGACCACACAGGCAGGTTCACACCGACAAGTCGATCAGGCGTACGGGATGCGGGTCCCGCGCGGCTGGGAGGGGACGGCCGACTGGAATCCACCACCGGTCCCGCTAGCGCATGAGTTCGCCGGCGTTCACGAGCAGCGACTGCCCCGTGATCGCCCGCGCCCGGTCGGACGCCAGGAACACCGCGGCGTCCGCCACGTCCCCGTCCGTGGCCAGTTCGGGCAGCGCCATCCGCTCGGTGAGCCGCTGCAGGACGTCCGCCTCCGGTACGCCCTCGGTGTGCGCCGTGAACTGGACGTACGCCTCGACGGGCGGCCCCCACATCCACCCCGGCAGCACGGTGTTCACGCGGACGCGGTGGGGGCCCAGCTCCCTCGCCAGCGAGTACATCGCGCTCGTCAGCGCGCCCTTGGACGCCGCGTACGCCGCCTGCCGCACCTGGCTCGGCGCGGCCACCGACGACTGCGTCCCGATGATGACGACCGAGCCGCCGCACACCTTCAGCGCGGGCAGACACGCCCGGGTCATCCGCAGGGTGCCCAGCAGATTCACGTCGATGACCGACTGCCAGGTGGCGAAATCCGCGTCCTCCAGGCCGCCGAAGTAGCTGTCCCAGGCCGCCACGTGCACCACCGCGTCGATCCGCCCGAACCGCTCCGTCGCGAGCTCCGCGAGCGCCTCGCACTGCTTCTCGTCCGTGATGTCCGTGGCCCGGTACGCCGTGTGCGCGCCGTCCGGATCGAGCTCGGCCGCGGACGAGGCGAGATTGGCCTCCGTACGCGCCCCCAGCACCGCGTTGCCCCCGTCCCGTACGACGGCCGCCGCGACCTGATGGCCGAGCCCGGCCCCGACCCCCGAGACGACGACCGTCTTCCCCGCAAGCAGTGACATCGGAAGCCTCCCCGGCTCTGGCGCATTGTCTGACGGGGCGTCAGAGTATGGGCGTCCGGCGGAGGAAGGAAGAGCGAGGAAGGGGATCGTCATGTCGGAGGAGACCCGTAGCGAGGTGTACGCGGAACTGGCCGCCCTCGGCCCGTACGGCGTCCACCCGGGCCACGCCCTGATCACCATGGTCGAGCCGCACCCGGGCCACGAGTACGCGTACAACCGCTGGTACGAGGACGACCACTACTACGCCGGCGCGATGGCCATGCCCTGGATGTACGCGGGCCGCCGCTGGGTCGCCACCCGCGATCTCCAACTCCTGCGGTACCCCGAGAAGTCGGCGGTCGCCCAGCCGGTCACCGCGGGCTGCTACCTCTCGACGTACTGGGTCACCGAGGGCCGCTACGACGACCACATGAGGTGGACCGTCGGCATCAACAAACGGCTGAATCGCGACGGCCGCGTGTACCAGGACCGGACACATGTCTTCACGGCCTTCCAGGACCACGAGGCCACGGTGTACCGCGACGGCGCCGCCGGCCCCCGCGACTTCCACGCCCTGGACCACCCCTACGCGGGCCTCGTCCTCCAGGTCGTCGACGCGGACTCCGCCGACCGGCGCGCCGAACTGCTGGAGTGGCTGCGCGCCCGCCACCTCCCCCGGCGCCTGGCGGGCTCCCCGGCCGCGATGGTGACCGTCTTCCGCCCCACCCCGCTCCCCGGCGACCGCATGACGTACGTGAAGCAGGTCGAGGGCGTCGACACCCGGCTGACCCTCCTGTGGTTCCTGGAGACGGACCCGAGGGAGTGCTGGGAGGACCACTTCGGCGGACTGGAGGAGGCGGTGGCGGAAGGGGGCTTGGGGAAGGTGGAGCTGGTGGCCCCGTTCATCCCCACGGTGCCGGGAACAGACCGCTACGTGGACACCTTGCGCTGAACAGGCGCGCCCCGGAGGCGAACCGAGCCTAAAAAAAGGGGGATAGCCCCCTCGGCCAGGACGGCGGGCCAGTCGAGAGGGCTATTTCGGTGGTGCGTATGCGGTTGGTCGGTGCAGTTGTGGTGGTGGATGCAACTGTCGACGCATCAGGCGAGGTCGGACGCCCCCCGGCTGACCTCGGCCACGAAGGCGTTCCACGAGTCCGCGGGGAACGCCAGCGTGGGGCCCGCGGGGACCTTGGAGTCCCGTACGGCCATCGCCGCGAGAACCGGGGACTTGACCTCGACACATGCGCCGTTGCCGGTGGAGTAGGAGGACTTGGTCCACGTGTCCGTGGCGCCTTGCTGGATTGCCATGTTCGCTCCGGATAGCCAGTTGTTGAGAGTTGCTGTCACCGCACTGCGGGTTCGCTACGGAACTCGCCGAGCGGTTTGCGCCAACGTTGTTGCTCGATGGCGTGATCGACGCTACTCGCCAACATCGGCGGGCGAAGTGGCCGTTCACTCGACCGGGTGGCATATACCAGTGGAGTCTTCCGTCCAGGCGTGGTGAGGGTGTAGTCTGCGGCACTTTCCCGCCGGGGGCCCGTTCTCCGGGGTGCGCGTCAGCGCGCGTACTCCTTGGCGATGTCCGCGATGAACTGCCGCGACTGCTCCACGTTCAGGGCCTGTGCCCGCAGATGCTCGTACATCACGCTGTATTTCTGGACGTCGTTCGCCTTCTCCAGATACAGGTCGCTGGTGACGCCCTCGATGTAGACCACGCTGGAGTCGGCCGCGTCGGGGAACTCCAGGATCGCGTACTGCCCGTTGAGTCCCGGGTGCGCGCCCATGTCGAAGGGGATCACCTGCACGGTGACGTGCGGGAGCTGGGACTGTTCGACGAGGTGTTCCAGCTGGTCGCGCATGAGGGAGCGGTTACCGACGGCGCGGCGCAGGGCGGCCTCGTCGAGGACGGTCCACAGCCGGAGCGGGTTCTCCGGGGCGGAGATACGTTCCTGTCGGCGCAGCCGAACCTGGACGCGCTTGTCGATGTCGGCGGAAGCGGTCTCCGGCAGCGCGCCCGCGATCAGAGCCTCGGCGTACGGCCGGGTCTGCAGGAGACCGGGGACGACCTGGGGATCGTAGACGCGAAGTGACGCGGCGTCGGTTTCCAGCCCGATGTAGACGCTGTACGGGATGTCGCCGAAGGAGTGCCACCAGCCCTGCTGGCGCGAGTCCTTGGCCATCTGCATCAGGGAGTCGACGATCCGGTGGTCCTCGACCTCGTAGACCCCGCACAGGTCGCGGACGTCACGCTGGCTGATACTGCGCCGTCCGTTCTCCAGCCGGCTGATCTTCGACTGCGAGACCAGCAGCCGCTCGGCGACCTCTTCGGCCGTCATGCCCTTGAGCTCGCGGAGCCGACGCAGCTCCTGGCCCAGCCGGCGCCGCCGGACGGTGGGATTGACACTTGACGCCACGGGACGTGCACCTCCGGCTGCGGGCCTCTACTTTGCGTATCTGCTGTTGAGCAGACTGCCACCAAGGTGCGTTCTACCGCTGGAAAACACCGGATATGCGCTGGGTACACGCCGGTTCGGAGATCTGGCGTGGATATTACGCGGATCGCGTACGTGTACGTCGCCTTCACTCGTACCGTCCGCATATGCGCGACACCCGCGAAATGCGGCCGCGCGGGGCGGTGGGGCCGTGTCGTCGTCCGGACGTACGGCCCCACCGCCCCGCGCGAGCCAGCGGCTCCCGAACCGGGTCTTGGGGACTGCGGTGCGGCGCTGGGGTCGTGCCGGCGGTGCGTGGCGGTGCTCTTTGTGGTGCGTGGCGGTGCTGTTGTGCGTGGTGGTGCGTACGGTGCCTGGTGGCGCCGTGGGACTGCGGCTCAGTGGACCACGGCGCGCGCCATGGAACCGTGGCGCGGTTGCATCGGAACACCGCGGGCGGGTTCCGGTGCGGACCTGACTCCGGCGGTGGCCGGACGGCCTGCCGGTGCCGGGTTGCGGCGTGGCTGTGCACCCACACCGTTCTGAACGTCCATGACCGCGTGGGCCACGAGGCCGCCCATGGGGTCATGCCTGATCAGGTCCCGTAGCCGGGAGCGGGACGAGCGTCCCTCGTTGCCCGGATACAGGTGCTTGCCGAGACCGACCGCATGGGCCAGCGCGGCGAGCGCCGCGGTCCGCGGGTCCGGCGGTACGCCGGTGCGGATCGCGCTGTCCAGCCGGGACTTGATCTCCCGGCTGATCTCCGTGTCCGTCGCTTGGTAGCGAGTCGTCGGAAGCACCCCGCACATCTGGCCGGCCACGGCATGGACCATGCCGCACCTCTCCAGATGCGAGAGGTAGGTCTGGCGCAGCCCCAGTCGGGGTCCGCCAATCCAGTTGACCGCGCGTACGGGTGCTCCGCGTCGGCGAAGCAGTTCCAACGCACAGTCCAGTGTTGGATCTCCAGTCGGCCGTGGCTGCACCACGGCGATACGATCCCCGTCTGGGGCTATCCGTCCGGCCAGCGCCAGCTCTACTAGCTGTGCTCCGGCCAGACCGAGGTCGAGCGACTGCGGCTGTGCAGTGGTACCCGTGGTCGGGTCCAACGCCAGCAGCAGAAGCTCTTCCGGAAGAGTTCTGCGGCTCCTGCCCATCCATGCCTCCCCGCGTGGATGAATGACAGGGTGACCCCTCTCACATTGGTCTGTCGAGAGTGCCTGACCGGTTCGTGATGGAACCAGCAGGTATGTCGTTCTCGTCTACCGCAGGGGTTAAGCCCGCACACAGGACACTGGTACATGGTTCGGACAGCGATGTCCGGGCGGCGGGTCAAGGGTTCACGGTTCGTTGGGCGCCCGGTGGGTGGCGCACGGAGGAGGCATCGGTGGCGGGCGAGTCCCCCGACAGGTCGAAGCAGCATGAGGCGTCGTCGGCAGAAGCGACGCCGGGGACCCCGGCCGCGGTTGCGGGCCCGAACCGGGCCGCCGCGGCGGCGGCCGACCCCCGTCTGGCGGTGGCCCGCGAACGGGCCGCCACGGTGAGGGTGGATCAGGCGACGGCGGTGTTCTCGACGCGGGCGTTGGCGGAAGGTTCCGCCGGGTCCGGAGGGAAGGGCCCCGTGGAGGACGCGCGACTGCGCGAGGCCGTGGCCGCCTGGGTCGCAGGGGCGGACGAGGAGGCCCCTGAGGGGGAGTCCGGGGTTCCGGAAGCCTCCAAGGGCCCGGAGGACCCCGACAAGGCCTCCAAGGGCGCGGAGAAGGCCGGTACGGCGGCGGAGGCCGGGACCGGGGCTGAGGTTGAGACCGAGGCTGGGGCTGAGACCGAGACCGAGACCGAGGTTGCGGCTGGGGTTGAGACCGAGGCTGGGGCCGAGGTTGAGGTTGCGGCTGGGGTTGAGGGCGAGGCTGACGGGGAGTCGGCTTCGGGGTCCGACGCCGGTGCCGACATCGATGCCGCCGCTGATGCCGACTCCGACTCCGACTCCGACGCGGACGCTGACGCCAAGTCCGAGTCCGAGTCCGAGTCCGAGGCTGAAGTTGAGGCCGAGGGCGCGGCGGCGGATGACGCCGACACCGATGCCGACGCCGAGCCGAAGACCGACGCGAAGTCCACGTCGGACGCGGAGTCCGAGACGGCGCCCGAGCCCGAGACCGAGCCCGAGACCGAGACCGAGGACGCGAAGCCGGCGGAGGCGAAGGACTCTCCGGAGGACGCGTCCGAGACCTCGGAGAAGACCTCCGAGACCTCCGAGGACTCCGAAGGTCCCGAAGATTCCGCGAGCCCCGAAACCCCCTCGGACGTCGAGGACGCCAAGGACGCGGCGGCGCAGAAGGACTCCAAGGACACGCTGCCCGCCGAGGGTTCGACGTCCGCCGACGACTCGCCGTCCGCGAAGGACACCCCGGACACCGACGACGCGCCCGAGCCCCCCGTCGACCAGCCCACCGCCATCTTCAAGGCGCCGAAGCGCCCGGCGGTGGACCAGCCCACCACGATGCTCAAGCTGGGCGGTGCCAAGCCGGCCACCGACAAGCCCGCGGACCAGTCGAAGGCCGAGCAGTCCAAGGCTGACCAGTCCAAGGCGGACCGGCCGAAGCCCGAGACCCCGTCCGAGCGCACCAGCAAATTCGTGGCTCTCAAGCCCCTCGACGAACCCGTGTCGAGGGTGAAGCCGAAGACCACGGCGACCCCGTCCGTTCCCTCCGCCTCCTCCTCGCCCACCAGGGTGGCCCCCGCCGACGCCACCGCCGCCCTCCCGCAGGTCGGCCCCGAGCGCACCACGCAGCAGCCGCTGCCGCCGAAGCCGCCGCTGGACCTGCTGGCCGAGCTGACGAACACGCCGCCGCCCCCGCAGACCCCGGTGCGGACGCTCGCGCGCCGGGTGAAGATCTGGACGCCGCTGGTCCTGCTGCTCGCGGTCATCTTTGCGGTCGCACAGTCGCTCCGGCCGCTGCCGACCCCCACGCTCGACCTCACCGCCGAGTCCAGCTACACCTTCGGCGGCGGCGACGCCTCCATCCCGTGGCCGTCCGCCGGTCAGGGCGCGCTCGACGTCCAGGGCATCGGTTCGTTCGGCACGTCCGGCGCGCAGAAGGCGGCGCCGATCGCGAGCGTCGCCAAGGTGATGACGGCGTACCTGATCCTGCGCGACCACCCGATCAAGTCCGGCGACGGCGCGAAGATCAAGGTGGACCAGAAGGCCCAGGACCAGTCGGACGCCGGCGACGAGTCGACGGTCAACGTGCACGCGGGCGACACCATCACGCAGAAGGAGGCCCTGGAGGGCGTCCTGATCGCGTCGGCGAACAACGTGGCCCGGCTGCTGGCCCGCTGGGACGCCGGTTCCGAGACGGCCTTCGTCGCCAAGATGAACACCGCCGCCAAGGAACTCGGGATGACGAACACGACGTACACCGACCCGTCCGGCCTGACGAAGACGACCGTGAGCACGGCCGCGGACCAGGTGAAGCTGGCCAAGGCCGCGATGAAGGACGCTTCCTTCCGCGAGGTCGCCCGGATGATGGAGTACACCGACTACAAGGGCACCAGGCACAGCAACTGGAACCACCTCGTCGGCTCCAACAACGTCATCGGCATCAAGACGGGCACCACCACCGCGGCCGGCGGCAACCTCGTCTTCGCGGCGACCAAGGAGATCGGCGGCGAGGTGCGGACCATCGTCGGAGCGGTGATCAGCCAGGGCCCCGGCGGCAGTGACAACACCATCCTCGGCGGCGCCCTGGCCGCGGGCGACAAGCTGATCCGCGCCGCGCAGGCCTCGTTGAAGTCCGCGACGATCCTGAAGAAGGGCGATGTCGTCGGTTACGTCGACGACGGGCTCGGCGGCCGTACGCCGGTCGTGATCACCAAGGACGTCACGGCGGTCGGCTGGGCCGGACTCAAGGTCAAGCTGTCCTTCGTCTCCTCGGAGCTGCCGCACTCCGCGAAGGCCGGCACCAAGGTGGGCTCGCTCACCGTGGGCGACGGCGGCAGCAGCAGTGCCGTGCAGGTTCCCGTCGAGCTCCAGAAGGACCTCGCCGAGCCGGGCTTCGGCGCCAAGCTGACCCGCGTGAGCTGAGCGGCCGTACACAGTGAGCGACGTACGCAGGAGGGTGCGGGCGTACGGGTACGGGTACGGGCGTACGAGTGGGGCGCGCTTCCAGCAGGGGGCGTATCCCCCGTACGCCGGAAGCGCCCCGAACGCCATGTGAACGCGCCGTGAGCCCGCTGTGAGCGCGGCACGAACGCACCGCACCCCGTCGGGGCGCCCCACCCGGGAGCTCCCCGGCGGGGTGCGTGCTAGCGTCGCGAGATCGGGGCAGGTCGCGGGCCGCGGGTCCCGGGCCGAACACGAGAAAACGGGACACGGGAGCCTTGCAGTGGCGACAGCGGAGCCGACACACGCCGACGACGCCGATCCTGGCCCTGGCCCTGGCCCTGGCCCTGGACCAGGTCCTGAGCCGGATCGCGGACCGGGCTCGCGAATACGGCTGCCCGCACACGCCACCGACGACCCCGCTGACGACGGCCTCACGGACGACGAACCGCGGGAGCCCGTGACGCGACAGCCCGTGACACCGGAGTCGAAAACTTCGGAGTCCAAGACGTCGGAGTCCAAGACGTCGGAGTCCAAGGCGTCGGAGTCCAAGGCGTCGGAGTCCGGGACACAGGGCCGGCGTACCCGCCTCAAGGCCTTCGCCCTGTGCCACCCCGTCGCCTTCGTCACCGTCGTGGCGGGCCTCCTGCACGTCGTCTGGTTCTTCACCTTCGCGAACAGTGGCGGAGACCTCGCGGCGCAGGACGCGTGGGCGGAGTTCGTGGGACGGCACCCGGACTCGGCGTACAACCTCGCCTGGTACGGCGGTATGCACCCGGTGTCGTACAGCGTGGTGTCGCCGTATCTGATGTCGGTCCTCGGCGTCCGTACGACGATGATGATCGCCGGGACGATCTCGGCGGGCCTGCTGACGATGATCCTCATCCGCAGCCGTGCGATACGGCAGCCGCTGGCGCCGGCCTTCGCGGGTGTCTTCGCGCTCATCTGCAACGCGGTGTCGGGGCGGGTGACGTACGGCCTCGGCATGGTCTTCGGGCTCGCCGCGGCGGCCGTGGTCTTCTGCTGGCCGTACCGCTGGCGCTACAAGCGCTGGGCGAAGGCCCTGTGCGCGGCGCCGCTCGCCGCGCTGGCGACGGCCGCGTCGCCGGTGGCCGGACTGTTCGTGGGCCTGGTCGCGGTCGCCCTCTTCCTCCAGAAACGCCGGCCCGGCGCGTACGCGCTCGGCATCGCGCCGACCGTCGTCGTCGCGCTCTCGGCCTGGCTGTTCCCCTTCTCCGGCACCCAGCCGATGTCCTTCGGCTCGGCCTCGCTGCCGCTGATCTCCGCCGGGCTGGTCTTCGCGCTCGTTCCCAAGGAGTGGAAGACGGTCCGGATCACGGCGGCGGTGTACGGACTCGCCGTGCTCCTCGTGTGGCTGATCAGCTCGCAGATCGGCTCGAACATCACCCGCCTTGCGATGCTGCTCGAGGGCGTCGTGCTGCTCGCAGCGCTCCCCTTCACCGCGCCGAAGTCACGCAAGTGGTACGTGACCGTCCTCGCCTTCACCGGATTCGTCGGGTGGATCGGCTTCAAGTCGGTCGACGACATCATCCATACGACACCGGCGGCGTCCTGGGCCCGCGAGCTCGCTCCGCTGGTGAACCAGCTCCAGGTGGTCGGTGCCGAGAAGGGCCGCGTGGAGGTGGTCCCCGCCCGCTCCCACCGCGAGGCGTCCGCGCTCGCGCCGTACGTGAACCTCGCCCGCGGCTGGAACCGCCAGGCCGACATGGAGCGCAACCCGCTCTTCTACGACGACACCCTCAACTCCGCGAACTACCACGAGTGGCTGCAGCGCTGGGCCGTCCACTACGTGGTGCTGCCCAAGGGCGAACCGGACGGGGACGGCGGCGAACGCGAGCGTCAGCTGGTCCAGCGCGGCATGCCCTACCTTCGCCAGATCTGGGGCGACGCGAACTGGCAGCTCTTCTCGGTCACGGATCCCACGCCGCTGGCCGATCCGCCGGCCGTCGTCGATCGGGCGGAGCAGGGCGAACTGACCATCGAGGTGAAGAAGGCGGGCCGCGTTCTCATCCGCATTCCGTACTCCCCGTGGCTCGGGCTCGTCGACGCCAAGGGCAAGAGCGTGAAGGCTCCGCAGGAGACGCAGAAGTCCAAGCACCGCGCGGAGGGTACGCCGAAGACGTACGACAACCTCAACGGCTGCCTCATGGAAACCGCGGAGAACGCCTCCGGCGACAAGTGGACCGAACTCCTGGCCCCCGCCCCCGGCACCTACCGCCTGGCGGCCCCGTACCAACTCCCCCGGGGAACCCCGTGCCCCGAGGAACTGCGCTGACCTGACGGATGCGCCGGAGGCTCTTCGGCTGACGGCCGGTGGGGGCTGGTCGCGCAGTTCCCCGCGCCCCTAGGGGTGGGGCTGCGCCCCACATGCCCGGCTGCCGGAGGTTCTTCGGCCGCGGGTCGGTGGGGGCTGGTCGCGCAGTTCCCCGCGCCCCTAAAGCCCGGGCTCGTTCGGTGTTTCAGGGCGAGGCCGATGGCCCGCCCACCCCGGCCCGCACCTTCAGCCTGTCCGGCGTTTGAGGACGAGGCCGTTCAGGCCGATGGGGGGTCTGGGGGCGCAGCCCCCAGGGATGGGACGGGTAGGGGCGGCGGGGGCGAGAACCCTCCGGTGCCCGCCCCAGCCCGCGTCTCACCTCACCTCACCGGAAACGCCACGTCACACACCGCGTCCTCCGGCCCCGCCGCATCCCAGTCCGCGAAGTACACCTCCCGGCAGGGACCGTCGTACGACAGCCCCCGCTCCCCCATCCACGCCTCGACCGCCTCGAACGCGGCGATGATCTGCGGATGAGCCACCTGCGCCTTGGTGATCCGCGCGTACGCGAGCCGCCGCGCCGGCTCCACCCGCACCCCGATCCCCGACGCCCGCCCCCGCTTCTCGGCCCACGCCCGCGCAGCCCCCTCGTCGGCGACCGGCACGCACGACTCGGCGGGCCCGTCACTCTCCATGCTGACCTCGGCGTAGTAGACGACGAAGGGCGAGCCGGTCGTCCCACCGCACTCCCGCGCCCCGTCCTCCAGCCGACCCAGCGAGGCCGGAATCCAGACCGGCAGCTCATCCGCCAACGTGTGCCGCTTCTCCGTCAGCACCACCCGCTCCGGCACATCCACCGTCTCGACCACGAACTTCCCGTACATGTCGGTACTCCTCCCGGACAGCCGTCCACGGAGGTACTCGGCGAGCGTCCGCTGCGAAGCGAACCGGGCCTCGGCATCCGCCCAGTACGTGGCGAGGAGCACGGCGCCCTGCGCCGCCCCGACCTCCACCACCTCGGCGATCCGCGCGAGCGGCATGTCGAGCTGCCGCAGCAGCGCGACCAGCCGGGCGCGCTCGACCTGGTCGGCGCGGTAGTAGCGGTATCCGCTGACCTCGTCGACGTGGGCCGGAGCGAGCAGTCCGAGCCGGTCGTACAGCCGAAGCGCCTTCGGCGAGAGCCGCGCGCGGGCGGCGAACGCGCCGATCGTGAGCAGTTCCTGTCGCACGAGCCCATCCTCCGTCACCGGGCGCCTTCCGCCCGGTGACAAAGGACGCTGCTCCCTGCCCCAGGGGCAAGGTCAACCCACGGCTTTCCGGAGCGGAACCCGGAGTTACGCGAGCGCCTTCTCCACCGCCGCCACGACCTCCGCCGACTCCGGCTCGGTCTGCGGCGAGAACCGCGCCACCACGTCTCCACCCGGCCCGATCAGGAACTTCTCGAAGTTCCAGCGGATGTCACCGGTGTGGCCCTCGCCGTCGGCGGTGTTCACAAGACGCTGGTAGAGCTCGTGCCGCGCGTCCCCGTTGACCTCGACCTTCTCGGTCATCGGGAAGGTGACGCCGTAGGTCGCGGAGCAGAACTCGGCGATCTCCTCGGAGGTGCCGGGCTCCTGCCCCATGAACTGGTTGCAGGGCACACCGAGCACGGTGAAGCCCTGCCCCGCGTACCGCTCGTGCAGCCGCTCCAGGCCCGCGTACTGCGGGGTCAGCCCGCACTTGGAGGCCACGTTCACGATGAGCACGGTCTTGCCGCGGTACTGCCCGAGGTCCGCGGTGCCGCCCTGGAGGGAGTCGATCCGGACGTCGAGCACGGAACTGCTTGAACTGTCAGTAGTCATAAACGGATGCTAACTCCGCTTGATGTCGCCCCGGCCGCCGCCCGTCTTCCGCCCCGCATCCGCTCAGCGTCCGCCCGGCATGCGCTCAGCGTCCGCCCGGCCACGTCCCCGTCCGCTCGGTAAGGTCGCGACCGTGACCACAGCGAACACGATCAAGGGCATCTACGAGGTACTCGACGACCGCTTCGTCACCGGCCGCTGCACGAACGGCGACGGCAGGCTGGAGGTCCTCCACGACGGCTCCCGCTGGGCCGAGGGCCCGCTGTACGTGCCCGCCTGGCGCCAGCTGATCTGGAGCGACATCCCCAACGACCGCATCCTGCGCTGGGACGAGCCCACCGGCACGGTCGGCGTCCTGCGCACCCCCGCGGGCAACAGCAACGGCAACACCCTGGACCGTGAGGGCCGCCTGATCAGCTGCGAGCAGGGCAACCGCCGGGTGACCCGGACGGAGCACGACGGATCGGTCACCGTCCTCGCCGACCGCTACGACGGCAGGCGGCTCAACAGCCCGAACGACGCGGTCGTACGGTCGGACGGTTCGGTCTGGTTCTCGGACCCGGACTTCGGGATCCTGAGCGACTACGAGGGCCACCGGGCCGAGTCGGAGATCGGCGCGTGCCACGTCTACCGCCTCGACCCGGGTACCGGCGAGGTACGGCTCGCCGCGGACGGCTTCGACGGGCCGAACGGCGTCGTCTTCTCGCCCGACGAACGGCAGCTGTACGTCTCCGACTCCCGCGCCGCCCGCATCCGCGCCTTCGACGTCCGCGACGACGGCACCCTCACGGACGGGAGAACGTTCGCGGAAGCAAAGAATGGTGTTCACTTCGACAACATCCGCTTCGACGACGAGGGCAGGCTGTGGGCGGCCGCCCTGGACGACGGGGTGCACTGCTACGACCCCGACGGCACCCTCATCGGCCGGCTCCTGATCCCCGAGAGGGTCTCCAACATCACCTTCGGCGGCCCCAAGAACAACCGCCTCTTCATCACGGCGTCCACGTCCTTGTACTCGCTGATGATGTCGGTGACCGGCGCCCCGCGCATCCAGCGGCACCGGTAGACCGGCACACCGGTAACCGGGGGCACCCGCTCCTCCCGGCCTACTCCCGCTGGGCCTTCACGAGTACCTCCCCGGCGGGCGTACGGGAGTACAGCACCGACCGCCCGGCCCGCCCCCTCCGTACCAGCCGGGCGTCCAGCAGCACCTTCAGATGGCGTCCGACCGAGCCGAGCCCCTGCCCGGTCAGGGCCACCAACTGGGTCGTGCTCATGGGGGAGTCGAGGAGGACGAGGACCCCGGCGCGGGCGGGTCCGAGCAGCGCGCCCAGGCTCTCCGGCACGGCCTCGGGACCGGTGTCGGCGAGCACGCCCGAGCAGGGGTAGACGACGGCGTACCGGTCCGGCTCCTCCCATGACACCCAGCCGTGCCGCTGCGGTGTGATCGGTACGAACATCAGCTCGGCGCCGGAGATCTCGCGTGGCGGGTACTCGTGGAGGTTGACCTGCAGCCGGTTGTCGCCGAGCCAGCGCGTGCCCGGCCGCAGCGCGTCGAGGGCCGCCGCCCAGCCGCCCTGGCTCAACTGCGCGGTCCGGGCGACGACATCGGCCTCCAGGACGCGCCGCCGCCGGTCCCAGTACGGGCGTACGGCCTCGGTCCAGACGTGGGTGAGCAGGTCGGCGGCGCGCTCCGGGAGGTCGTCGCGGTGCAGGGCGGCGGGCAGCGGCCCTGCGAGGGAGACGGTGAGATGGGCCCGCGCGTCCACGGCCGACGCCTCCCGCACCCGGGCGACCTCCTCCTCGAAGTCGGCCTCGCCGCGCGGCGTCGGCGTCAGGAAGTCGGCGATCCAGTTCCGCCCGAGCCCGGACCGTATGAGCAGCGCGGTGACGGGGTCACCGGCCAGCCGTCTTTTGTACGCGGGCAGATGGGCGTCGAGCCAGGCCCGCTCCCCGGGGTGCGCGGCGGTCCCCGCGTGCAACAGCTTGACGGCGGCGAAGGTCTCGGCGAGCGGGGAGAGCACGAAACGGGTGCGGGCGAGGGTGTCGGCGTTGATCTGCCACCAGCCCATCCGCACCTCCCGCCGCTTCTCTCTCGCCGTCCATGGCCCTGTGTGGTTTCGCTCCTCCGCGAAACAATAACGACCACGCCGGGCGCCACCCGAGACTCCGCGCATGCGCAGCTACTCCGACCTTTTCCGCACCCGGGAGTTCACCCCTCTCTTTCTGTCCTCCGCGCTCAACTCGGCGGCCTCGACGATCGCCGGCCTCGCCGTCGGGACGCTGGTGTACAGGGCGACGGACTCGCCGCTGCTGCCGGCGGTGAGCATGTTCGGGCCGCAGCTCGCCCAGGTGGTCGGCGCGACCACCTTGTTGTCGGCGGCGGACCGGCTGGCGCCGCGCGCCACGATGACGGGCATCGCCCTGTCCTTCGCCGTCGGTACGGCGGTGATGGCGACGCCGGGGCTTCCGGTCTGGGGCCTGTTCCTCCTGATCTTCGTCCTGGGTCTGTTCTCGTCCCTCGGCGGCGGTGTCCGCTGGGGTCTGCTGAACGAGATCCTGTCCAAGGACGGCTATCTGCTGGGCCGTTCGGTCTTCAACATGGCGAACGGCCTCACGCAGATCACGGGTTACGCGACGGGCGGCGTCCTGGTGGCGGTGCTCTCGCCGAGGATCACGCTGGCGGGCGCGGCGGCCCTGTATCTCGCGGCGGCCCTGATCACCCGCTTCGGCATGACCCGCCGGGAGCCGAGGGCCACCGGCCGCCCCTCGATCGCGCAGACCTGGCGTACCAACGCGCTGCTGTGGTCCTCGCGCCCGCGCCGGACGACGTACCTGCTCCTGTGGATCCCGAACGGTCTGATCGTCGGCTGCGAGTCCCTGTACGTGTCGTACGCCCCGGACCGGGCGGGTCTGCTCTTCGCCTTCGCGGCGTTCGGCATGTTCGTGGGCGATGTGACGACGGGCCGTTTCATCCCGCCCGCGGTCCGCGGTCGCCTGGGCATTCCGTTCCTGTTGCTCCTGGCGACGCCCTATCTGCTGTTCGCGCTGCGGCCGGGGGTGGCGGTGGCGGCGGGCGCGGTCGCCCTCGCCTCGGTCGGCTTCGGGGCGAGTCTGATCCAGCAGGAACGCCTGATGGCCCTGACCCCGGACGAGCTGAGCGGGCACGCCCTGGGGCTGCACTCCTCGGGCATGCTCACGATGCAGGGGGTGAGCGCGGCGCTGGCGGGATCGGTCGCCCAACTCACCTCGCCCGGAACGGCGATGACGGTGATGGCGATCACTTCGATCGCCGCGACGCTGCTGATTTCGGGCCCCCGCCAACGCCCGGAAGTGTCCACACCACAACAGAAGCAACCAGAAGTGAACTCCCTCTGAACGCCGAAAAGTTGTACGACCGGAGCCACAACTCCCCTGCGGAGGACGTCGTCGAACGGGATGACCACACGCGCACGGACTTGTGCGCGGACCTCATCGGCCCCCAGGGCCCCGTTGGGCCCGTCGGGCCCCGTGGAGGAGAAGCAACCATGTTCAGTCGCCGCATCACCGCTCTGCCGAGGGCGCTGGCGCTCGCCACCGCCGCCGTGGCCGTCACCCTCGCCGCCCCCGCGGCACAGGCCGCGCCCGCCAAGAGCGCGACCGCGGTCGTCGTCGGTCAGAAGCTATTCTACACGGCGGCCGCTGGTCAGACGAACCACCTGTCCATCTCCTGGGCGCTCGGTGCGTTCGACCCGGATTCCCAGCTGAGCGACTTCATCTACACCTTCGACGACACCGTCAAGATCTCCCTCGGCGCGGGCTGCGTCCGCCCGGCCGGCGGCGACGACACCAAGGCGGTCTGCACGGTGACCGAGCCCAACACCTCGGCGTCCGATCTCGACTCCCTGATCGTCGACCTCGGCGACGGCAACGACACCGCGACGACCAGCAACACCAGCGGCGGGTACACGAGGATCTACGGCGGGCCGGGCAACGACACCCTGACCGGCCACGGCGTCGACGTCCTCTACGGCCAGGGCGGCAACGACCGTCTCTCCGGCGGCGGTGGGGTCTACGACGAGGGCGCGAACGGTGGCGCGGGCAACGACACCCTCGTCAACTGCAGCGCCGAGTGCCACGGTGGCGCGGGCGACGACAGCCTGTCGGGCACGAGCGGCGACAACTCGCTGTTCGGCGACGACGGCAACGACAAGCTGTACGGCAACGCGGGCCGTGACCTGCTCCAGGGCGGCCGTGGCAACGACATCCTGTACGGCGGTGCGGGCGACGACAAGCTGTACGGCAACAGCGGCAACGACGTCCTGCACGGAGGGGCCGGCAAGGACTTCCTGTCCGGCGGCCCCGGCCGCAACAAGACGTACCAGAACTGACCCGTTCGCGGGGTGGTCGGGCGGGCGTGAGGAACGCCGGCCCGACATGCTCTCGGTCTCCCCTGGGGCCGAGAGCCTGACCGTCCCCCCTGAGGTCAGGCCCTGCCCGTCCCGGACCCCTCGACGGCGCGCAGGGCCTCGATGACGCTGGCCACATGAGCACGGGCGGCCGCCTCGGCGCGCTGCGGATCACGCGCGGCGATGGCCTCGACGAGGGCGAGGTGTTCGCCCAGGGAGACCTGGGGGCGTCCGGACTGCAGGGCCAGCCGGAACTGGTGGCGGACGATCTGCGCGTTCAGGCGGGTGAGGAGTTCGGCGGCGGTGTCCTGGCCGGAGATGTCCCGGACGAAGTCGTGCAGTTGGCGGTTGAGCTCGGAGTACTTCAGGGGCTCGGCGGCCTGGACGGCGGCGCGCAACTGCTCGCCGAGCGCGAGGAGTTGTGTGATCTGCGCATCGGTGACCCGTTCGGCGGCCTTGGCCGCGCACAGCCCCTCGAGCACCATGCGGCACTCGTAGATCTCCACCGCCTCGCTCACGGACACGGTACGGACCCGGGCCCCGCGGTTGCGGATCCGCTCCACAAGGCCGTCGGCGGCGAGATCGACCAGCGCGGCCCGCACGCTGGCCCGTGTGACGTCGAACTGCTCGGCCAACTCGGCCTCGACCAGTCGCTGTCCTGGCACCATGTCACCGGCGAGGATGGCCCTGCGCAGCGCGACGAGGGCCTGCTCCTTGGCCGCGGCGCCGCTGCCTTTGGCACTGCCGGTAGCTGGGGACACGTACGTACTCCTTCGGTCTCGAGCTCCTGGAGCGCCTCGGGCTTCCTCGAGTTCTCCGCTCTCCTGGGAGATGGTTACCGACCGTAGGATGGGTACACAAAATCGTCAACAATCTGGCCCCGACCGTTGGGATCCGGGCCCCGGTGGCTGCTGGCATTCTGGGGGTGTGGGCGTGGAGCGGATGCGGATCCGCCGGGGAGGGGAGCGTGCCATGGGCGGGGCGGAACGGGATCGCGTCGGTGCGGGGCCGATGGGTCCCGAGCAGATGATCGCGGAGGCGCGGAAGGCGTTCTTCGTGATGTTCGGGTTCCTGGCGCTGGTCTGGCTGGCGCAGCTCGCGAACTTCGCCGACCACTACGCACTCTCGCGGGACTACGGAGTGGTGTCCGGCGACATCGGCACGCTGCCCAACATCCTCACCGCACCCTTCCTGCACTGGAACTGGGCACACATCGAGAGCAACTCGGGACCGCTGTTCGTCTTCGGATTCCTCGCCGCCTACCGAGGGGTGGTCCGCTTCCTCGGGCTGAGCCTGCTCATCGTGGTGACCAGCGGCCTCACGGTCTGGTTCCTCGAGCGGGGCAACGTGGACACGGTCGGCGCCAGCGGCCTGATCTTCGGGTACTTCGGCTATGTCGTGGTGCGCGGGCTCTTCGACCGGCATCTGATCGACACGCTGATCGGTGTCGTCATGGCGGCCTCCTTCGCCTACATGCTCACCGTGGCGGTGCCCGGGACGCCGGGGGTGAGTTGGCTGGGACACCTCGGCGGCCTGATCGGCGGCCTCGTCGGGGCCTGGCTCTTCCGGGACCGACGCCCCCGGCCCGCCAAGGACACCCGCGCCGGCGGCGGCACCGGCCCGACCACCCGCGCCGCCCTTCAGCCCCGCCCTGACAACCCACGCGCCGACCTCCACAAGGAACTCGGCGACCTGGGCCTGCTCTAGGGCCTGTCCGGCCGATCATGCACTGGCACTGCAAAGGACCCGCCGCGGCCGGGGGAACGGCTGCCGCCCCCTGAGGAAGGAACACGAACTAGCCGTCATCGACGGCTCTCGCGCGCGAGTGCTGAAGCGTACGCCCGGGTTCGACCCGGCCGCGTCTTCTCCAACGACCAGGTGGCCACGGGTCCGTTGACCGTCGGGGGAGCCGTAAGCGCCGTACTCGACCACGCCTGCTACGGCGATGTCATGTTCGCCCTGGAACAGCAGTCCGGCTCCGTCGTCACGTACATCGCCGAGGTCCACCGGGACCACGCCACGCGTCTCGCCGCGCTCGACGAACCCGAAGGCATCTGAATCCGGCTCGCGGGCGAGTCGTACCCGCTGCTCCGCGAGATTCCGCACGCCACCGCCCCGGCCTCCCGCCGTGTGCGGCCTGGCTCACACCGATAGGCCCGTATCGCACGGTGGACCGTGGGTACGCGCCATCCATTGGCCTCGGCGGCGCCGTCATCCCCGCCTGAAGGGTGCAAATCCGGCAACCTTGTCATTTGACCGTCGGGCATGTGATCGGGGGCTTCCGCGGCCTGTCCGAAAAAGAAGGACGACCCTGGAACGGGGGACGCATGACCCAGGCGGACGATCGCAGGGGACTGGCCGGCGTGGCCACGAGACAGGGGCTCGAGGGAGCGGTCGCGGAGGAAGCGCCGTTGCCGCAGGCGGCCCCCGCGCCACGGGTGATCCCGGTCAGGCGGGGCGCCCGCGGGGACCGGCTCGCCGCGTTGGACGGGCTGCGATTCCTGGCGGCGCTGTCGGTGGTCCTCTTCCACTTCGTCGGCCAGACCCCCGGGGCGATGGTCGTCGTCTGGGGGCGCCCGTACCAGAGCACCTTCCCGGAGGCGCACGGTTACTTCGCCTTCGGGCGGCTCGGTGTCGATCTGTTCTTCCTGATCAGCGGCTTTGTCATCTGCATGAGCGCGTGGGGGCGTACCCCGCGTGACTTCTTCATCTCACGCGTCACCCGTCTGTACCCGATGTACTGGATCGCGATCGTGGTGTCGGCGTGCGTCATCTACTTCGCCGACACCCCGTTCGGGCACCCCAACCCGCGGGTGCTCTTCGCGAACTTCACGATGTTGCAGACCCCGCTCGGTGTGTCCAACCTGGACCCGGTCTACTGGACGCTCTGGCCGGAACTCTGCTTCTACCTCACGTTCGCGGTCGTGGTGTGGAAGGGCCTCACCCACCAGCGGGTGGTGATCTTCTGTGGGTTGTGGACGGTCGCCGCGGTGCTGGCGCCCAGCGCCCACATCCCGCTGCTCACGCTGATGGTGAACCCGACGTCAGCCCCGTACTTCATCGCGGGCATGGCCTTCTACCTCATGCACCGCTACCGGCCGACGCCGTTGCTGTGGGGGATCGTCGCCATGTCGTGGCTGCTGGCGCTGCACTTCCTGCTGGCACCCCACGGCGGCCGCGTCAACTGGGCCACGTGGACGCCGTGGCGCGGCTGGCTGATCCTCGTGACCACGCTGTTCTTCCTGGTGATGGGCGCCATCGCGCTCGGCGGGACCCGTCGGATCCGCTGGCGCGGGCTGACCGTCGCGGGTGCGATGACCTTCCCGCTGTACCTGTTGCACGACACGATCGGAATGACCGTCGCCCACCACTACGGCGACCGGATCGATCCCTCGGCGCTGGTCGTGGCCACGGTGACCGCTTTGATCGTCCTGTCGTACCTCGTGCACCGCTTCGTCGAGCGGCCCGTCGCGCTGGCCATGCGGCGCTCGCTGAACACGGCCGCGTTCGACCTGCAGCCGCCGACGCCGCGCTCTTGACGGGTGGTGGTACGACGGCGCCCCGGGCGATCGTCGCCCGGCCGCGCACCCGGCGGGTCCGCACGCCGTGAATGTGCTGGCCAAGCAGGCCGTTCGCGCCGCAGGTGCTGTTTGGGTAAAGGGTTCGGCATCGACAGTTCAATGGTCTTGTCCTGTGCATGTCTCACTCGATGAGATGCACGGAGACCACTTCGTGCAACTCAGGACCACCCAGGGGGATTCATGCACATATCCCGTACCGGGCGCGGCATCGCGGCCTCCACGGCCGCCACCGCCGCCCTCGCCGTCGCCGCGCTGGCGACCGCTCCGCTGGCCGGCGTCACCACCGCCGCGCCTGCCGCCGTACCGCACACCAAGGCCGTCCCGGCCATCGCCGGGCACACCCTCGTCCGCGACGTGGCCAGCCCGCTCTCCTGCGAGCAGTGCCAGGCCAAGTGGCACATCGCCTGTTACAACCCGCTCCAGTACCGCACCGCGTACGACCTCAACGCGCTGTACCGGAAGGGCATCACGGGCAAGGGGCGCACGATCGTCATCGTCGACTCGTACGGCTCCCCGACCGTTCAGCACGATCTCGACGTCTACAGCAAGCAGTTCGGCCTGCGCAGCACCAAGGTCAACGTGGTCAAGTGGGGCAAGGTTCCCGTCTTCGATCCCAAGAACGCCGACATGACCGGCTGGGCGGGCGAGACCACCCTGGACGTCGAGATGGCGCACGCCGTCGCGCCGGACGCCAAGATCGTCCTGGTGGAGACGGCGGTCGCCGAGACCGAGGGCACCACCGGTCTGCCGGAGATGATGGACGCCGAGAAGCACCTGATCGACCATGGCGTCGGCGACGTCATCAGCCAGAGCTTCGGCGCCACCGAGGACACCTTCCCCGGTTTCGACAAGGGCGACTTCTCCAGCATCAAGAAGCTGCGTTACGCCTTCGAGGACGCGAACCGCAAGCACGTGACCGTTCTCGCCTCCTCCGGTGACGGCGGCGCCACCGACCTGAAGGCGGACGGCAAGACCTACTACAACAAGCGCGTCAACTCCTGGCCCTCCTCGGACCCGCTGGTCACCTCCATCGGCGGCACTCAACTCCACCTGAACGACAAGGGTCAGCGCGTCAAGCCCGACAGCGTCTACAACGACTACGGTTCGGGCGGCGGCGGCCAGTCCCACGTCTTCTCCCGCCCGGCCTTCCAGAACGGCGTGAAGAACGTCGTCGGCGCCCGCCGCGGCACCCCGGACGTGTCGCTGGCCGCCGCGGTCAACGGCGGTGCCTGGATCTACTCCAGCTTCGACCCGACCGCCACCGGCTGGGACGTCACCGGCGGCACCAGTGAGGCCAGTCCGCTCTTCTCGGGCATCGTCGCCCTCGCCGACCAGGCGGCCGGCCACCGGGTGGGCAACATCAACGAGGCGCTGTACGCGCTCTCCAAGCGTTCCGCCCACCACGACAAGAGCGCCGGCGTCGTCGACGTCAACGACGGCACGAACAACAGCTACGAAGGCGTCACCGGCTACAAGGCCGTCAACGGCTACGACATGGCCACCGGCGTGGGCACCGTCGACGCCCTCCGCTTCGTGCCCGCACTCGCCCGAGCGAGCCACCGCGGCTGAGTTGCCCCTGCGAGTCGGCCCCTGAAAGATGCCCCTGAGACGGCCCGGGTTCCACACCCGGGCCGTCCGTCTTTTTATCTGCAGAAATCAAGTCGGTGGATTCAGGATGAGAGGATCTAAATACTCGAAATCGACGACAGGCTGATTAATTCCCTCTCGCACATATCCTCCTTCGGTATGCCGCCCTCTTCCTCGATTAGCGTGTCGGACAAAACGGCCACGGTCACCCTTGTTAATCTGCGGTTCCCATCGCCTTGGTTAAATTCCGGCGCAATCCGGTCGAGAGGAAACTGACCATGCACGACTATTCTCGTCGCGGCCTGCTCAAGGCGACGGCGGCGGCCGGCGCCGGCGCGGTGGTTCTCTCGGGTGTCGCGGCAGCGGAAGCCCCGGGAGCGAGCGCCGCGACCGAAGGGGGCGAGGGCGCGAAATGCAAACCGGCGACGCTGACCGGCCGCATCGTCCGTCCCGACGACCCCGGGTACCCGAATGCGAGCCTGGGCTGGGACGAGCTCTTCGCTCACTATCCGCTGGTCATCGTCTTCGCCCAGAACACCCAGGACGTGGTCAACGCCCTGACGTGGGCGCGGCAGAACGACGTCGCGCTGCGAGTGCGCAGCGGGCGCCACAGCCTCGAGGGCTGGTCCAACGTGGACAACGGCATCGTGATCGACATCAGCGAGTTGAAGTCGGTCCACATCGACACCGCCTCTCGTATCGCGACGGTCGGCGCCGGGCTCAGCCAGTTGGAGGCCGTGACCACGCTCGCGAAGAAGGACCTCGCGGTGACGACCGGGACGGAAGGCACCGTGGGTCTGTCCGGTGCGACGCTCGGCGGCGGTTTCGGCTTCCTCACCCGCTACCTCGGCATGGCCTGCGACAGCCTGGTGGGGGCCGAGGTCGTCGTCGCGTCGGGTGCCGAGTGCGCCAAGGTGGTCAAGGCGGACTTGAACAACAACTCGGACCTGCTCTGGGCGCTGCGCGGGGCGGGGAACGGCAACTTCGGGATCGTCACGTCACTCACCTACAAAGCGGCTCCGCTGAAGAGCGTCACTTATGTGCAGGCCACGTGGGAGGGAATCGGGGACCTGCACGGGGTCTTCGACGCATGGCAGCGTACGGCGCCGACCGCCGACAACCGCCTCGGAACCCAGGTCGAGATCCACAAGAACCAGATCCTGCTGTTCGCGGTCCTCGCTGAAGGAACGCCGGAAGAGGCGAACGAGTTGCTGGCCCCGATTCTGTCGGTCGGCGACCCCCAGGTCTCGGTGCAGGTGGGTAACTGGGGCGACGTGTACGCGGGATTCCAGATTCCGACCGAGGACGAGCCCGCGAACTGGAAGTTCTTTTCGCAGTTCACCAGAAAGCCGTTCCCGGAGAAAGCGATCAGCCTGATCGCCTCATTCATGCAGGACGCCCCCACGGACGACAGCAACTTCTTCACCCAGGCCTTCGGCGGGGCGGTCAGGAAGAGCCCCCGCGGCGGCACGGCGTTCCCGCATCGCGACGCGCTTTTCTACTCCGAGCCCGGCGCCGGCTGGGGGACTCGTACAGGACAGCCAGGTGTCTGCGACCCTCTCACCCCGCAGGCCCAGGCCTGGATCGCCGAGTTCAGCCAGGCACTGCGGCCGTACGTGAACGGCGCCTACGTCAACGTGCCGAACATCGGAATCCAGGATTGGGAGACCGCCTACTGGGGATCCAACTTCGACCGGCTGCGCAAGATCAAGGCGAAGTACGACCCCCGCAACGTCTTCCAGTACGAGCAGAGCATCCCGCCCGCGTTCTGCTGACCGAACCAACACAAAGGGCCGGCCCGGGAGGAAACCCCTCCCGGGCCGGCCTCTATGACGATCGTTATAGTGCAGGTGGAGTCGCGTTATAACGAACGTCATAGGAGGTGGTCGTGACCATCATCACCGTGAACACACCCACAGGGCGTCTGAGTCTGGAGCAGCGCCGCACGCTGGCCGAGACGCTGACGGACGCGGTGCTCGTGCCCGAGGTCGGCCGGTTCGCGCCGGCCGCGCGAGTCGGTTTCCAGGTGCACTTCGTGGAGCGCGCGCCGGACATGATGGCCATCGGCGGCCGTCTGCTGGCGGACGCCGGTCCGGGGCTCGACGTCATGGTGATCGACGTGGCGGTCATGGACGGGGACTGGCGCCGGGAGGTCCGGGCCGAGGTCGTCGAGCGCGTCCTGGCCGCGATGGCCGAAGCCTGCGGCCTGTCGACGCCGTCGCCGGCCTGGTGGGTCAACTTCCGGGTCATCGACGAGGGCAGCTGGGGCTCCAGCGGCGGCGTCCTCTCCGTCCTCTCCCTCCTCGACAGCGGCGTGTTCACCGAGGAGAAGATCAAGGCGATCCGCATGGCGGTCGGAGCCTAGGGCCTTTCAGCGCCGAGGGGCTGTCGGCGCCGAGGGCCTGTCAACGCCGAGGGCCTGTCGGCGTCGAGGGACTGTCCGGGCAGGCATCCCGAATCCTCGCACCGGGACGCCTGTCACGCCGGCTGGTCGAGCGCGCCGAGGATCAGGGCTTCGAGTTGCCGTGCGACCTGGTCCAGGGGCTCCATGGTGCGCTTGGCGCGGCACATGGCGATGGCGCCCTCGACAGATGCCACGACGAGGGTCGCGAGCCCGGGAGCCTGGTCGGGGGCGGCGCCGTGCTCGCGCAGCGCCTCGGCGAGCAACTGCTCCCAGCGGTCGAACGCCTCGGTGGCGGCGACGAGGGCGGGCGGGGTCTCGTCGGCCGGCGGCTCCTCGACGGCGACGGCCAACACGGGGCAGCCCGCGCGGAAGTCGCTCGCGAGGACGATGCCGCGCCACAGTGCGAGGAAGGCGTGCAGCCCGGCGACCGGGCCCGCGTCCAGTTCCTTGCGCAGGACGCGGGTGACTGCCGCATCCGCGTACCGCACCGCCTCGGTGGCCAGTTGCTGCTTGCCCTCGGGGAAGTAGTGGTACGTCGAGCCGAGTGGCGCTTTGGCGTGTTTGGCCAGGTCGCGAATGCTGGTGCCGTTCAGGCCGCGCCTGCTGATCATGTCGGCCGCACCGGCCACGATGCGTTCGCGCGACGGCGCGCTGGGTTTGGCCAAGACCGTGCTCCCTCTGGTTATAACGCTCGTCTTAGTCTAGCGTGGCCTCCGGTTATAACGACTGTTATAGACGCTTCGCGGTCCGCTCATGGACCGTGCGCACAGCCCGAGGGAGACTTCGTCATGCCGCTGATCCGGCTCACCGTTCCGGCCGGTTCGCTCACCGAGGAGGGACGCGCGAGCGTCCGGAGCGACCTTGCCGCCGTACTGCTGCGCTGGGAGGGAGCGCCCGACACGGCGTTCTTCCGGGCCCAGGCGTGGAGCTACCTGGTCGAGCTGCCCGAGGGGGCGCAGACCACCGCCGAGGACGACGAACCCCGCTTCCTGGTGGACGTCACGGTTCCGCAGGGTGCCCTGTCCGAACGACGCAAGGCCGGACTGGTCGAGGACGCCACCAGGACCGTGCTCGAGGCCGCCGGGCTCTCCCAGGCCGAAGCGCTGCGGGTGTGGGTGCTGGTGCACGAGCAGCCCGACGGCACCTGGGGCGCCGGCGGCTCGGTCATCCACTACGCCGACCTGGTGGCACTGGCTCAGGAGAACCGGGGGCAGCGCGCCGATGCGTGAACTGACCTACGTCGCCCGCCACACCGTCGAATGGCGCGAGGCACCCGACCCCGAGCTCCGGTCCGCCCGGGAGGCCATCGTCGCTCCGGTGGCCGCCACCTCCTGCGACGTGGACTCGGCGATCCTGGCCGGACACGGCTTCCTTGACCCGCCATTCGCCCTGGGCCACGAATGCGTGGCCCGGGTGGTCGAGACCGGCGACGACGTGACCGCCGTAGCCCCCGGGGACCTGGTGGTCGTCCCCTGGTCCATCAACTGCGGCAGCTGCGACAACTGCCGCTCCGGACTGACCGCGCACTGCACGGCCGTACCGCACATGGCCATGTACGGCGCACCGATCGGCGGTAGTTGGGGCGGTCTCTTCTCCGACCTGGTCCGCGTGCCCTTCGCGGACGCCATGCTCGTACCCCTGCCCGCGGGCCTCGACCCGGTCGCCATGGCCTCGGCCAGTGACAACTGGTCCCTGTCCTGGCGCCTGGTCGCACCCCATCTGAAGAACAGGCCCGGGGCCCGGGTCCTGGTCGTCGCGCGCGGCAGCATCGGTCTGTACGTGTGCGACATCGCCCGCGCACTCGGCGCCTCCGACGTCCTGTACGTCGACCCGGACCCCGAACACCGCCGGATCGCCGAGAGCTTCGGTGCCCGTACGGCCGCGGCGACCGAGCCCGTACGGCATGGTTTCGACCTCGCCGTCGAGGCCACCGGCCGCGTCGACCAGCTCGCCCTCGCCGTCAAGTCCCTTGCACCGGAAGGCTTCTGCGAGTCCGCGGGCAACCATTTCCGCCCCGGCGAGCTGCCCCTCCTCGACATGTACCTCACGGGCGTCACCCTGCGCGTCGCCCGCGACAACGTCCGCAACCACATCCCCGACGCCCTCGAACTCGCCCGCTCCGGCCGGGTCGACCCCGCCCGGGTCGTCTCCCACGTCCTCGACTGGGAGCAACTCCCCGACGCACTGCCCGAGAAGCACCTCAAGCCCGTCTTCGTCCGCGCCGACGACTGACGACACCCCGATCGCGGGCGGCGTCGTAGTGACCGAGCGTGCTGTCCTTGTCGATTCGGCCGCTACGGGAACTCTTCGCCGCCCGTGCGGGCCTGCTCCCCGCCGTTGCGGGTCAGGACACTGTGGACGGCCGACCGACCCCGAGGACGTCGAGCATCGCTCGGGTCGCCGGGCTGGGGTTGAAACGGCTCCACGCCAGATACTCGATGCGATGCGGCCCGTCGACCACCGGGACCAACGCCAGTTCGGGGTCGTGGGCGGCCGGCGGCCGGATGAACGCCGACGGCAGCAGCGCGACGCCGAGCCCGCGCGCGATCAGTCGGGTGATGAGCTCGACGACGCCGGCCTCGTACGCGACGTCGCGGGCCAGTCCCGCGGCGGCGAACGCCTGATCGGACTGAGCCCGGGCGGGTGTCCCGGCCACGAAGTCCACGAACGTCTCCTCGGCGATCTCGTGCAGCGTGACCCGGGAAGCACCCGCCAGCCGATGCCCGGTCGGCACCACCAGTACGTGCTCGTCGTGATCGAGCACCACGCTTTCCACACCGGACGGCTGTTCGCTCTCCGGCAGGCCGAGGAAGGCGATGTCCAGGTCGCCGTTCCGGATGGCCGCCGCCAGTTCGTCGCTGCGTCCGGAGCGGAGGGCGACCTGGACGTCCGGGTGCTGGGCGCGGTACCGCTGCAGCAGCTCGGGCACGTCGACGGCAGCCGTGGTCACGATCACGCCGACAGCGAGCCGGCCTCGTACCACGCCGGTCGCGGCGGCGGCGTCGGCGGCCGCGCGGTCGGCAGCGGCCAGACACTCGCGCGCGCCGACGAGGAACGCCGCTCCCGCGCCGGTCAGCTCCACGCGGCGGCTGGAGCGGGCGAACAGCTTGACCCCGAGCTCCCGTTCCAGGCTCGCGATCCGGTGACTGAGCGACGACTGCACCGCGAAACAACGCTCCGCCGCGCGCGTGAAGTTGCGGGTTTTGGCGACGGCGACGACGTATCGCATCTGCTGGAGATCCACGCGTCAATCGTCGCATCGACCGCGGCATCGATCGTTCTCGTTCATGGCTGACATGGCAAGCATGCGTTGGACTCATGACGCGTGATGCCGAGACTTCATCACATGCATTCCTCGACCGAGCGATCACCCGGCCGGCTGCGGACCTCGTCCACACAGCAGACGGTCACGATCGCACTGACCGCCCTCGCCCCCGCGTGCGAGGGGACTGGTGGTGGAAGGCCGCCGTCCTCGGCCTGCTCAACATCGGTGGGATGCCCCTGTTGTTCCTGGCCGCCGAACGACTCCCCGGCGGTGTCGCCGCCACCCTCGATGCCGCCCAGCCGCTGCTGGTCACGGGCTTGGCCGTCGCGGTGCTCCGCGACCGGCCGACGGCCTGGCGACTGACCTGGGCCGTGCTGGGCGTGATCGGCGTCGGTCTCGCCGCGCTCGGTCCGCAGGCCCGACTGGACGCCGTCGGGGTGCTCGCCGGCCTCGGCCATACGACCAACATGGCCGGCGGGGTCGTGGCCGGCTGGCAACTGACCGTCGGCGGCCTGCTGCTGCTCCCGCTCACCCTCGCGGTCGAGGGGGTGCCACAGCGGATCGACGCCGGAGCGGTCGGCGGCTGCCTGTGGCTCGGCAGCATGGGTGGGCTGATCGCGTACACGCTCTGGTTCCGCGGGATCGGCAAGCTGCCGGTCGGCGCGTCCGCACCGCTGGTGCTGCTGTCTCCGTTGGTCGCCGCGGTCATCGGCATCGTGCTGGGCGAGTCACTGAGCCTGCCGCAGACCCTTGGTTTCGTCCTCGCCCTCGCCGCCTTGCTCGCCGCGCAGCTCAATGCCCCGAACCAGATGCGCGAAGACCAGATGCGCGAAGACCAGATGCGCGAAGACCAGATACGAGGAGAACGGGTCCGATGAAGACAGGCATGACGATCGCCGTGCTCGGCGCCACCGGGATGGTCGGCAGCCGGGTGATCACCGAGGCCGGCGCACGCGGACACCGGGTGCTTGCCCTGTCCCGGAAGCCTGCGAGTGAGGACCCGAACGTGACACCGATCGCGGTCGATGCGAACGACTCGTACGCCGTACGCGAGGCGCTTGCAGGCTCCGCCTCGAACGGCGTCTCGAATGGCGCCTTGGACGCCGTCGTGCTGACCGTGCGGACCGTTCCGGTCGACCAGGGGTTCTTGGTCGGCGTCACCCGCACGGTGCTGGATGTCGCCGCACAGCTGCGGGTCGCCGACAACCGCGCGTATGTCCCCGCCGAACTGAAGGCCGTCGCCGCTGCCGGGACAGCTCAGTTGCGGACCTGCCAGGCCCATGCCGATGCCGACTGGGTCTACCTGAGCCCGCCGGCCCTGCTCGAGCCCGGTGAACGAACCGGCCGCTATCGGCGCGGCACCGACACGCTGCTCACCGGCGCCGACGGGCGATCGTGGATCAGCGCCGAGGACCTGGCCGTCGCCGTGGTCGACGAACTC
This sequence comes from Streptomyces sp. GbtcB7, assembly GCF_019091445.1. Taxonomy (NCBI): domain Bacteria; kingdom Bacillati; phylum Actinomycetota; class Actinomycetes; order Kitasatosporales; family Streptomycetaceae; genus Streptomyces; species Streptomyces sp. GbtcB7. The sequence continues at coordinate 311,540 of NZ_JAGXJM010000008.1, forward strand.
GAGACCCGTGGCCCCGAACGCCTCATCACGGTCGTCCACCGCGACGGACGCCCGTCGGAATGAGCCGGTCGACGGGCGGGTCGATGTTCCGAGCGGCGCCCTCGCGAGTGCTCAGGACGCGCCGCGAGAGACCTCCCGCCTGGTCACTCCGGCGGCTGCCGCCGGGTCGCGTGGGCGCTCCGGTCAGGTTTGCCTGGGAGAGACACGAGGGGGCCATGAGGGGGCTCAGTAAGCCGCGAGACAGGGAACGAAATGACGATCACGACCGCGCGTTCGACCATGACCATAGGCGACTTCCTGCTGCGCCGTCTGCGGGAGGCGGGCATCCGGCGCCTGTTCGGGGTCGCCGGTGACTCCAACCTCGAGTTCCTCCAGCAGATGGAGGAACTCGGCGAGTTCACGTGGGTCGGCACCTGCAACGCGCTGAATGCCGCCTACGCGGTCGTCGGCTACGTGCGGCTCACCGGCATCTCGGGGCTCGTGGTGACCCCCGGCGTCGGCTCCTGGAGCGCGATCAACGGTGTCGCCGGCGCGTACAGCGAGCACGTCCCCGTCGTCTGTGTCTCCGGGTCGATTCCGCTGAAGGCGCTGGGCCGG